>JBEKLJ010000001.1:0-66379 GCA_050010255.1 Bryobacteraceae bacterium
GGAGTTCATCCGGGCGACCCGCGCGGCGCTGGAAGCTCTGCGCTGAGCGGCGGCGGCTGGCTGCCGAGAGTGCCACTGTATCCGGCGGAACAATGCGACCAGGCCGTGCGTAGCGTATTGGGGAGGGCTGCGTGCGCACCTTTATCCTCTGGCTGATCCTGCTGGTGTTGTGCTGGCCGCTGGCGCTGGCGGCCTTGGTGCTGTACCCGATCGTCTGGCTGCTCCTGCTGCCGTTCCGCATCGTCGGCATCGCCGTCGGCGGCGTGCTGGAGCTGCTCTGGGCCGTGGTCACCCTCCCGGCACGCGTGCTCACGGGTTTCGGCCGCCGCTGAACTCCGCTCGCCCGGGGGAAAGCAGCGGCGGTCCCTGGCGCAGGCGCCCCGGCTGGCCGCAGCGGTTCCCTCGGATCGCGCGCCGATCGATTCCAAGTGCCCCAACGGGAGCAGTTGAAGGACAGGGCTGTGCACAGTTACAGTAGAATGATGATTTCACGCTTTGCTGTTCCTCTGGCGCTCGCATGCGCCGCCCTCTCGCAGACCTCTCAGGTCGGCTTCGATCCCTCGAGTCGTGAGGCGATCGAGAGGCGCCTCAACCTTGCGCCAGAGAAGAAGGCCGGCCGCCCGGCCGCCGTCCGCGGCCTCTTCGAAGAGGCCGGATGCAGGGACACGATGCTCGAAGAGCAGGTGGTGAAAGGCAGCAAGCAGCCGAACATTATTTGCTCGCTGAGGGGCACGAGCGGCTCCGTTATCCTCGTCGGTGCGCACTACGACTTCTCCGGCGCCGGCAGAGGGGTAGTGGATAACTGGAGCGGGGTCTCGCTGCTGCCGAGCCTCTTCGAGGTGCTCCGCAAGGCCCCGCGCAAGCATACCTTCGTCTTCGTCGGTTTCACGGACGAGGAGACGGGGCTGCAGGGTTCGTGGTTCTACGTCAAGCAGCTCAGCCCCGAGCAGCGCACCGGCATCCGCGCGATGGTGAACCTCGATTCTCTCGGGCTCTCCTCCACGAAAGTGTGGCTGAGCGGCTCCGACCACGTGCTCACGAATCGTCTGGCGGGCGTGGCCAAAGCGCTCAACCTCCCGGTTGAGGGCGTGAATGTGGAGCTGGTTGGCGGCGCGGATTCGCAATCATTCCGCAACAAGAAGATCCCCGCCATCACGGTCCATTCCGTGACGCAGGAGACGCTCAAGATTCTGCACTCGCGCGATGACAACCTCTCGGCCATGAGAATGAGCGACTACTACGACACCTATCGGCTGCTGTGCGGGTATCTGGTGTACCTCGACCAGGTGTTGGAATAGGGGAAGCGGGGCGCGGCCCGGTGCCAGCCGCGCCTTCGGACGGCGGCCCTGTCGCGCGCCGCAGCAGATTGCTGGTGAAACACCCGGGCCAGCGCCTACTTCAAAACCTTGGCCGCTTCGGCGAAGTCGTGGATGCGCTTCGGGCCGAAGTTTACGACGTGCTTCGGGCAGCCGTCGGCCAGCAGCTTGAAGTTCTCGATGAACCGGGCCGCCAGCGCGTCGTACTTGCGGAAGTACTCCTCGCGGCTGCCCCAAGTGTTGGCCGGGTCCAGGATCTCGGTGGGCACGCCCTCGCAGAACTTGGGCACGTCGAAGCCGAACACCGGGTCCACGCGGAACTCCACGTCGTGCAACCGGCCCGAGAGCGCGTCCTTCAGCAGCGTGCGGGTGTGGTGGATCGAGAGCCGCTTGCCGACACCGAACGGGCCGCCCGTCCAGCCGGTGTTCACCAGCCAGCAGGCTGCGCCGTGCTTCAGCAGCTTGGCCTTCAGCATCTCGGCGTAGACATAGGGGTGGTGCACCATGAACACCGCGCCGAAGCAGGCGCTGAAAGTCAGCTCGGGCTCGATGCCCAGCCCGATCTCGGTGCCGGCGATCTTGCTGGTGTACCCGGAGATGAAGTGGTAGATCGCCTGGTCGGCTGTGAGCCGCGAAATCGGCGGCATGACACCCGTGGCGTCGCAGGTCAGGAAAATGACGTTCTTGGGATGGCCGGCCTGCTTGGGCGGCCAGTAGTTCTCGATGTAGGACAGCGGGTAGACCGCCCGCGTATTCTCCGTGAGGCGGTCGTCGTTCAAATCGAGCCGGCGCGAGACCGGATCGAAGACGACGTTCTCCAGGATCGTGCCGAAACGCCGCGTGCAGGCGAAGATCTGCGGCTCGGCGGATTCCGACAGGCGGATGACCTTGGCGTAGCAGCCGTCCTCGAAGTTGAAGACGCCGTTCTCGCTCCAGCCATGCTCGTCGTCGCCGATCAGGTGCCGCGAGGGTTCGGCCGAGAGCGTGGTCTTGCCCGTCCCCGACAGCCCGAAGAAGATCGCCACGTCGTCCTCGTCGCCCACGTTGGCCGAGCAGTGCATCGGCAGCACGCCTTCGAGCGGCAGCAGGAAGTTGAGCACCGTGAAAACGGTCTTCTTCATCTCGCCGCCGTAAGCCGAGCCGCCGATGACGGCCAGCCGCTCGGAGAAGTTGGCGATGATGAACGTCTCCGAGCGGGTGGCGTCCACGATAGGCGAGGCGTTGAAGCTCGGCGCGCAGATGATGGTGAATTCCGGAACGTGCCGCTTCATCTCCTCCAGCGTCTGCGGCTTGGAGAACATGGTGCGCACGAACAGGCTGTGCCAGGCCCGCTCGGTAATGATGCGGATCGGCAGCCGCGCCTCCGAATCGGACCCGGCGAACAGGTCCTGCACGAACACGTCGCGGCCCTGCAAATAGCCCTGGAGCCGCGTGAGCAGCGCGCTGAACTTCTCGGGGTTGAACGGGCGGTTGTACTGGCCCCACCAGACCTTCTCCTCGGTGGTCTGCTCGCGGACGATGAACTTGTCGGCGGCGGCGCGCGCGGTGTGCTTGCCGGTGTTGACGATGAACGGCCCGAGGTGGGCGATCGCGCCCTCGCCCCGGAAAACCGCCTCCTCGTAAAGCGCGCCCGTGGGCAGGTTCCAGTAGACGCGGTGCAGGTTCGCCAGACCGTGGTTCTGCACCCCGAACTGGCTCGCGTTGGCCGACGCGATCCCTTGCGCGGGGGAAGTAATGTCCTGGTAGACGTTCATAGCCAGTCCCTCACCAGTTTCCGGTCGCCAAGGTAGAGCTCGTTGGGCGAGTTAGGATCGAGCGCCCACTTCATGCGCTCGACGCCTTCGGTGATCTCCTTGATCGTGCCGCAGAAGCTGATTCGCAGGTGGCCCTCCATGCCGAACTCCTTGCCCGGCACCGTGACCACGCGCACCTTGTCGAGCAGGAACCGCGACAGCTTCTGCGAGTCCTTCTCGTAAGCGCTGAAGTCCGGGAAGGTATAGAACGTCCCCTGCGGCTTGGTGACCTGAATCCCGCTGAACGCCTTCAGCCGGTCCACCAGCACGTTGCGGTTGTTCTCCAGAGTCATCCGCAGGCTGGCGATGGAGGACTGCAGACCGTTGAGCGCACCCACCGCCGCCCACTGCGCCGGCACCGACGGTCCGGAGGTCTGCTGCGACTGGATGTTCACCATCGCCTCGATGACCTCGGTGTTGTCCGAGACCGCCCAGCCCACCCGGAAGCCGGTCATCGCGTACATCTTCGACACGCAGTTGATGACCACCAGCTTGGAGCTGCGCGTGTGGTTCTTGGCGTAGCTGAAGGCGTTGGTGGGAGCGCGGCCGTCGAAGATCAGCCGGTTGTAGGTGTCGTCCATGATGAGGTAGACGTTCTTCTTCTCACACAACTCCACCACGCCGGCGATGAACTCCTCCGAGTACACCGCGCCCGAGGGGTTGTTGGGGCTGTTGATGATGATGGCCTTGGTATACGGGCCGACGGCCTCGGCGATCTCCTCCAAGGTCGGGTGGAAACTGCCGTCCTCGGGCGTGATGGCCACCGCGACGCCGCCCGCCAGCTTCACCATCTCCGGGTAGGAGACCCAGTAGGGCCCCGGAAAGATCACCTCGTCCTTGGGCTCGAGGAGCGTGTACAGGGCCACCATGATCGCCTGCTTGGCGCCGTTGGAGGCAATCACATTCGGCGCGCCCAAGCACTTGTCGTAATTCTCCTCGGTGTAGCGGATGACGGCCTTCTTCAGCGCGGGGATGCCGTCCGGCGGCGCGTAGCGCACCTCGCCGGTGTTCAGCACCGCCGTGCAGTTGATGATGGCGTCTACCGGCGCGCGGCCCTTCGGCTCGCCGCCACCGAGGTGGATGACAGGTTCGCCCTTTTCCCTGAGCAAGGCCGCAGTATCGTTCAGTTTAAGGGTGGGCGACTCGACGATCGATCGTGCTAGTTGACTGATGCTCACCGGCTCTCCTCGAATGGTCAGTCTCTAATACCCGTTCCGGCCCGGCGCCCGCCTACACTCCCGCCGCGTCCGGCGCGTATAACGCGTATGTATACTTCTGGCGCTCGGCCTGCGATGGGGTATTTGTATAAGTATAGATGAAGTGCCAGCCCCGAGCGCAAGTGGGTCTTTCTTGGACCCGCCGCGGGCCGGGCCGCGTATGATGGGGGGTCCACATGCCTTCCGAACGCGTCCGCATCGAACTGAAACCGTTGGGCGAAACGCTTGAGGCCGGCCGCGGCGCGCCGCTGCGGGACCTCCTGTTCGCTCACGGGGTCGAATTCCCCTGCGGCGGGCAGGGGCGGTGCAAACGCTGCCGCGTCCGGCTCCTGGAAGGCTCGCTGACCGTCACGGACGCCGACCGCCGGCTCCTGACGCCCGCGGAACTGGCCGCCGGCTGGCGCCTGGCCTGCCATGCCCGCGCCGAAGGCCCGCTAACGCTCGAAATCGGCCAGATGCAGGCGCCCATTCTGGGTGACGACTCCCCCTTCGAGTTCCAGCCGCGCGCGGGCCTCGGCGTCGCCGTGGACCTGGGCACCACGACCCTGGTGGTCCAACTGCTCGACCTCTCCAGCGCCCGCGTGCTGGCGGTTCGGGCGGCGCTGAACCCGCAAGCCGCCCACGGCGCCGACCTCATGAGCCGGGTCCAATACGGCCTTGCCCCCGAGGGCGCCCGAACGCTCCGGGAGGGCATTCGCCAGCGCATTGGCGCGCTCATCGCCGAGGCGGTTGTGGCGGCCGGGGTGGCGCCCGAGGCCGTCGGCCGCGTCGCAATCGTCGGCAACGCCGTCATGCACCACCTCTTCTGCGGGATTGACGTCGAGCCGCTCTCGCGCGCCCCCTTTGAACCGCCGCGGAACGGGCTCGAGCGCTTCAGCGCCGCGGAGCTGGGCTGGACGGCCGTGCCCCGGGCCGGCGTCAGTTTCCTGCCCTGCCTGGGCGGGTTCGTCGGCAGCGATGCGCTGGCCGGCCTGCTGGCGGTGAAGATGGACGCCAGCGCCTCCCTGGTTGCGCTGATCGATCTTGGTACGAACGCGGAGATCCTGCTGGGCGACCGCCAGCGGATCGTCTGCGCTTCGGCGGCGGCAGGCCCGGCGTTCGAGGGCGGCCGGATCTCAACCGGCATGCGCGCCGCTACCGGCGCTGTCTCCGAGGTGTCCCTGATCGACGGACGGCTCCGCTGCCGCGTCCTGGGCGATGTCCCGCCCCGCGGCATCTGCGGCAGCGGCCTGGTGGACGCGGCCGCAGCCGCGCTTGGCCTCGGCCTCCTGAGCGCGAACGGCCGTCTCGCCGATGGCGTGCTGGAGCTCTGCCCGCCGGTCCGGCTCACGCAAGCCGACATCCGCGAGCTTCAGCTCGCCAAGGGCGCCGTGGCCGCGGGCGTGCGCATCCTGCTGAAGCGGCTGGGAGCCTCGGCCGGAGACGTTCAGCGCGTGTACCTGGCCGGCGCCTTCGGCAACTACGTGAACCTGGAGAGCGCGCGGCGCATCGGCTTGATCGAATTCCCGGAGGACAAGGTCACGCAAGCCGGCAACACCGCGCTCCTCGGCGCCAAGCTGGCGCTCTTCGCCGCCGATCTCGCTTACGAGGACGTGCGGCGCCGCGTCGAGCACATCTCACTGGCTTCCGACGCCGGGTTCCAGGAAATCTATGCCGAGCGGATGAGGTTCCCCGAGTAGACCTTCCCTTCAGCGCCGCTGGGCGCACAGCCCGGAGCCGGACACGCACGAGACTAGCAGCTGTCTGCCCAGAGCGTGCAAGGCGCGCTCGATGCGCGGCAGCTTGGACGGGTGATAGGGATCGAGCAGGCGCCGCACCTCCTTCTCATCGCAGCGGAGCCGGGCGGCCAGCGCCGTGTTCGTGAGGCCCGATTCGCGGATCGCGATGTGGAGCGCGGCCTTGGTCGCGGTCTCGATCGGAAGCCCGACACTGCGCTGTCCGGGGTCGGCGCGCGAGGGTAGCGGGATATCCTCCCGCAGCCGGATCCGAGCCGCAACAGCCTCCTCGAGGGCATCGGTGGCGTTGGCGAGGGATTCCTCCACCGAGTCCCCCTGCGTGATGGCTTCCGGGACATCGGGGAAGGTCACGACGTAGCCCCCGTCGCGCCGGTCGGGCGTCAAGCGAACGGGGTAAGTGAAGCGACGTACCGTGCTGTGGCTCATACCAGCTCCGAGTGCGAGAGGCCAAGTTGCCTGAGGATGGCGCCGAGGGTGCCCGATTTCAGCTCCTTCTTGAGATCCGGAATAGTCGCCCTCCGCTCACCGAAGTGCAGCGTGCCGTGGCTTCCTTTGCCGCGTTCCGGACGGAATGACACGCTGATGGACCGCCGATCGCCCAGCCGCTTCACCTTTCGCACCAATTCCTCGCCTCTCACCGGCCACCCTTAAGGGTAGTGCGGAGGAGCAGGCCGCTGTCTCCAGTGTCGGACAAATATGTCCGGGGCGCAAGCAGGAAATGAGCTTCCCGGCACAGGGCCGGCTTTCCGCCGGCTGACGGTAGCCGACTCCCGGTTACGTTTGCGGGGGCCGGCGCTTGTGCCAGTCCGTCCGCGCCTGGAATTCGCGGCCGAGCGCGAGGAGAAGGTTCTCCGATTGCGACCGCCCCACCAGTTCGAGCGCCACCGGCAGGTTGTCCGCGAAGCCGCACGGCAGCACCAGCGCCGGCAGCCCGGCCAGGTTGCCCGCCGCGCTCAGCTCCGAGAGGCCCTTCCGTGCGGGCGCCGGGCGCCCGGGCTCCCGGTCGAGCGCTTCGCTGAGTTTCGTCGCCGGCCCAAACTCCGCGGGCGAGACCAGCACGTCAAAGTCGGTGAAGGTCTCCTGGAACGCCTCCATCACCAGCCGCCGCGCGCGCATCGCCTTCAGGTAGTCCCGCGCGCTGATCGCCAGGCCGGCCTTCAGCCCCGCGATCTGCCGCTGGTCGGCCAGCTCCTCGATGCGCCCGCTCTCGATCAGCGGCTCGAAGACCGCCGAGCCTTCGGCCGCAATCACCAGCTCCGCCATCTCGTCGTACGGGAACTTGGCGAGCGCCGCCTCCTTCATCTCGACCCCGATCGAGCGGATCGCCTCGAGCGCTGCCTGGAAGGCCGGCCGGGCGGCCGGCTCGGCCCACGCGGCGAAATCCACCGGGGCGAAGCCGACGCGAATCTCCTTCCACTCGCGATTGAGTTTCGGCCAGTAGAAGAAGCTCTTGCCCGACGAGCCGGGGTCCTTGGAGTCGCCCCCCGCCATGGCCGCCAGCACCAGCCCGCAGTCCTCGGCCGTGCGGCACATGGGTCCGATCTTATCCATCGTCCAGGAGAGCGGCATGGCCCCGTAGCGGCTCACCAAACCGTAGGTGGGCCGCAGGCCCGTGACTCCGCAGTAGGCGCACGGCGTCAGGATCGACCCGTAGGTTTCCGAGCCCAGGGCGAAGGGCACCAGGCCCGCCGCTACCGCGCTGCCTGGGCCGCTGGAGGATCCGCCCGACCAGCGCGAGAGGTCCCAGGGGTTCAACCCCGGCCCGAATAGCGACGCCGAGGCGTAGCGGTAACCTCCGGCGCCGGCCAGCTCGATCATGGCCAGCTTGCCGATCAGCACGGCCCCAGCCTTTCCGAGCTTGGTGACGGCCGTAGCGTCGTAGTCGAACGCGCGGGTCGCGAACGGCTTGGCGCCCCACGTCGTCGGGTGGTTGGCCGCGCTCAGCAGGTCCTTGACGGCGTAAGGGATGCCTTCCAGCGGCCGCACTCTCCCCCGCCCGCGCTGGATGCGGTCATCGGCGTCGCGGGCTGGCCGGCTGCCGCGCTCGCCCAGCGCCAGCGCCAGCGCGTTGTAGCGCGGTCCCAGCTTCTCCAGACGCAAGGCGAACGCTTTGACCAGCTCGACGGCCGAGAACTCGCGCGCCCTCAGCTTCGCGCCGAGCTCGGCGACGCTGGCGAAGAACACGCTATCGTCTAAATCTGCCATGGTCACTGCGCCCTGAACGCGAAGGCCGGTTCGGTCTGAATGGGGATACTCACCTTGGCCACCGCCGCGGCTTGCTTGCGCACCTCCTCGGCGGCAGCCTGAGCCAGTGAGTCGGGGGTCTCGGGCGCGTTTCCGGGCGCCTGCGCCAGCGCGGCCGCTCCGCCCGCGAGCGCCGCCGCCAGTTCCCTGCGGGTCAGCTTCATGCGGCCATTATATGCGGGCGCGGGCCCCGGCGGTCACCAGTTGGCCAGGGCCTCCAGGGCAGCCCTCTCCATGACCGTCCGCGGCGCGCTCTCGCCGGTCCAAATCTCGAACTGACGCGCCGCCTGCTCCAGGAACATCTCCGTCCCCGGCACGACCGTCCGGCCCTGTGCGCGCGCGCTCCGGAGCAGCAGCGTCTCCACGGGGTTGTACACCATGTCGAAGACTACGTCCGCCGGAATGCGGTCCGGGAAGAACGTCTCGCTGACGTTGGGGTACATGCCCAGCGGCGTGGCATGCACCACCGCGTCGAAGTAGCGCGCTTCGGCCTGCTCGCGCGCCAGCGGCTCCGCGCCGCAGGTCTTCGCCAGAGCCCGCACCCGGTCCGGGTTGCGGCCGGTGATGGCCAGCTTCACGCCCGCCTCGGCCAGCGCGAAGGCCGCGCCGCGCGCCGCGCCGCCGTTTCCGGCGATCAGCACCGTCGATTTCGCCAGGCGCAGCCGCCGCTCGAGCGGGGCTCTCACCCCGTCGGCGTCCGTGTTCGTGCCGCGCCACCTCCCGGCCTTCCGCCAGACCGTGTTCACCGCGCCGATCCGCCGCGCCAGCGGCTCGACCGCGTCCAGGTGCCGGAGGATCTTCTGCTTATGCGGGATGGTCACGCTGAAGCCCGTCACCGGCAGTTTCTGGGCGGTGGTCATGAAATCCCTAAGCTGCGCCGGCGGCACCAGGAACGGCAGGTAGACTGCCTCGATGCGCCGGGCCTGGAACGCACGGTTGTGGACCGCTGGCGAGATCGAATGTTCCACCGGGTCCGCGATCACTCCATAGACCCGCGCCGCCCGCGTCAGCTTCTCGATGCGGTAAAGCTGCCGGAGCTGCCGCGCGCAGACCTGCCCGGCCGCGGTGCCCTCGGCCGTGCTCGGCGCCGCGTAGGTGTACAGCCCCCCGAACAGGGGCGAAAGCACGCGCGAGGGGAAGCCCGTCTCGCCCATGGCCAGCAGGATCAGCGGCACGCGCGAGTGTGTCCGCGCCAGGCCCAGCACCCGCAGGTTGTCGGAAGGCTTCCGCGCGGTGGTGACGATCTTGTAGGCGTCCGCCCGGACGCGCATCAGCCGCCGCAGCACCGCCTCCATGGCCGGGGTGCCGTCGAAGTTGTGGTAGGAGACGATCACCCGGGCGCGGCCGCGAAAGGTCTCCAGCCGGTCCCCCGCTGCCTCGGCCGTCTCCACCTCGATGTCCACGCCGCGCGCGCCTGCCTCCACCGCGGCGTCCAGGATGCGGATCTGTTCCTCGATGCTGCCGTTGAACCGGCCGTGGTTCTGGTGGCGGCGGCACGTCGCCAGGATCGCGCAGTCGGGATTACTAAGCAGAAAACGCCGGATCCCCTCCACACCCTCCGCGGGCGCACCCAGGTGGTCGAGCCGGAATTCGAAGAGCGTCTCGCCGGCCCCGGCCTCGCGCCGGGCCTGGTCGAGCAGGCGCTCGACAGTCGAGAAACCGAGCGCGATGGCGATGCGCGGCAGTGATTCAAGGGGCGGCATCAACCGGGTCCACTTAGAATATCACGCTCGAACGCCGCCCCGGCCGGCTTAATTGCCTTCCTTCGCAGCCCGCCCCGGCCGCGTTCCAGCAAGCCGCAGCCGAAGGCGTGTGAGAAGATCGGGCTAACTACTTTCGGGTCGCGCGCTTCTTGCTCGCCGGCGGATTGACCGACAGCCCCATGTTCGCCAGTTGCGCCTTGGCCTTGCTGCCAATCTCCGAGCGCGGCTCCCGGCGGTACACCTCGCGGAACTCCTGGGCGGCCCGGGTCCGGTCGCCTTTTTGGAACAACGCGCGGCCCTTCATGAATCTGGCGTCGAGCGTCTTGTTGTTGTCCGGGAACCGCTCCAGGACGGCGTCAAACGCCTCCAGCGCGTTGTCGTAGTCCTTTTGGCTGTAATAAATCTCGCCGATGTAGTATTGTGCATTCGGCGCCAGCTCCGTCGTCCCGAAATACTTCAAATAGTCGGTGAATTCCTGGAGCGCCACAGCGTAGTTGCCGGCGTCCTTGTCGCGCATCGCGTTGGCGTAGACTGACTCGGCCGTCAAGCCCGAAGGCGGCCCCGCGGCCCCGGCCGCCCCGGCCGGAATGCTCACCGGTGGCGGCGGCGCCGGTGGCGCTTGGAGCACCTTGACGGTATTGTTCAGGTCCACCAGCCCCTGTTGAACCTTCCCCAGCCGGGCGCTCAGGTCGTCCATGGTGACCCGCAGCGCCTGGAACTCGCCGGCCATCTGGTCCATCTTGGCTCCCACCGATGTCACCGGCGCGGCCAGCGTCTTCTCGCGCTCGCGCATCGCCGCGTCCAGCACCGCCACCGACGTGTTGGCCTTGTTGATGCTGTCGATGGCCTGCAGGAGCTGACCGTTGATCCGGCCCATGTTCTCGTTCAGCGACCGCTCCAGGTTCCGCACCTGGTCTTGCAGCGACGCCACGTCGCGCTGCAGCTCGACAAACTCCCGCTTCTGCCCGAAACCGAGCCCCGGCGCCAGCGCCGTCACGGCGATGACGATCAAGCCCACCCGCAGAGATGGCATAACGCTCTCCCTCTTCTGTCTGCCGCAGGCCACGAACCCGGCCGGCGGGCGGACTCATGGCCTGCGATACCCTGTTGCTTCCTCATCGCCGCTCCCTGGCGGGCCCACCCCGCCGCCGCGTTGGGGCGGCCGGGCGAACCTGCCCGAAGCGGCCGGGCCGGCTACTGTGGCGCCGAGAAATGCGCGCGGCGGTTCTTCTGCCAGCAGTCCTCGTTATGCTCGGTGCAGACCGGCCGCTCCTTGCCGTAGCTGATGGTTCGCAGTTGCTCCACCGGAACGCCGAGCTGCACGAGAAAGTCTCTGACCGCCGTGGCGCGGCGGTCGCCCAGGCCCAGGTTGTACTCCGCCGACCCGCGCTCGTCGCAGTGGCCCTCGATCACCACCGTCGCCCCCGGGATTTCGGCGAAAACCCGCCTCAATGCGTCGGCGTCCTGCGTCAGCACCG
The DNA here is from genome assembly GCA_050010255.1 of Bryobacteraceae bacterium. Taxonomy (GTDB): domain Bacteria; phylum Acidobacteriota; class Terriglobia; order Bryobacterales; family Bryobacteraceae; genus JBEKLJ01. The sequence continues at coordinate 11,488 of JBEKLJ010000001.1, forward strand.
CTCGCGCATCCTCGCGTATGTCGCTCTTGTCGTAATCGAAGTAGGCGTCTTGCACCTCGCCCTCCAACATCTGGGTCAAGGTCCTCTTCGGCGGCGGCGGTGGCGGCGGCGGCGGTGGCGACGGAATCGTTACGTTCACCGTGGCGCTGGCGCCTTCGGTTCCTCCCGGACCCTTGGCCGAGAGAGTATAGGTCGTCGTGTCGCTGGGGGAAACCTCGCGGTTGCCCCGCGCGCTCACTGTGCCGACGCCGGGCATGATGGAAATATCGGTCGCATCCGACACCGACCAGCGGAGCGTCGCCGACTGGCCGCGCTCGATCGTCCCCGGCTCAGCCGTGAACTGAATCGCCGGCTTCGGCGGCGGCGGCGCCGGCGCTTCCTTCGGCGGCGGGGGTGGCGGCGGTGGCGGCGGGAGCACCTTCTTCTTGCATCCCGCCGCAAACAACATCAAGGAAACCGACAGTAATACGGCACTGACCTTTCCCGTGTTCATCCTCATCCTGCCTCCTTTGAGCTTCTCAACTGGTGCTGTTTTCCCTACCTGCCCCACACAGGCTGCGTGTTGCGCCCCTGCGTGGTGAGCTGACGGAGCTGCGTCCCATCGGCCAGCATGGTCCAGATCTGCGGCGAACCACTGCGGTTCGATGAAAAGACCAGGTGCCGGCCGTCGGGCGCCCAGCTCGGGTTCTCGTTCCGTCCGGCGCCGTGCGTCAACTGCACAAACTGCCGCGTCGCGGCGTCCATCACGAAAAGGTTGTAGTTGCCCGGCTCGAATCCTCGCGTCCAGGCGAACGCCAGATGCTGGCCGTCGGGGTGCCAGGCCGGATTCACGGCCTCGCCCTCGCCCGTCGTCAGCCGCTGCACGTCCGCCCCCTCCAGGTTCATCCGGTAGATTTGCGGCATCCCCGAGCGGTCCGACATGAACAGCAGCTCGCGTCCGGTCTTCGGATTCACCTTCGGCTCCATGTCGATCGATCGCGAGTATGTCACGCGGCGCATGCCCGTGCCATCCGCATTCGCAATGAAAACCTGGGCCCAGCCGGCGACAGAGGAAGCGAACAGCATCTGCCTCCCGTCCGGAGTAAACTCCGGTGTTGCCGCCAGCGGCGACACCTCATTATAGAAAGGCAGCCGCCGTCCTGTCTCAAGCGAGTGGAGGAAGATCATGGGGCTTCCTCGCGCGAACGAGCAGAACGCCAGCCGCGTTCCCTCCGGCGACACCGCCGGCGTCATCGACAGCGATCCGTAGAACGTCAACTGCTTCTGGTTGGACCCGTCCGGGTCCATCGACCAGATCTCCTTCACTCCCGCGGCCCGCTGCGAGACGAAGTAGATCCTCGTCCCCGCTACGCTCACCGCCCCGAACTGCTTCAGGATGTCGGCGGCGAAATCGTGCGCGAGCCTCCGCGCCCCTTCCTCGCCCAGCGGCGCCAGGTAGATCTTCCCCAGCACCTGCGCGCTGGCCGTATCCGGCTGGCCCACGTTGTAGAGCCACCCGCGCAGTACGATCTGTCCACCATCGACCCCGGTGTAGCCGAACGTGAGGTAGTTGGCGTTCACCGGAGGACCCGACCAGTCCGAAAGCCAGAGGCCTTCGGCAGTCGGCCGGGTGGCCTGCGGCCGGCCGGCTCCCGGCGTCCCGCGGGCGGGCATGGAGCGGAAGTCCTGAGGCGTCTGCGGCACCCGGAGCCAGTACAGGCTCTTCGGCGTCATCTTGAAGATGCCCGCGCTCTCCAGGTCGCTCCACAGCGTCTGGTTGAACGCGTCCATGTACTGTTGCGCCTCGCCGGAGCCGCGCAAGTCGGGCACGGCGATCGAGGTCCGCTCGCCCTTCTTGATGATGATGAGGACGTCGCTTTCCTGGGCGACGAGAACCAGGGCCGCGACGGCCGCGGCGAGTCCGATCCAGACGGTCTTCTTTCTCATCTCTTTAGCTGAAACCAGATCTCGATTTGCGCGCTCGACCGCTCGTAGCCTTGCGGCAGCGCCGGAAACGGCGCGGCTTCGTAAACCGCGCGCTGGGCCGAATAGTCCAGGCCGCTATAGCCGCTGCGCTGCAAGATCCGCAGGTTGCGGATCGAGCCGTCGCGCAGAATCTCGAAGGTGACAATGACGGCGGGCGCGGTTTGCAGGCGCGCGTCCACCTCCTCGGTGCGCCATTTCTGCGCCACCCGCTGCTCCAGCAGGTCCCGGTACCAGCCGAAGCGGCTGCCGAATGCGCCGCCCGGGCCAATACCCACGCCGCCGGCGCCGGTCTGCGCGCCGAACATGGTCGAGCTCAATGCCTGTCCCGAATTCGAATAGAGCTGGTTCGGCCGCTCCGGCCCGGGCCGGTATTGGGCATACTGCCGCGGCCGCTCGGGCTGGGGCGGCCTCTGGCGCCCGCGGATGGCGATCGCATCCGGCTCCGGCGCCCGCACCTTCTCCGCCTGCGGTTTCGGCGGCAGCGGGACCCGCGACTCCGTGTCGTTCGCCAGCGGGTTCGCCGCGCCCGTCCGCGCGGGCAGCGGGATCTGCTTCACGGTCGTGATTCCGACCGCCGTACCTCCGCCCAGCGGATGAGGGTTGCCCCACTGGACCCCCGCCTGCGTGCCCGCGTGACTGTAGTAGGCCATCAGCGAGAACGCCGCCGCGTGCACCGCCATCGAAAGCAGCACAGCCCGGCGCAGCGATTCGCTCCCCTCCAGTACATCGATGCGTCCGGGCATGGTTTTCAGCGCCGCCGACGGGCCCTTTCCGCCTCATCCACCGGCTGGGTCACCATGTTGGGATGGATCTTGGCCTCGCCCAGCGCCGCGATCACCTGCGCGACCACGTCCCAGATGGCGTCCTTGTCGGCTCGCACGTAGACGGCGTTCACCCGGCCAAACCGCCGCTCGATCGCACTGGCCAGGCTGTTGATGTTCACTTCATTCTCGTTCAGGTACAACCAGCCGTTCTTGGTGATGGTGATGACCGGCAGCTCTTGCGTCGAATCCTTGATCTGGTTCACCCTCGGCACGTCCACCTCCATGCCGAACTCCATGACCTGCGCCGTCAGCATGAAGATCACCAGCAGCACCATCACCACATCGACCAGCGGGACGATGTTGATATCCGACACGGCCGAGAAGCCGCGGAAGCGGCTGCGCCCCAGGAACCCGCCCCCGCCGGTGTAGGAAAACGCCATTCTCTGTTCGGTTCCTCCCCTGCCACTCGGCGCCCTGAACGCCCTGCTGTCAGCGCGTCTACTCTTCGAAGTTCCGCTCGGCCAGGTTCAAAAACTCCAGGCAGAAGTCTTCCATGCGCGCGCCGATCTCGCGGATCACATGGCTGTAGTAGTTGTAGAACACCGCGGCCGGGATGGCGGCCGCCAGGCCCATCGCCGTCGCCACCAACGCCTCCGAGATGCCCGGCGCCACCGCGCGCAAACTAGCGCTGCCCGCCAGCCCCAGCCCCTGGAAGGCGTCGATGATGCCCCAGACCGTCCCGAACAGGCCCACGAAGGGGCTCACCGCCGCGATGGTGGCCAGCCAGTTCATGTTCCGCTCCAGCTTCGCAACCTCCTCGCTGATGCCGAGCTGGAGCGCGCGCTGGAGCGCGGCCTCGCTGTTGATGCTGCCCCGCGCCCTCATCTGCCGCGTGACTTCCTCGTAGCCGAAGTCGAACACCGTTGCCAGCGGGCAGGGCCGGAACTGCTCGTTGGCCGCTGCCACCGCCTGAAGCCCCGCAGCCTTGCGGAAGGTCCTCAGGAACCGCGCATTGGCCGCCCGCGCTTTGGCAAACACCCGCCACTTGGAGAAGATGACCGCCCAGGACAGGACCGAAGCGATCAGAAGAATCGCTAAAACGATGAGCGGCAAGGGTTTCGCCCGGCTCACCATGTCCCAGATGCTGTATTGGAGAATGAGTACGGCAGGGTCGATGAGTTGGCTCAACCTGGCTCCTTTCCGTGACTTCCATCATAGCGCTCAACTTCGGAGCACGCGGTTTGGGTTGTCATCCAGACGGCACCTTCGTAGGGCTGGCGTCCACGCCCGCCCTACAATCGGCCGCGCCCGCCGCGGCCCCCGCGGCCCCTAAGCGCCTTGCGGCTCAATGTGCTATCCTAATTCCGAACAGACGGAGATTAAGGACAGAGAAGGAGTATCCACTTCTAGCATGGCCCTGGCGACAGACGTCAAGAAGCAGATTGTGGGTCAGTTTCGGGTGCACACGACGGACACTGGTTCGCCAGAAGTGCAAGTGGCGCTGCTGAGCCGGAATATTGCCGAGCTCACCGAGCATTTTAAATCCCACCCGAAGGACCATCACTCACGACGGGGTCTGTTGACCATGGTGGCCCGGCGCCGGCGGCTGCTCAAGTACCTCAAGGCTGAGGAGCCGGAGCGCTATAAGCAGCTCATTCAGGAGCTGGGTCTGCGCCGCTAGAGGATACTCGCAGGCAGAGCGGGCGAGAGTCCATCGAGTCCGCCGGCGGTTAGCCGGTACATCTGGACGCCGCCCTGGTTCAGAACCCGCTAGGTCATTCCGCCTCCAATCTCCATCGCGAGCCGGATTCCGGCTCGACAACGCACCGGCCGCGAGGGCCGGGATTGGAGCATGAAATGGTACACACATCTGAAGTAGACCTGGGCACCTCCGCGATTTCCCTGGAAGCAGGAAGAATAGCGAAGCAGGCCAACGGCGCGGTGCTGGTGCGCTGCGGCGACGCGGCCGTGCTGGTCACGGCCTGCATGGCGTCGGAGCCGAAGCCCGGGCTCAGTTTTTTCCCGCTGACGGTGGACTATCGCGAGTACACCTATTCCGCCGGCAGAATCCCGGGCGGCTACATCAAGCGCGAAGGGCGGCCCTCCGAGAAAGAGATTCTCACCAGCCGCCTCATCGACCGGCCGATCCGGCCGCTTTTCGCGGAAGGATTCAACCACGAGACGCAGGTGATCGGCATGGTGCTGTCGGCCGATCCGGTGCGCGATCCCGGCCCGCTGGCGATTATCGGCGCGGCCGCGTCGCTGGCGATCTCCGACATCCCTTTTGGCGAGGTGCTGGGGGCGATGCGCGTAGCGCTGATTGAAGGCAAGCTGGTCGCCAATCCGACTTACGACGAGGCGCGCCAAGCCAAGCTCGTGATCACCGTGGCGGCCAGCGAAAGCGGCATCGTGATGGTGGAAGCGGGCGCCCAGGACGCCTCCGAGGCCGAGGTGCTGGAGGCGATCGAGTTCGGGCACCAGTCCGCGAAGAAGGTCATCGCCGCCATCCACGAGCTCATGGCCGCCGTGGGCAAGCCCAAGAAGGAAGTGACACCGCCTCAGCTCGACCAGGAGATCTACGGGAAGATCGAAACCGAGCACCGGGCCGAGCTGGCCGACGCGCTCGACACCGCAAAATACCCGAAGCTGGAGAGCCACGCGAAGGTCGACGCGCTGAAGAAGCAGATTGTGGAAGCCCATCCGGAGGAGCAGCGCGAGGAGGCCGGCAAGTGCTTCAGCGCGCTGAAGGAGCGGATCTTCCGCGACCAGGTTCTGAAGGACCGGCGGCGGCCGGACGGGCGCGCTTTCGACCAGATCCGGCCCATCTCGATCGAAGTCGGCGTGCTGCCGCGTGTGCACGGCTCGGCGCTGTTCACCCGCGGCGAGACGCAGTCGCTGGTGACGGTCACGCTGGGCACCAAGGACGACGAGCAACGGCTGGAGCTGCTGGAAGTCGGCGAGTCCTCGAAGCGGTTCATGCTGCACTACAACTTCCCGCCGTTCAGCGTGGGTGAAGTGGCCTTCCTGCGCGGCCCGGGCCGCCGGGAGGTCGGGCACGGCGCGCTGGCCGAGCGGGCGCTCACGGCGGTGATTCCGGACGAGACCCTCTTCCCGTACACGATGCGGGTGGTGAGCGACACGCTGGAGTCGAACGGCTCCAGCTCGATGGCGGCCGTGTGCGGGGCGACGCTGTCGCTGATGGACGCGGGCGTGCCCGTCCGCGCGCCCGTGGCCGGCGTGGCCATGGGTCTGGTGATGGAAGACGGGAAGTACTCCGTGCTCACCGACATCGCGGGCGCCGAGGACCACTACGGCGACATGGACTTCAAGGTCGCGGGCACGCGCGCGGGCATTACCGCGCTCCAGATGGACATCAAGGTGCCCAAAGTTACCACGGCCATCATGAAGGAGGCGCTCGACCAGGCGCTCCGCGGCCGCCTGTTCCTGCTGGACAAGATGCAGGCCGTGCTGCCGGAGCCGCGTTCCGAGCTGTCGCCCTACGCACCGCGCATCTACACCGTGACCATTCCCACCGACAAGATCCGCGAGCTGATCGGCCCGGGCGGCAAGGTGATCCGGGGTATCGTGGAGCAGACCGGCTGCAAGATCGACGTCGAGGACGACGGCACGGTGCACATCTACTCGGCCGACGAGGCCTCGGCCGCCAAGGCGCAACAGATGGTGGCCGACATCGCCGCCGTCGCCGAGGTCGGCAAGACCTATCTCGGCAAGGTGGTGCGGCTGGTGGAGTTCGGCGCTTTCGTCGAGATCTTCCCCGGCACGGACGGCCTGCTGCACATCAGCGAGGTTGCCGAGAACCGCATCAAGAACGTGCGCGACGAGCTGCACGAGGGCGACCAGATCCTGGTGAAGGTGCTGGCGCTGGAAGGCAACAAGATCAAACTGAGCCGCAGGGCGGTTCTGCGCGAGCAGCGCGAGAAGCTCAAGAGCGAGAAGAACTAAGAGGCTAGTAGCTAGCCGCTAGTGGGGCCTGGGGGCGAAGGTGCGCTTCGCCCCTAGGCAGACCGACGCACCGCTGCAACGATCCACAGGCTACCAGCCGCGTGCTGCTATCCCCGTAGCCCCGCCAGCACTCCCCGCATGTAGGCGAAGGACTTGGCCATGCCGGGCAGCGGGTCGTCGACGTCGATCTCGTACTCCAGGTTGACCGAGGCCCGGTAGTTCATCCGCAGCAGCTCCTTGAAGATGGCCACCACCGGCATGACGCCCTCGCCAACCGGAACCTGGGTCTTGGCGTCCTTCAGGTCGCGCAGGTCCTTGATGTGCACGTCGAACAGGCGTGCGCCGGCGCTGCGGATGGATTCCACAGGATCGGCGCCCGCGCGTGCCGTGTGCCCCACGTCCACGCACACGCCCATTCGGCCGTCTCGTCCGCGGAGCGCCTTCAGCGCTGCCTCCGGCGTGGGGAACTGCTGGTCCTCGGGGCCGTGGTTGTGGATGGCGATGCGGATGTCGTACGCCTTCACGAACTTCTCGATGCGGGGAACGTTCTCGAGCGTCGCGCCCACCACCATCATGGGCATGGCGCACGCCCGCGCGTAGTCGAAGTACTTCCGCATGTCTTCGTCGCTGTCTTCGCGCAAGTAAATGACGCCGCCGCTCTCAATCGCAATTCCCGCCCTCCGGAACTGCTCCGCTGCCCTCGTCAGCTCCTCCGGCGGAAGCAGGTAGGGCAGGTGGAACTCCTTGACGCTGGCGTGGGAGACGCCGAGCTGGCGGAGCATGCTAATGGCTAGACCCCGCTGGAACTTGCGCAGGGAGTACGTGGCGACACCGAGCTTGATCTCCGCCGCCGGTTCGGCGGCGCTGGCGGGCGGCAGGCCGCTGAACCCGGCTGCCGCCAGGCCGGTTCCGAGAAAGGTGCGTCGGGTGGCGTTGGTCCTCATCACCCGTTCATGATATCGCCGCGCCGGGTGCGCGGCTCACTGCCAGCCGCCGCCGAGGGCGCGGTAAAGCTGCACGAAGGAGAGCATCTCCCGGAGCCTCAGCTGCGCCAGCAGCAGCTCGCTCTGGAACAGGCTGCGCTCGGCAAAGAGCACCTGCAGGTAGCTGTCCAGGCCGCCCTTGTAACGCAGATTGGACAGGCGGGTGGCTTCCGACAGCGCCCCGACCAGCAACTCCTGCTGCTGGCGCTCTTCGCGCGTACGGTCATAGCCCACCAGCGCGTCGGATACTTCCCGGAACGCGCTGTAGATGGTCTTCTGGTACGCAACCAGCATCTCGCGTTTCTGTGCTTCCGAGAGGCGCACGCCGGCGCGGGTCTGGCCGGCGTCGAAGATCGGCAGGATCGCGGCGGAAGAAACGTTTTGCAAACGAGCCGGGCCGGTAAACAGGTTCGAGAGCGCCCAGCTCTGGCCTCCCAGCAGGCCCGTCAAGGAGATCTGCGGGAAGTACAACGCCTTCGCCGCACCGATCTGCGCGTTGGCGGAAATCAGGTCCTGCTCGGCCTGGCGTATGTCGGGCCGCCGATCCAGCAGTGAGGACGGCAATCCGGGCGGGACTTCGGCCGGCAGGCGGAACTCATCCAGCGCTCTTCCCCGTGCGATATCGCCCGGAAGCCTGCCCGCCAGCAGGTTGAGCGCATTCTCCTCCTGGCCGATGTCCCGCTGTGCGCTGGCGATCTGGGCAGTGGCGGTGTAAAGGAACTCTTCGGCCTGATGCACATCTAGGCCGGTGGCGGCGCCGCGCTCGTGACGCAAACGAACCAGCCTGAGATTGTCCTCGGCGATGGTGCGCGTGCGGCGCGCGATGTCCAGCTCCAGGTCGCGCTCGCGCAGGGTGAAGTAATGGCCGATCACATCGCCGATAAGCGAGACAATGACGCCGCGCCGGCCCTCCTCGGTAGCCAGATATTGGGCCCGCGCCGATTCCGAGAGGCGGCGGAGCCGGCCCCACAAATCCAGCTCCCAGGAAAGTCCCACCCCGGCTTGGGTGTAGCTTACGTCGATCGACTGCGCGGGGATCACCGGATTCGCGCCCACCCGGGAAGGACGTGAGGAAGTGACGGAAGCCTGTGCCGTCACCAGCGGGAACTCGCCGGCCCGGCTGATGCGGAACCGGGCGCGGGCTTCCAGGACTCGCTCGGAGGCAATTCCGAGATCGAAGTTGTGCTCCAGCGCCGTGGTGACAAGCTGCTTGAGGGTATCGTCCTGGAACAGCTCGAACCACTTTTCATCAGCCAGCGATGCCGCTGAACTGTTCGGGGGCGCACCGCGATACTGGCCGGGCGCGGAGACCGCCGGCCGCCGGTAGTTCGGGCCGATGGCACAACCCGCCAGCAGCAAGGGCAATAGAAGGAAGGGGGCTCGAGCTCTCATGCGCTTTGCTCCGGAACGGGCTCCCAACCGGGCGCCGGTCCGCGCTTCCTCTCCGCAACCCGCTGGATGACCACGTAGAGCACGGGCACGATGAAGATGGCCAGCAGCGTGGCGGCGTTCATGCCGCCAAAAACGGCGGTGCCGAGCGATCGCCGGGAAGCCCCGCCGGCGCCGGTGGCGATCATCAGCGGCACGACGCCCAGGATGAAGGCGAACGAAGTCATCAGGATGGGCCGCAGCCGGAGGCGGGCGGCTTCCAGGGCCGCCTCGGGGATGGATTTGCCGTGCTCGTGGCTCATCCGGGCGAACTCCACAATCAGGATCGCGTTCTTGGCGGCCAGCCCGATCAGGGTGACGATTCCGATCTGCGTGTAGAGGTCGTAGGGGTACGATCGAACCCAGACCGCGAACAGCGCCCCCAGAAGACCCAGCGGCAGCGCCATCAGCACGGCGAAGGGGATCGACCAGCTTTCGTAGAGCGCGGCCAGGCACAGGAACACGAGCACCGCCGCAAAACCGAAGATCACGGCTTCGTGGCCCTGCGCTTCCTTTTCCTGATAGGTGGTACCGGTCCACTCGTAGCTGTAGCCGGGCGGCAGCTTGGAAGCGGCCAGGCTCTCCATGGCGTCGCTGGCCTGGTCGCTGCTGTAGCCGGGGGCGGGTCCGCCGAGCATCTGGACGGCGCGGAAACGGTTGTAGCGGTACACCACGTCCGGTCCGGCAGTGGCCCTCACGGTGGACAGCGTGCCGAGCGGGACCATATCGCCGTCACCGGTGCGGACGTAGAAGCGGCTGATGTCAGCCGGCTGGCTGCGGAACTCCGGCTCGGCTTGCATCACCACCTGCCAGGTCCGCCCGAACGCATTGAAGTCGTTTACGTACAAACCGCCCAGGAAGGTCTGCAGGGTATTGTAGGCGTCGGTGACGGGGATGCCCAGCGTTTCCACCTTGGCCAGGTCCATGTCCACCCTGTAGGCGGGAACATTGGGACGGAAAGTGCTGACGACGTTTCCGAGTTCCCGCCGCTGCCGGGCCGACTGCTCCAGCAGGTCGGCGGCTGCCGCCAGGTCCTGCACGCTGCCGCCAGCGCGGTCTTCGAGCATGAACTGAAAACCGCCCGTGGTGCTTAGGCCGAGGATGGGAGGAAGGCCGAACGGAAAGACGAAGGCTTCGGGCACCGCGGAGAATGCAGCCTGCATGCGCGCCATAAGCGGCCGGAGCTGCAACTCTTTGGCGCTGCGCTCATCCCACGGCTTCAGCCGGACGATGAGGGTGGCCACGTTCGAGCTGCTGGTGCGAGTGGCAATGTCGATGCCTCCGAGGGTAAACGTTCCCGCGATGCCGGGCAGACTGCCCACGATGTTCTCGATCTTGCGCGTGGCGGCGTCGGTACGCGCGACGGAGGCGCCGTCGGGAAGCCGGATGGAAACCCAGATCGTGCCCTGGTCCTCATCGGGCAGAAAGCTGACCGGAAGATGCCGGAACAGGGCTCCGGCTGCCAGCCACAGACACAACAGCCCGAGCAAGGCCAAGGCCGACTTGCGGATCAGCGCGCCGACGCCGGAAAGGTAACGGCTTCTGGCCCACTCGAAGCCCCGGTTGAAGCCGCGGAAGAAGCCCGCCAGCCAGCTCCGGCTTTCGCTCTTCGGCCGCAGGATCAGGGCGCTCAGCGCGGGACTGAGCGACAGCGCGTTAAAAGCCGAGATCAGCACCGAGGCCGCGATGGTGAGCGCAAACTGTTTGTAGATCTGGCCGCTGATGCCGCCCAGAAACGCCACCGGGATGAACGCCGCCGCCAGAATGCAGGCGATGGCCACCACCGGCGCGGACACTTCCTGCATGGCGCGGATGGTGGCGTCTCGCGGCGCCATTCCGTCATCGATATGGCGTTGCACGGCCTCGACGACCACGATGGCGTCGTCCACCACGATGCCGATGGACAGTACCAGGCCGAACATGCTGGTGAGGTTGATGGAAAACCCCAGCAGCGGGAACAGCGCGAACGTACCGACGATCGCCACCGGCACCGTGAGCAGCGGGATCAGGCTCGCACGCCAGTTCTGGAGGAAGATGAAGACCACCAGAATGACCAGCCCGATGGCTTCGAACAGGGTCAGCAGCACCTCGCTGATGGCCGCGCGCACGAACACCGTCGAGTCATACGGAATGATGAAATCCATCCCCGCCGGGAAGTTCTTCTTCACCTGCGCCATGAACTTGCGGACCCGGTCGGCGGTGGCCACGGCATTGGCGCCGGGAGACAGGTACACGATGAGGTTGCCCGAAGCGCGCCCGTTCACGCGGTTGAAACCGCTGTAGCTTTGCGCGCCGAGTTGTACCCGGCCGATGTCGCGGATGCGCAGCAGGGAAGTGTCCGGCTGGGCGCGCAACACGATGTCTCCAAACTGGCTCGGGTCCACCAGCCGTCCTTGCGCGCTCACCGAATACTGGAAATCCGTCCCCGCCGGCGCGGGGGGCTGCCCCAGGGTGCCGGCCGGGTTCTGCCGGTTCTGCGCCTGGATGGCGTTGCTGATATCGGTGGCGGTGATGCCCAGCTTGGCCATCTTGTCCGGATTCACCCACACGCGCATGGAGTAAACCTGGTTGGCCCCGAGGCGGCATTCCCCCACGCCATCGAGGCTGGCGACCTGGTTCAACAGGTTGATCTGCGCATAGTTGGTGAGGAACAGCGAGTCGTAGCGGCCATCGGTCGAGACCAGGCTGATGCTGGTCAGGAACGCGCTCGAGACTTTCTTGACCGTCACGCCCTGGCGCTGCACTTCCGGCGGCAGGCGCGGCATCGCGATGTTCACGCGATTCTGCGTCTGCACGGTGGCCATGTCGGGATTCGTGCCCAGCCGGAACGTTACCTGGATGTTGAGCGATCCGTCGTTGCCGCTGCTCGAAAGGAAGTAGAGCATGCCGTCGAGACCGATCAACTGCTCCTCGATCGGCTGGGCGACGGTTTTCTCGAGGTCCTGCGCGTTGCCGCCCAGATAGCTGGTGGCGATCTGCACCACCGGAGGCACCACCTCCGGGTAGTTCGCGACCGGGAGGCTCGGAATCGCAACCGCGCCCAGGATGACGATCACGATGGCGATCACCATCGCGAACACGGGGTGGTCAATGAAAAAGCGCGCCATGGCTCAGTTGCCGGTCCTCGGCTTCTCGAGTGGCGTCGCGCGGTAAGGCAGCGGCCGCACACGGGCGCCCGGTCGCACTTTCAACTGGCCTTCGACGACGACGCGGTCGCCCGGTTGGAGGCCCTGCTCGATCACCCACAGCTCTCCGACGCGGTCGCTGGTGGTAACCGCGCGCGCCAGCACCCTGTTGTCCGGTCCAACGGTATAGACCGTTTGCATGCTCTGTAACTGCTGCACGGCCCTTTGTGGCACCACAATCGCGTTGGCCCGCTCCTCGACCTCCACGCGAACCCGGCCGAACTGGCCCGGGAGCACGCTGCGCTGCGGATTCGGGAAACGCGCCTGCAACTCCAGAGTGCCGGTCTTGGGATCCACCTGGTTCAGCGAGTTCTCGATGTGCCCTTTCCAGGGGAACTCGGAGTTGTCGGCGAGAATGAGTGTCAAGGGCAGACCGCCGCCCAGCATCTTTTGCCCCCGCCTGGTCCAGGACAGGTAGGCCGCCTCGGTGACCTTGAACCGGACCCAGATGGGGTCCAGTGGGACGATGGTGGTCAGCGGTTGGGCGGAGTTCGGGCTCACCAGGCCGCCGACGGGAACCAGCGAGTCGCCGATGCGGCCGCTGATCGGCGCCCGAATCGTTCCGTACTCCAGGTTCAGTTGGGCGGCGCGCAAGGCGGCTTCGAGCGACTCCACTTTGCCCTGCATGGCGTCGATCTGGGTGCGGGTCGAGAGACCGGTCTGGTCGACGTTCGCTTTGAGGGCGCTTACGTTCGCCTCATTAGCCGTCCGGGCGGCCACGGCGGCGTCCAGATCCTGCTGCGCGGCGGCGTCCGCCTGGACCAGCGGGCGGAGGCGGTCATAGTCCTGCTGGGCCCTCACCAGGTTGGCCTGCCCGGAGGCGAGATTGGCTTGTGCCTGCAAGAGCGAGACCTGGCGCCGGGCGAATTCCAGATCGGCCTGGCTCTGCCGGAGACTTCCCTGGGCCTGCTGGACGGCGGCTTCGTAGGGCCGCAGATCGAGAACATAGAGAACCTGCCCGGCCTGGACCTCCGAACCCGGCTCGAACAGCCAGCGTTCGATGTATCCTCCCACGCGGCTCCGGACCTCCACGGTGTTGCGCGCATAGGTCTGCGCCGCGAAGTCCGCAAAGACGGGGACGTCCCTCGGCTGCACCTCCAGCACCATCACCGAAGTCGCCGGGGGGTCCGCCGGGCCTTGCTTCTGGCCCGACGCGGCGCATCCCGCCAGCAGCAGACCGTACAGGAGGGCGGCAGAACCTGCCAGCCCCAGTGGAACCTTAGGGTGTTTCACGAGAACCTTCCCAAAATGCACGAACGTTGTCCGGCCCGGATCTTCATCGGGTGGCCAGGCCCTTCCAGATCAACTCGAACAGGAAGTCGATATCCTGCTCGGCAGTCGCTGTCGACCATCCCAGCAGGCGCTGCATCACGAGCCCGCGGGTCATTTCGTAAACGATAACGGCTGCAGCATCCGCCCGAACGGGACGGATCTGGCCTTCGACCGCCGCTTCGCGCAGCACCGCTTCGAGCGTCTCAACCTGCCGCAGGTACAGACTCCGCAATTCCTTGTCGAGGTGGGGCGGGCCGGTGTTGCCGAACTCGGCGTGGTAGATCCGGACGAAATTCCGGTTCTCCTCGGCGTCACGGATCCGCGTGGTGATGAACGCCCGGATTTTCTCGGCGGCCGTCGCGGCCGCCTCCACGTTCCGCTCGGTTTCCTCGATCAGCCTGATGAAGCCCCGTTTGAGAGCCGCCAGGTAAACTCTGCGCTTGGAGGGGAAGTAGAGATAGAGGGTGCCCTTGGCGAGGCCGGCCGCTTCGGCGATGTCGTCCATGGTGGCGCCGCTGAACCCCTTGCGCGCGAACACCCGCCGCGCGGCCTCCAGGATCTCCCCGCAACGAAACTCGGAGACCACGGCGTGCTTGGTTTTTCCCAGCAGCGGCATGACTGACTCACCAGTCAGTCTACCATACGCGCGGGTATGAACGCTGCAAGCGACGATCTGCGGTCTCTGCGTCGCTGCGCTCAGATCGCTTCCAGCTCCTCTTCCAGCAACTGTTTCTGGTAGAGATCGGCGTAGTAGCCGCCGGCGGCGATGAGGTTCTCGTGGGAGCCCTGCTCGACAATGCGGCCGGCCTCGATCACGATGATGCGGTCCGCCTGGCGGACCGTCGAGACGCGGTGCGAGATGAGGATCGAGGTGCGGCCGCGCATGACGCCGGACAAGCCTTGCAGGATGCGCTCTTCGGTGAGCGTGTCCACGCTCGAGAGCGCGTCGTCGAGGATAAGGATGCGGGGATCGCGCAGGATGGCCCGGGCGATGGCCGCGCGCTGCTTCTGCCCGCCGGAGAGCGTGATGCCGCGTTCGCCGACTAGCGTCTGGTAGCCCTCCGGGAAGGTCTCGATGTCCGGCCCCAGCCCGGCGATCTCGGCGGCGCGGCGGATCTCCTCTGCGGTGGCGCGCTCGACGCCGAAGGCGATGTTGTCGGCCAGGGTGGCGCTGAACAGGAAGGTCTCCTGAGGGACGAACCCGATCTGGCGGCGCAGCTCGGCCGGCGAGAGCTCGCGCAGGTCGATGCCATCCAGGAGCACGGCCCCCGAGGTCGGATCCATGAGCCGGGGAACCAGGCGCGCCAGCGTGCTCTTGCCGCTGCCGGTGTGGCCGACGACGGCCACGGTTTCGCCGGCTCGGATCGCCAGGGAAACGCCGTCCAGCGCGCGGCCGGCCGGGTACTCCACCGCCGCCTCGCGGAACTCGATCGCGCCGCGCACCGGTTGCTCGAGCCGCCGGGGAGAAGGTGGCCCGGCGATCGACGGGCGCTCGTCCAGGAGCTGGCAGATGCGGCCCAGCGAGGCTGACCCGCGCTGCATCAGGTTCACCACCCAGCCCAGCGCGATCATCGGCCAGACCAGCACCCCCATGTAGGTGTTGAACATGACGAAGCTCCCGAACGAGATGTGGCCGCTCATCATCCGCAGTCCGCCCACCCACAGCACGATGAGGAAGCTCAGCCCGACCAGCGCCTGAAGCAGCGGCATGAACAGGCTCGAGATGCGCGCCAGCGACAGGTTCTGCGCCAGAAACTCGCGGTTGAGCTTCTCGAACTGGCGCACCTCGGACTCCTCCTGCGCGTAGGCGCGGATCACCCGCACGCCGGAGAGGTTCTCCTGCACGCGGCTGGAGATGTCGGAGAACATGGCCTGAATGCGCTCGAAGCGGCTATGGATGATGCGGCCGACGCGGATGACCGCCAGGCTGATCAGTGGGGCCGGCAAAAGCGCGATCAGCGTGAGCGGCCAGTCAACCGAGAGCATGACGGCGACCACTATTGCGACCGTCAGCGAAGTCTCGGCCCAGTACATGACGCCGGGGCCGAGCATCATGCGCACGGCGTTCAGGTCATTGGTGGCGCGGGCCATGATGTCGCCGGTGCGCATGCGCATGTAAAAGTCCGAGGAGAGGCCCACCAGGTGATCGAACAGGTTGTTGCGGAGGTCGTATTCGATATCGCGCGAGATGCCGATGAGGGTGACGCGCATCTGGTACTGAAAGACGCCCTTGAGGGCCGACAGGCCCACTATCAGCAGGCAAAACTGGAGGACGACGACCAGGCTGAAGCCGCGCGTGAGCGCGTCGATACCGGCGCGGATCAGCAGGGGCAGGCCGGCCGCCGCCATGTCTTTCAGCACCAGGGCGCCGAATCCGATGACCAGCCCGCGGCGGTAGCGCCGGTAATACGGCCACAGCCGGCGGAACGTCTCCCGCATCACAGGCCGGCCCAGTCGGCGAACGTCTTTGTCCATTCGAGAAGTACCTGCTTCCGACCCTCGCGGCTGCGCCACCAATCCTCGGGCCGGAAGACCCAATCCGGCGCCGCGACCACGCGGAACCGGCCGGCGGCAGTCAGCCCGCGGAAGACCCGGGCGGTGCGGCCGGTGTGATAGTTGCTGGTGACGACCATGAAGCGGCCCACGCCGCGGCGCCCTAACTCGCCCAGGATCTCGCGCGCCTCGTCGCGGGTCGAGCCGCCGCGCATGGGGAACGCGATGAACCAGTCGGAGGGGTAGCCCCGCCGCACCGCGAAGGCGATGGCCAGGTCGGATTCCCTCAAGCCGTAACAGCACTCCGGCCCGCTCACGAGGATCTTCGGGGCATACCCCTGCCGGACCAGCTCGGCGGCTTTCGCGATGCGGTTGCCCTTGTCGTCGCCGGCCAGCACCACAACCATCTCGGCCCGGAACGGCTCCTGCGCGTCGATGAGGCCCCAGCCGAGCGCCCGCAGCCACAGCGTGCGTCCGAGAATCAGGATCAGAAGGACCAGGGCGATTGGGACAGCCCAGCGCAGGACTCGGGATCGCACCAGCGGCACGAACTATTCTTTGTCGCTGGAGCCGTCGGGGTCAAGGTGACGGACGGTCCTCAGGCGCTGGTAGAGGCGCTCGACCTCGGCTTCGTCCTCGGGCCGCAGCAGCCGGTAGCGCGGCGAGGCCAGCGCCCGATCCTTGGCCGGCAGCGGCTCGCCCCAGAACTGGCGGTACGGGATGCCGTCGATGAGCGCCTCCCGCGCATGGCGCCGCAGGTGCCGCAGCAGGCTGTTGGTCGAATCGACGTCGCCCGGGTAGATCAGCAGCACGCGCGAGTCGTCGTCCAGGGTCAGGCTGACGGCCAGCGGCGAGAGCCAGCCGGTGCGGTCGAGCCGGCGGATGGCCGTCCAGGCGATGTGGCGGCGCCCAATGCCCAGGCGGGTCTCGCCAACCTCGATGGCCGGCCGCGAGGCCAGGTAGAGGAGCAACGCGGCCGTGGCCAGCAACAGCCCGGCTGCCACGTAAGCCGGCGCCCAGCGCCATCCGCACCACACCGAAAAGAGGCCGCACAGCACGGCCGCCAGTCCCGCCTGCAAGTAGTGCCTGGAAGGAACGTAGCGAGTCACGTGCGCGGTCTCCCCTCTTTCTTAAGCCTACCCCGGGTCACCGGAGGCGTCAATCCGTCTTAAGGTCCGCGGGTCTCGGCACATCCCGGCTCAGACGGGGACGCGCCGGCGCAGCACTTCCACCGCCCGCCAGACGTATCCCAGACCGCTCCAGACGGTCGCTGCAGCGGATCAGATCAGGGCCGCTGCCGGCAAGACCCGCCGGATGGCGCTGCGAACCTCCTGTGCAACCTCGACGGCTTCGGAAGCCTCCTCCGCCGTGATCGGCTCCCAGTCCCCGGGGTAGCGCGCTTCGACCGAGTACCGATTCAGCATCAACACACGGCCGAATTCGAGCCGGAGCGTCGCGGGTTCGGAAAGGGCTTGGAAAAGCACTCGCAAATCGTGCGTCCTGGGGCAGTCCACGCCGATCCATGCCAGGAGGCCTTTCAGGTATTTCTCCGCACACTGCTGCGCGTGGAAGCACACGGTGTCATAGGGACAATCCTCCGCCAGGGTCAGGGTGTGCTGTGCGTTGCGAAGATCGTTCTCAGCCTTGCGGACCCACTGCCGAACGAGCTCGACATCACCGGGCGCTGCGCTCATAGAGTACTTCGCCCTCTTTGGCCGCCGGCTCGATCAGTGTGCCTCTCCGGGTGCGGTTTCTCTCGAACTCCTCCGGGGTGACGACGATGACGTCGGCCGGCAGGTCCACTCCGATCAGCACGGCATCTATGGCCGTGGCCTGTTTCCGCCGCGACCCTTCGACGCGCATCACCACCAGCAGGTCGGCGTCGCTATCTTCCGTGGCTGTGCCCCGCGCGTGGGAACCGAAGAGAATGATCTTCTCGGGATGGAAGCGGTCGGCGATCCGCCGCGCCATCTCCTGGATTCGCCCGCGTGCGGGATTTGGGTTGCGATGGGCGGTACTCATCCTTCAACGCCCTTTCAACACCATATTAGCAGCCGCATTAGCCGCCGTTCTGAAGGCCCTTATCGCTTCCCATCTGCGCCGCCGCCCGCCTACGCACCAGGCTGATGCCGCGCCAGACGTATACCAGACCGCTCCAGACGGTCGCGGCGGCGGCCGCCCAGAGCGGCCACTGAACGGGGACCTTCCAGTGAGGGAAGGCGCCGGCCGTCAGCACCGTGATCGCGGCCACAATCTGGAACAGGGTGCTGATCTTGCCCCAGACGCTGGGAGGGAAACTGCGGTGGGAGGTGAACAGCAGAGCCGCGGCGGCCAGGGCCAGAATCAGCACGTCGCGCCCGAAGACGACCAGGACCACCCAGAGCGGCACGGCGCCGGCGGCGCCCAGCGCGAGATAGGTGGCGCTGAGCAAAACCTTGTCCGCCACGGGGTCGAGATACGCGCCCAGGCGCGTGACGGAGTGCAGCCACCGGGCCAGCAGGCCGTCCAGAACATCGGTGGCGCCAGCCACGGCCACGATCGCCAGGGCGCGGCCGAACCGCCCCTGGAGAATCGCCCAGACCGCCAGCGGCGTGAGCGCCAGCCGCGTGAGCGTTACCAGGTTCGGAAGGTCGAGCATCCGCCGCATCGTAGTGGCGTGCCGCGCCGGCGCTCAGGCCGGCGCTGGGTGCTTCGTGGCGCAGCCGCGCCCGCAACGTGTTCAGGATACCAAGGCGTCCGCCAAGCGCGAGGCCGCTCCCTCGAACGTGGTGATCTCGTACAGCGAGCTGTCGCTCATGATGCGGTTGACCAGCGCGGTGTGCATGGCGTGGCCGGCGCGCTCGGCGATGACGTGGCCCAGCAGCGGCCGGCCGATCAGCGCCAGGTCGCCGATCAGGTCGAGCGCCTTGTGGCGGCAGCACTCGTCGGCGAAGCGCAGCCCGCCGGGGTTCATCACGCCGCGCCCGTTGATGCACACCGCGTTATCCAGAGACGCGCCGCGGATCAGGCCCATGTCCCGCAACTGGTCCAGCTCGTCGGCGAAGCCGAAGGTGCGCGCCGGCGCGATCTCGGCCGCGTAACTCTCGGGTGTCACCTCCAGCTCGAGCCTCTGCGCGCCCACGGCCGGCTGCGGGAAGTTGATCTCGCAAGTCAGGCGGAAGCTGTCGGCGGGCAAAATCGAGATGCGCCGGTTGCGGTCCTCGACCGTCAAGGGGCGGCGGATGCGCAGATACCTCCTCAGCCGCCGGTAACTCCTCACGCCCGCCTGCTCAATCAGCTTCACGAACGGCAGCCCGCTGCCATCCAGGATCGGCACTTCCAGGTTGTCAATCTCGACGTAGGCGTTGTCGATGCCCATGCTGTAGAACACGCTCAGCAGGTGCTCGGTGGTCGAGATCAGCACGCCTTGGCGCATCAGGCTGGTGGCATAACTGACGCGGGCGACGTGACGCCAACTGGCGGAGACCGGGAAGCGGTCCAGGTCAGTGCGGAGGAAGACGATGCCGGTTGACGGTGGCGCCGGAAGGACGCGAATGCCGACGGGGACTCCGCTGTGCAGCCCAACCCCGCGGGCCTGAGCCGGCCGCTGGATAGTAGTCTCGAATCGCAAAGAGCCACTCCCTCAACGCCAGCACAACGGCGTCGGGTCTAGCGGTGCAATCCATCACCCATATGTAAGTTATTAATTATAAATGTAATCTCTTCAGCTTGTGTGGCAGGAAAGCCACAGTTCTGTGGCTGCGGCTCAGCGCCCCTTGAGGTCAGGGGCTACAATGAAAGGGTCCCATGGCCCGCCCCCGCCTGTTTTTGATTGACTCCTTCGGGTTCATCTTCCGCGCCTTCCACGCCCGGGCGCGCTCGGGAGCGCCCCCCATGCGCACCAGCGCCGGTGTGCCCACCGAGGCGGTCTACATCTTCACCAACATGCTGCGAAAGCTGACGGCGGCCTACGGGCCGGAGTACATGGCCGCGGTGTTCGAGAGCGTGGGCCCGACGTTCCGCGAGCAGGAGTTCGCCGACTACAAGGCCAACCGGGAGGAGATGCCGGCGGAGCTGGCCCAGCAGATTCCCTGCATACGGCGGCTGCTGGAGGCCATGCGCATCCCGATCCTGGCCTATGAAGGTTTCGAGGCCGATGACGTGATCGGCGCCATCGCGCGGCGGGCCGAGCAGGCCGGAGCGGAGGTGGCCATCGTCTCTAGCGACAAGGACCTCCTGCAACTAGTGGACGAGCACGTTGCGGTCTTCAATCCCATTCAGGAGGATCTTTGGTACGACCCGGCCAAGGTCGAGGAGAAGATGGGGGTCAGGCCGCAGCAGGTGGCCGACCTGCTGGCGCTCAAGGGCGACCCGAGCGACAACATCCCCGGGGCGCCGGGCATCGGCGACAAGGGCGCGCGCGAGCTGGTCGCGCGTTTCGGATCGGTGGAAGCGGCGCTGGATCGCGCCGCCGAGCTGGGCGACAAGGGTCACGACAAACGCTACCGCGAGAGCCTGGAGCAGAACCGCGACCGCATCCTGCTGAGCAAGCGCCTGGCCACGATCGACACCTCGGCGCCGATCGGCTTCTCCATGGAGGCGGTGCGGACACAGCCGGAGGACACCGCCGCGCTGAAGCAACTCTACAAGGAACTGGAGTTCTACAGTCTGGTCGAGCAGCTCGGGCCGGAGGAAGACCAGCGCCCGCGCGACTACGCCGCGCTGGAAACGCCGGCGGCGATCGAGGAGTACCTAGCGTCGATTCCGGCGGATGCGCCGGTGGCCGTGGCGGTCACGCCGGCCGCGCCGGCGGGTCCGGGGATGTTCGAGAGCGGCTCGCCAGCGGTTCTGGGGCTGACCTGGAAGCTGGGGCAGGCGCGCACGGCGGCGGGGACGCTCATCGAGCCTCTGCGAGGGTTGCTGGAGGACCCGGCGCGGGGGAAGATCGCGCACGACCTCAAGCGCGTGTGCCTGGAGCTGGCCCATCTCGGCATCGAGCCGCGCGGCCTCGAGCAGGACGTGATGCTTTACGCCTTCCTGCTCAACGCCGATCCCGCGGGCTGCTCGCTGGAGACGCTGGCGCGGCGCTACCTGGACCGCAAGCTCGAGCCGCTAGTCGAGCACCAGGCTGATTGCGCGCTCGCGCTGGCCGCCAGGCTCGGCCGCGAGGTGGATGAACGGGGGTTCCGCAAGCTATACCAGACCATCGACCTGCCGCTGGTGCGCGTGCTGACCCGGATGGAGCAGCGCGGGATTCGCGTCCAGCCGGCCGCCATGCACCGTCTCTCACAAGCCATGGACACCGAGATCCAGCGGCTGACGGGGGAGATCCATGAGCTTGCCGGCCGGACCTTCAACATCAACTCCCCGCAGCAGCTCGGCAAGGTGCTGTTCGAGGATCTGCGTCTGCCGGCGCCCGTGAAATATGGCAAGGGCAAGACCATCTCGACCGCGGCGGACGTGCTCGAGGAACTGGCCGCCGATTACGAGATCTGCCGCAAGGTGCTCGACTACCGCCAGCTCGTCAAGCTCAAGGGCACTTACGTGGACGCGCTGCCGGCGCTGGTCAACCCGGCTACCGGCCGGCTGCACACCAGCTTCAACCAGACCGGCGCGGCGACAGGCCGCCTTTCCTCCTCCAACCCGAACCTCCAGAACATTCCGATCCGCACCGAACTGGGCCGCGAGATTCGCGCCGCGTTCATCCCGCGGGAAGACTGGAAGCTGGTGCTGGCGGACTATTCGCAGATCGAGCTGCGGCTGCTGGCGCACTTCTCCAAAGATCCGGTGCTCATAGAGGCCTTCCGCCACGGCGAGGACATTCACACGCGCACGGCGGCCGAGGTCTTCGGCGTGCTGCCGCTGATGGTGACGCCGGAGCTGCGGCGGCGGGCTAAGGCGGTGAACTTCGGCATCGTGTACGGACTGAGCTCGTTCGGGCTGGCGGCGCAGCTCGGCATCCCGCGGCCGGAGGCGCAGGCTTACATCGACCGGTACTTCGCGCGCTATGCGGGCGTGCGACGGTTCATCGACGAGACCATCGCCGAGGTCAGGCGCGCCGGGTTCACCAGGACCCTGTTCGGCCGCGAGCGGCCCATCCCGGACATGAACAACCGCAACCCCAACCAGCGCGGCTTCGCCGAGCGGACCGCCGTAAACACGCCCCTCCAGGGAACCGCGGCGGACCTGATCAAGCTCGCCATGATCCAGATCGAAGCCGAGATCGAGCAGCGGAAGCTGCGCACAGCCATGCTGCTCCAGGTGCACGACGAGCTGCTGTTCGAAGCCCCGCCGGAAGAGCTGGAGGAGATCCGGAAGCTGGTCAAGGCCGGCATGGAGCAGGTGTGCCGGCTGGAGGTGCCGCTGGTGGCCGAAATCGGCGTGGGCGACAACTGGCGCGACGCCAAGTAGTCAAAACCCGGGACAGTACACTCATTCACCGCCGCGGACGCAGGCTGGCGCGCGCCTGGGCGCCGTCGGCGCCGCCCGAGCCGGGCGGAGGTCGAACAGGTGGTTGCGGACTATCAGGCGAGCGGGTTGAGCCGGAGCGCGTTCTGCCGGATGCACGGGCTGGCCCTGAGCACGCTGGGCGCGGCCCGTTGCGGCGGCGGCAGGTTCTTCCGCCGGCGACGGTGGAAGAGGGCTAAGGGGCGGCGCCGGCAGTTCGGAAAGCCTCCTTCGATAACTGGGTAGTTCTCGCGTTCCCGCCCACAACCGTGTGCAGTGTCACCGTGTACACGGCCCGCCCGGCCGCCTCGAAAACGAGCAACCTGTCGAATTCGGCGCAACTCCGGAGCTCGCGGAAGATGTCGCCATCGAGGTCCCAGTCGCTTCCGGAACAGTACATGAGGCGATACTGACCGGCTGGGATGTTGCCTGCGCTCCCGGTAGTCCCTGACCGCACATAGAAGAACCGCGCGGCCCGGTCGGTCGTGCGGTCGACCAGTTTCACCGCGGCATCCTCCGGGGTGTGGTTCACGACGCTCAGATCGCCGGCGTCACCCTCTTCGAAATCCAGAAGGATCTCCGCGCCGGTGGGAGGCCGAAGGATGTCGTGCCGTGGTTGGCTGGTTTTGTGTTTGCGTTCTGGAGGGGCGGGCGTCGGGGTGTCGGACCTGCCCGGGCCGACGTCGGCGACCGGTTGTGGGACCGCCGGTGAGGCGTAGAAGATGAGCCCGATTGCTAGACCCACCACGACTCCGGCACCAACCCAAGTGGCGCGGTAGGTGGAGACGGAGAAGAACGGGATCACGGCTGTGAAGGTAGTCTGGCCGCAGAGTGGGGATTCTCAGGCTTTATTGCCCCAACGGGCCTGGGCGGCCACGGGCGGCGACACAACCTTCAAATGGATCGCAGAAGGACGACTACCCCGAGGGCGGCCAGGCCGAATAGGCCCAATGCGGCAGGAACCAGCCGGGCCAACCCGATGCCGAGCCGTTTCAGCGACACGTAGCCCAGGACAGCCGCTATCAGAAAATAGGCTGAAGCCTGCCCGAACGCCGCAGCGGCGGCGTTACGGGCGGTGAACCCGATGAGGGCAGCCAGCAGTACGAAGCCTACCCAGCACCAGACCGCAGCAGCGGTTAGAGTGTCCTGCAGATCGACATCGTCGCGGAACCGCGCCACCACAGAGCGGGCCATCCAGTACCGATCGGTGAGACCCGTCATGTCACTTTAGTGGGGCAGGCACTCGGGAACTCTCAGGGGTTCTTGCGCTATCGGGCCGGCCAGGGGAAAAACGGGATCATCCTGATGTGGATCGCCCGTTCGTCGTCGACCTCCAACGGGAAAGCCCCCCAAGAGACGACATGGGCCCCAACTACCACAACGAGAATCAAAGCCATCAATGAGGCGGCGGCTCGCCAACCCTGACCCAACCCACCCTGACGGTAAGCCTCGACGGCGGCCGCTGGCACGGCAAGAAAGGCTTGCAACGGCAGCAGGACCTTGGTAATACTGCTGGCGAGGAAGACGTAAAATGCCGGCGAGGCCAGGACGAACCAATCCCACCGTCTGAGGAGCAGGCGGGCGTCTGCATAAGTCATGGCGATGCCCGGAACGATCAGAAACAGGACCCAAAGGACTCCCAGGGGCAAGGAGACGAGAATGACCGCCGCCGACCGAGTGAGGGTGCGGCGCACTGGAAGGGAACGCGTCGGAGGCGCTGCCATGGATCGCAGGGACTGTCCTCTCTAGACCGCAGTGGCGAGCGGGGGTTCAGGATCTCAGGCCTTTTTTCGCCACCGGGCTTTGGCGGCCTTCCGGGCCAAGCCTTTGCGCTCGGCCGGCGTAAGGTTCTTGCGGCTGTTCGCGCCGCCTCTAGTCCCCAACTCGGCCATGACTGCAGAAATCGTGTCGGGGCCGGGTGGAGTGCGCTCGCCCCGCCGGAAGAGCTGGAGGAGATCCGCACGCTGGTCAAGGCCGGCATGGAGCAGGTGTGCCGGCTCGAGGTGCCGCTGGTGGCCGAAATCGGCGTGGGCGACAACTGGCGCGACGCCAAGTAGCGGCCCGGCGGGCACAACGCCCGGCAGAAGAATCGCGTCACGCGGAGGTTCGCCAGCAAGATCACCGCTGGAAGCGCCGCGAGCAAGACCGTCCGGCGAAAGTGCGGCGGAGCCGCCTAGCCCGCATTTCTCACCACGACTGTGGCGAGGCGCGACGAGAGCGCTGCAAAAGCGCCCAGCGACGCCACAACGCGCGCTCGCGGTCCGCGCCGGGTTGTGGCGCGGGCTTTGCCGTTGTTTGGCATCCGCAAACGGACAGCCTGCCGCCTCGACACTCCTACGAAAGTGGCCGCCTAAGTTGTTGATTCCGCGTACTGGGGAATCCGCGACCACTTTCATTCGCCGTTGTGGTCCGCACGGACCATGGCTCACTCGTGTCGAGGGCTCCGCGCGCATCGACAGGCGGCTGGCCGCTAACCGTGCGGCAGGCCGGGGCGCGCCGCAGCAGATTGCTGGTGAAACATCCGCGTTGGCGCCCGCGCGGCTAGCGCCGCCGCTGGGCGTCATGCTTCTGACGATAGATCTGCCGGCTGAGGCGGTTCTGCGCCCGGTTCACGCGGCGCCGCTCGGCCGGCGTCAGCCTGCCGCCGCTGTCGCGCCGGTCCCGCGCGATCTCACGATTCAGGCGCGCCTCCCGGCGCTCCAGGCGCGCGGCCTCGGCCGCGGTGAGGCTGCCGCTGGCGACCCCCGTCGCGATCCGCCTCTGCTGGTTCTCGCCGCGTTGCTGGATCCTCTGCGCGAAGCCCGGCGCGGCCAGCGCCGCCGTCGGCATCACGCCTGAAGAACGCACCGCCCGTGCGAAAAAGGCTTCGGATGCCGGCGTAGCCGCGCGGAAGGCGAAGGGAGGCAGATTCCGGTCCACGTAGGGTGGTGCCTTGAGTTCACTCGTCTCGTGGAGTACCCTCGTAGCATGAAATCACTCAGCTTCGCGCTCCTTCTCTGTTTTGCTGCCGCGTCGATTTGTGCGGCCGAGAAAAAATACAATTGGGAGCGGGCGAGAGTCCTCTCCCAAAACATGCATTCTTCGCCGGTGGGTGCCTACGCCGCTCCAATTGGGAACGCGACAATTGCGGTTCCCATCTACCGAAGATCCAATTATGTCGTGGTCGAAACTGACACACATCGTCTCGAATGGAGCGAAGTGGGGTCTTCCGCGATAATTCTCCCGGTTAATGGCTCCATCGAGTTCTACCGTGACGGAAATTGGTTCATTGTTCTGGACTCGAAGAAGAAGAAGCATAAGTTCGCCTTGGTCGGAATGACCCTGAAGACGGATAAGTAGGATATCCGTCTCACAACAGTTCCGATTCTCTGCCATTCAACGGACCCGTTGCATGAGAGATAACATCGCCCTCCCATTCGCCCGCTTTCGCTCGTCAAGGTCATTCGGATATATTCAGCCGGGTTGTCCATCTTGGAGCACTCGGAACGGCAGACGGGACTCCAACCCGCGACATCCAGCATGGGGAAGCGCTCACACTTCACAAGAGAACGAATTTGACGCACAACCACGGCTCTCTGTGGATTTGGGAACCTCACCGAGTTTTCAAGACGTCATGTTCCCAGCGCCCGAATGGGGGCACAGCAAAGCCACGACTTCACACCTGACCTGCCCATTCCCGCCTCCGGGCCATCAAACGCGGCGGCCGAGGCACCCTCACGATGCTACCACCCTTTGCGCCGTCGGCTGCATGCGCTCGTTAGGTGGCGTTCTTCGGAACTTTGGCACCCAGCCTGCTGGTGATGAGGTCCCAGCGTTCTCGATAATTGTCTGCGTCGCGGTCGAGAATCCAGTACATGAGGCGTTTCCATTCTGGCTTCAACCACGAGGCGACGAGATTCGAAGGAACGATGAAGACATCTGGGAGTTGATTCGGATGATCCCCCTTGAGGTCCACAAAGGCATAGAAGATAGAGTCGCCCCGCAAGTCCAAGGCTTTCCTTCCAACATCCCATTCCCAGCGATCTTTGCGCCGCGCACTGCTCGCGGTCTTCACCTGGAATGACACCGCAGCTTGCCCCTTCAAGTCTCCGACCATAAGGTCGACCGTTGGAGATCCACCGCGGGTGAGGGCTACCGGGTATCCCATCACAGAGAACCTGTACGCGACGAAGTGCTCGCCCGCCGCTCCCGTGAGTGCTGTCGCTCGATTGGGCATGTAAACCAGAACCTCCGTTTTGGCTTCTTACCGCCTTGCATTGTACCAGCCATTTCCCTCCGACCCGCGACGTCGAGCTTGAGAACTGGCTAGGCAACTGGCTGCACCACTGCGCGCCCGGCGCTAACGACAGTAAGCAACGCGCGCGTAGCGGTTACCAACTGGTGTACTTCAAGGGCGGTTACGTCCTGCACATGTTGCGAATGATGCTTCACGACTTCGCGCGCAACGACGACTCCCGCTTCATCGCCATGATGCGTGAATTCGCTTCCACCTTCCAGAACCGGAACGCCTCGACCGAGGACTTCAAGGCGATCGTCGATCGCCACTTTCGCGCCGACATGCGCTGGTTCTTCGACCAGTGGGTGTACGGGACCGAAGTGCCGAAAATCACGGTGGAGTATTCATTGACTGATAGCGAGCAGGGCGCGATGTTCGCGGGCACCCTTCGCCAGCGCGGCGTCTCGCCGGAGTTCCGCGTCATCATGCCCGTCGTGTTCCGCTTCAAGGCTGGCGGCGCCGTCGCCCGGATCACCGCCACGGGCGCGGCGACGCCTTCCCAGTTCCAGTTGCCAGAGCGGCCCGAGTCGGTCGAGTTCAATCCGCTGGACGCCGTCCTCTGCGAGCTGGAGGTAAAGCGGATGTGAGGTTTCGGCGAGGGTGCCCCCGGGGTGGCTCGGCGCGCCACTCGCGGCGACCGCGGCCGCCGCTGCGGCCGTGCTATAGTGGGCCATCCCTTATGAAGCGTTTCGCAGTCCTCCTTCCGCTCCTCGTCAGCCTGGCCGTGCCGGCCGCCGCGGCCGACAATAAGAAGCCGCAAGAGCCCGGCATCACGCGCGCGCAGGCCGAGGGGATCCTCCAGGAACTGCGCCAGATTCGGCAGTTGCTCGAGAAAGGCGCACGGCCCGGCTCCCCCGACGCGGTCCTGGAAACCGGCGGCAAGGTCAGGATGAGGCTGGAAAGCGAAGCTTGGCTCGGCAAGAAGGACGCGCCGCTCACGCTAGTCGAATTCACCGACTACCAGTGCAGCTTCTGCCAGCGATTCCACCTGGCGACCTTCCCCGCGATCCGCAAGAAGTATATCGATACCGGCCAGCTCCGCTTCGTCAGCCGCGACCTGCCGCTCGATTTCCACTCGAGCGCCGCCCGGGCCGCCGAAGCCGCTCGCTGCGCCGGAGACCAGGGCCAGTTCTGGACGATGCGCGACCGGCTCATCGCCAGCCCCGACCGGCTCTCGCCCGACGACATCACCGGCTACGCCCGCGACCTCAAGCTCAATCTCGAGGCCTTCCAGTCCTGCCTCTCCAGCAGCAAGTACCACCAGGCGGTCGAGAACGACGTCGCCCTGGCAGTGTCCATCAACATCCAGGGCACGCCGGCCTTCATTCTCGGCAAGAGCACGCCCGAGGGCGTCGAGGGTGTCGTCCTCATGGGTGCGCTGCCGCTGGAGGCCTTCGAGGCCAAGCTGGCCGAGCTGTCGCGCTAGTCCGGACTACGCTGGCATCCCCCGCACCGCGCCGAGCGCCTGGGGCGCCAGCTCCGCCAGCGTGACGTACGCACCGTCGATCCACCCGGCGCGGCGCAGCGCGCCGGTGCAGCCCAGCCCGGGCTTACTGTCTCAAAATGCGGATCGCGCCGTTCGAGGAGGAAAGGTCGATCAGCGGCCCGCCGCCGTTGATCTGGCCTTCCAGGTGGTTCTTGCTCATGGCCCCGCGCATCGTCACGTCGAAATCGCTGCTGATCGAGCCGTTGCTCGTGGATGCCCGAAGCCGCGCCTTGACCGACTCCGGCAGGCGCACCGTAATCGATGAATTGCTCGTCGAGGCGCGCACGTCGTTGCCTTCCAGCGTCTCCAGCGTCACCTCGATCGAGCCGTTCGAGCTCTCGAACCGCAGCGGCGCCGCCGGCCTCGGCTTGGAGATCTGCGCGACGATGCTGCTGTTGGACGTGTTCGCCTCGATCGCTCCCGTGATGCGGGCCAGGCGAATCGAGCCGTTCGACGTCCGCGTGATCATATCGCCCGTCACGCTGTCGGCTTCGATCCTGCCGTTCGACGTATGCGCGTCGACCCGGCCCTCGATTCTCCGCAACACCACCGTCCCGTTCGAAGTCTCCAGGCGTGCCTCACCCTGGATGTCCTCCACGCGGATCTGTCCGTTCGAGCTCGCGATCCGCTCCAGCCGAACCTGCCGCGGTACCCGGATGGAGTACCGCGCGCCCATGTTGCCGTGGTAACCACTCGGCCGAACAGTCCGCACTACCACCGAGTTGGCGTCGGCCCTGGTCTCAATCCTCAGTTCCCGCAGCATCTCCTCGCGGCCGGCGTACTTGGTGCCGGTGATCTGGACCGATTGCTTCTCCCAGCCGATGATCTCGATTGAGCCGTTGAAGTTCTCCACGACCAGACGCCCGCCGGGCTTCAGGTCGAAACTGTATTGGAAGTCCTCCCGGTACCGATCGGAGGATTCGATGATACCCTCCAGGTCGCAGCCGGCCTGGAAGAGCAGCAAACACAGAGTGGACAGAGTGGCAAGAACAAAGGCAGATCTGCGCACGGCGCACCTCACTACAGGTAATACGACGGCCGGAGGCCGGCTGTTCCCGCCAAAGTAGCGGCAACCGCCGCGGGAACCGGCGCTGGCGGCCACGGAATCGGGCAGGCACGCGGCCGCGGAAACGACGACTCGCTGCGCTGTTCCAAGGTGCCGCTCTCTTTGATGACGCCACGCCTCTGCGACACAAGCCGCCAGGACGCCCAGACCCAGCCCCGCCTCCCGCCTGAAACAGCCTCAGCCGACGCCGCCGTCGTAGGGGAACTCGGGCGGCGGCGCGCCTTTCACACCGCCGTAGCTGCGCATCGCCGCGTCGCACACGGCGTAACCCCAGTTGATGAGCCGCTCCTGGAGCCGCGGCTCCAGCGCCTTCAGCCGCGTCGGCGTCTCCGCCAGCTTCTTTGTCTTCTCGATCGGGCAGGGCAGCGCATCGCCGAGGGGGTACTCGGCAATGTCGGACCACGTGCTCCAGTACGCGCCCTGGCGTTGCCCGCTGTCGAATGAGCCGATCACCTGGCGCTTGCGCAAGCTCCGCACCTGGTTGTCGATCAGGTTGGAAACTCGGTACAGGTGAGACAGCCAGTTGCGCTTCGGAACGGCCTCGGCCCCGTACATCCCGCCCCCGTCGCTGACCAGGATCGTCCGGTACCGCTTCCAGGCGGTTTCCAATCCCAGGTTGTCATAGACGCCCCCATCGGTCAGGACCACCCGGGTGGTGAACGGCGGCCGCTGGAGATCGGCGCCGCTGTTGGGCGTGTAGTCGCCGTCCTCCAGCTTCAGCTTCAGGGGCGACAGGCACGGCGGGAACGCGGAGGAGGCGGCGACGGCCGTCGCCAGCTTCACTTGCGGGTTCTTGACCTCTCCCACGCGCCAGTCCCGCATGTACGGTTTCGAGAAGCGCCACAGCGCCTTCGATTGCACGTTGGTGGCGTTGATGACGAACCGCGGCCGGTCCGGCAACTGCTGGAGCGTCGCCTCGCCGAACAGGTACTTCCGGTAGGCGCCCGCCACCTTGTCGCTGATGCTGCCGGGCAGCAGCACGCCGCTGGCGATCGACGTCCAGTCGATGCTCCGGCTCGCCAGCTTCCGTACCGGCGCCACCACCTGCGACTCGAACTCGCCGGCCACGCCGCCCACGAACCCCAGCCGGAGCCAGTTCAGACCCAGCACGCCGGCCGTGATCGAGCCGCCGGAAACGCTGGAAATGCGCTCCAGCTTGCTCAACAGGCCTAGTTGGTTCAGGCGCCACAGGCTGCCGAGGTGGAACAGCATGGCGCGATATCCGCCGCCGGAGAGGCACAGCGCAATCCCATCCTCCAGCTTGTCTTCCGCCGGATCCGTGGGGATGCGCTCGACCGGCGCCGCTACCGCGATGTCTTCCTTCCTACTTGTGGGATCGGGCATGGCGTATTTGCTCCACCGGGAGGAGGCAGTCGTACCACAGCTTGCCTTTGACAACGCCTTTGGGCAACTGGCCCGCGGCCGGGCCGGCGGGCGCGCCCTGGACGGGCAAGGAGTCGCTGCGCACCAGCCGCTCGCCCGTCTGGCGTTCCAGGGCGTCGACCAGCTTGCCGTAGGGAATCGAAGGCCAGGGCGTGTTCTGCGTGGAGAGCATGGCGACGAACTTCTGTGTGGGCATGCGGTCCAGCGCACTCCGCGGAGTGGCGTTCTCGCTGCCGTGGTGAGCCACCTTGTAGAAGGTCACCTGGGCGAGCAGTTCCTGGGCCTTGTCTTTTTCCACCCAGTACTGCCAGTTGCCGTACTGGGCGTCGCCGGCAAAGAGCATGGCCTGGCCCCCGTACCGTAACAGCAGCACCACGCTGGTGTTGTTGATGGCCTGGTCGAGCGCGAACCCCAGCCGCTCGCTCGTGCTGGCCGCCGCCTCCTCCAGTAGCTTCCGCTCTCTTTCCGTGAGCGGAGCTTTGCCGCGGTAATCGTACTCCCATTTTGGAGGGAACGGCGCCAGCGCGGTGGCCGCGCCGGCCCCCGCGCCAGCCATGCGCAGGTACTTCTCCGTGTCCGGCGGGTCCATGCGGGCCAGGAAGTCCTGGTCCTTGGGGGGCCCGAGCACGTGCGCGCTGAGGCCCTTGATGCCGGCGGCGTCTTGGATCTCCTGATCGGCCTGGCGGTACTCGACCTTGGCCCCGAGCTCGCTCTTGAGCAGGGTCAGAGCCGGCTCGTTCCCGATCAGGTTGGCCACGGCCTCCCGGACCGCGTCAAACCGGTCCCCGCCCAGCGCCGCGAACTGCCGCCGCAGCCCCTCGGCCAGCGCCAAGTGCTTCGTCTTGAGCCGCGCGGCATCCGGGTCGGACTTGTCCTCGGTCCACGGCAACCACACCTCGCGCACGTGCATGCTGCGACGAAACTTCTCCGCCTCGGAGCCGAAACCCGAGAGGTGGTCCTGGTGCGCGTGCGTGGCCACGATCAGGTCCAGCTTGCCGCCGGTCTCCTTCAGGATGTCGTCGACCACGGCGCCCATCGTCTTGATGTCGCCGCGCGCGTGCACGCCGCAGTCGATTAAGATGTGATGCGCTTTGTCCGCGCCCGGCAGCGTCAGCAGGAAGCAATCGCCGAACCCGACGCGGTACATGCGGATTCTGATATCGCGGCTCTTCTTGGCAGGCATCTAAAACCCCCTGTGGATCGCGGCAAAACTCAGGTCCCGTCCCGCGCCGCCCTGAATGTATGTCGCCAGCGCCGACCTCACCCCCACGCGGCCCAGGAAGGCCCGCTGGCTGGCCAGCCGCCGCTGGCTGTCGATGTGCTTGACGATCGCGTAGCGGACCTCGCCGTGCTGGTTGAGGATGACCGTCGAACCCCCGAGGTACGTGAACTTCTGCGACTGCGGGTCGGACGGGTCCACGCGCTCCTGGCGTTCCTGCAAGAATTCCACTACGTAGTCGAAGCAAAGCTGTCCGTCCGGCCCCACCCGGTGCAGCGGGTGGAACGAGAGCACCCGGAACTCCTTCTCCCTTGTAGATAACCCCAGCGGCTCTCGATTCGCCGAGGCCCAGTGGTGGAGGACGGTCGCGTTCCTGTCGGTTTGCCGGGGGTTCGGCTCCCCCAGAACGTTGAACGTCAGCCCCGTGCACCGTTTCAGCGGGCGCTTGGGATCCACGACGTCGGGCGGACGCCAGCGCAGCGCTTCTTCCGAATACGAGCCGACGTCCTCGGGGACGATGCCGCGCGCGCGGAACGCTTCGATGAAAGCCGCGCGGTAACCCCACGGGTCCTCGGGCACGAGGTCCGAATCGGCGGTGATGATGGCGCGCAGGAATTCCCCGAAGGAGATGTCCACTGGCGGGGAGTAGTCCAGGGCCCGGATACAGATGTTCGAGAAATGCTGCGCCAGCTTCGACGCCTCGCCCGCCAGCCGGTTGGCAAGATCCGGGTGCAGGTCGCCCTGCGCGCCCACCGCTCCGCCGGCGCGCCCGATCCGCAATAGGTCGCGCGTCCGCTTGAGGTACACGCTGAAAAACGCGTCGAACACCGCGGCCACCAGGATCGCTCCCCGGTCATGCGGTTCCAGCGCTGTTTCGAGCAGCCGCGGGTCGGGCTTCTTGTCGAGGGCCGAGCGCAGCGCCGCCCGCATTCCCATCGCGTCGCCGAACTGCCTGGCCAACTCCACCAGCGGGTTCGGCTTGGCCTCCTCCCCGCGGATCTGCGCCTCTCCCTCGGCCTTGGCGTCGGCCTGGAGCTGGGGGCGGTGCAGATCGCCGCCGGTACGCTGAATCGCGTCCAGCACCGCGTCCTTGTAACTGAAGTGCTGGAACAGCGCCACGACGTCGGCGAACGCCTCGTGGAAGGCCGGCGTGTCGGGCCCCGTCGCGGTCGTGAACTTCTGACGCAGACCGTCGATCAGGGCGTGCGTGGTCTCGTGCACGATGATGTCGTGCGACAGGCACGTGAACACGGTTTGGCCGGGCAGGTTCGCTCCCACGTCCTCCTCGCCGGCGGCGAAGTAGCCGAACACGATTGCCCGCAGCCCGGGATCGTAATACGCGTTGGCCTCCTCGATTCCGTGCGGGAAAATGTGCAGCTTCCCATGGTGGGGGTCGGTCTTCGGCCCCCTGTCCGGCGCCCACTTGATCTTGCGCCCCAGCGCCGACTCGAAGCGGCGGATCGTCTCCATCATGACCGCGTAGACCATCTGCTGATGGAACCGCGGGTCGGACTCGCTCGGCTCGAGCCCTCCCCCGAGCATCACCGCCGGGCTGTCGAGGTCTACCGGCTCGTAGTACTTGCCGTTGCTCGCGTCGTAGTCGATGACCGCGACGTAGTCGCCCACCGGGCCGGGCTTGACCTTCTCGTAGCGCGCGTTCACCGTCATGTAGTTGCTCAACTCGTGCCCGCGGCTAGGATCAAACGCGTAAATCTTCAACGGTCGGGAATCCGGCATAACACTCGCCTCCAGTTGGACCGTCCAGCCGCCGACTGTCCGCTGACGTCCAGGTTGAGACAAGAATACTGGAACTCCGGAATGCCTGCAAGAGTGTTTCTTTGATCTGCCCGCAACCGAAGCGGCCCCGATGAGGGCAATTTCACCTGCGCCTGGCGGACGGCGAGCTGGCGGCTGGCGGATAATCGCGAGAAAGCCGGTGATATTCCGGCCCTATTCCGGGAATATCAGTGGCCAGAGGTGACGCAAGAGCTAGAGCCCGATTTTCTCACGCCGTTCGGAGCGAGGCGCCGCGCGAGGCCGGTAGATTCAAGGCGCGCGACGGCCCTATCGCGCACGGCACGGTCAGCACCGTATCCCCACTAGCCGAGCCGCGACCGGAAGGGAGCGGTTGCCCGAGGCCGGCAGCACGCTTCTCAAGCCGGAGGCGCCATGCCGTGCGGCAGCACCGCGCCGCAGCAGGTTGTTGGTGAGAAATGCGGCTTAACGCCGGCGACCGCCTCGCCCTGGCGGCTTCCAATCGCCGGCTTGCGAGTGATCCGATATCGCACGCCGAGTTTTTCCGATTCACCGAGTCCGGCGGACGAATCGGAACTTGCGCAGGCGTAACGCGCCGAGCAGACAACCGAGGGCCACCAGTCCAGAGGACCCCGGCTCGGGGATGGGGGCGGCGGCGGCATTGCAGCCGTTTATGTAAGTCTTGCCGCCCAAGGTGTTCGCGGTCTCCACGAACACACAGCCGTCAATCGTGCCCCCAAGCACCCCACTTCCCCCGTTGTTGGCGGCAATGGTGAAGCTCGTTCCCGCTAGAATGCTTCCCTCAAAAGTCTGAGGGACGGTGACTGCGGTGATCGAGGCGGTCCTACCAACAATCCAGTAGATGTTCCTCCACTGCGCTTCGTTTATCAGATCGAATGTTAAAGGACCGTTGATAGTCAAGTCCTCGGGAATCCTGATAATGAAAACATTACTGCTGTCACCCCCGGCATCGAAGGTCAAAGTAATGTCCGCAGTCGAAGTGACGTCGGTTGACGTAAACTGGTACACATTGTTGCCATAGAACGTACGGTTGCCCGTGAGATCACCCACCGTCTGCGTGTGTGGCGTGAGTGCATCGCTAAAGGCCGTATCGAACGCGGTTTCGAAGTCCGTGAACGCCATTCCGACGGTCGAGCCCGGGACGTTCGGCGCCGTATAAAAGGCACCGAGGGTTGCGATCCCCGGCCCCACCGGCGGCCCGAAACCCGTTATCGTAGTCGTGGCCCCAACATAGCCGACGACCTTAGATTCCCCGGTATTCGAGATCGTGTCGCCGAGCATCCCGAAAGAGATGGCAGTACCCAAATCCGGCGCGGCGATTGAGCCTCCAAAAGCAGGCACAGCAACCATTACAACCATCAGCGTCCACAGCAATCCCCGTCTCACGGTTCCTCCTACGCTTCAGGACTTCCTGCGTCCCGAGGCCAGCAAGCACAGTACAGACCCCTCGATCTTATGCCTTTCGAACGGCGCACGTCAAGCACTTTCACTGCTTTCCCGCTGCGCGGACCGCTTGTTGAAAATCAAGGGCTTAGCCTGTCCAAGAGCTGGCTTCTCAGCCTATGTGGGCATCCTCGTACGCCACGTCTCCCTGGGCAGCGTTGTTGGGAAGCTGCCGCAAGTCTCCAATCCCGATGTTGGCGGAAGTGCGATCTCCAGTCTGCTCAGCAACATGGCACTGATCGGCGAACGCCTGTACCAGCTTCACGGTGAGCGGACACCAAGCAACAGTGCTCTCCCGGCTGAAGGCTTGACACGGAGTAGCCGGTACACAGGCCAGCCGCTCGCTGACGCGCGCGATTCGGTCACGGCATCGGGTATCCTCCAGGTATGCGCTTCCTGACCTTCCTTGCTGTCTCACTGTTTCTGTCTCCGGGCTTCGCCCAGAACCTCTCCCCTGCCGCCGACCAGCAGTTGACCCGGGAAATCTACAAAGAGCTGATCGAGATCAACACCAGCTTCAGCACCGGCGCAACCACCCCGGCTGCCGAAGCGATGGCCGCCCGCTTGCGGGTCGCCGGCTTCCCGGCTTCCGACATCCAGGTGGTGGGTGCGGCGCCGCACAAGATGAACCTGGTTGTCCGCTACCGTGGGACCGGCGCCAAGAGGCCCCTCCTCTTGCTGGCTCACCTCGATGTGGTCGAGGCGAAGCGGTCCGATTGGACCTTCGATCCGTTCGTGCTCCACGAGCAGGACGGCTTCTTCTACGGGCGCGGCACCAGCGACGACAAGGCGCAGGCCGCCATCTGGATCGCCAACCTGATCCGTTACCGGCGCGAAGGCTTCCGTCCCTCGCGCGACCTCATCGTCGCCCTGACCGCCGACGAAGAGGGCGGCGGGCCTTACAACGGCGTGGTCTGGCTGCTTGAGAACCACCGCAAGCTACTCGACGCGGAGTTCGCGCTCAACGAAGGCGGCGGGGGTGAGATGCATGACAGCCGGAGGCTGCTGAACCTCCTCCAGGTGGC
Organism: Bryobacteraceae bacterium; assembly: GCA_050010255.1. Lineage (GTDB taxonomy): Bacteria > Acidobacteriota > Terriglobia > Bryobacterales > Bryobacteraceae > JBEKLJ01. The sequence goes on from JBEKLJ010000001.1 coordinate 47,641, forward strand.
CGAGAAGACCTACGCGGATTTCCGCATCGAAGCGAGAAACCCGGGCGGCCACAGCGCGATGCCCGTGAAAGAGAACGCGATTTACCGGCTGGCGGCTGCGCTGGAACGCATTTCCAGGTACGAGTTCCCGATCCGGCTGAACGAGGTAACCCGCGCCTACTTCCGGGCGACGGCCAGTCTTTACACTGGTGCGCTGGCCGAGGACCTCCAGGCCGCCGCGCGGGGCGACCAGCAGGCCATTGCGCGCGTCGCGGCGGCGTCTCCGGTTTGGAACGCGGTCCTGCACACCACCTGCGTGGCCACCATGCTCGACGGCGGGCACGCCCTCAACGCGCTGCCTCAGACCGCCGGCGCCAACATCAACTGCCGCGTCCATCCGGACGATTCGCTCCAGTTCGTCTTCGACACTCTGAGGAAGGTGATCGCGGACGACAAGGTCGACGTTCGGCCAAGCGGCGAGCCTCCGACCTCCGCGCCGGCCTCCCCGCTGCGCGATGACATTCTGAGCGCGGCGAAGCGCGTAACCAGCCAGATGTGGCCGGGGGTGCCGGTTGTGCCTTGCATGGGGACGGGAGCCACCGACGGCCGATTCCTCCGCGCCGCGGGAATTCCCACCTACGGCATGACCGGCCTGTTCTTGGAGCGCGACGATAAGCGCGCCCACGGCCAGAACGAGCGCGTTGGGGTCGCTCAGTTCTACGAGTCCGAAACGTATCTCTACCGGTTGGTGAGGGAGCTGGCCCAGTAACTCGTAACCCGGGCCAGGAACCCAGGACAGCACACTCAATCACCAATTGTGAAGTTGCGCTGACGGCTCGTCATCGCCTGAATGTGCCACGCCCCAACCAAGATGGCGTCCCTGCCACGGCGGCATTTCCGTTTTGTGGATCCGTTCCGGACGTGCCGCCGCTCGGCCGATGCCGGCAGGGAAGCCGGCATGGCAGCCTCGAAAGGCCGCTCCACCCCGATGGCTGCGCGCGCCCATCCGCGATTTGGGAATTGCGCGGCCGCCGGACCGCTGGTAGGATGGAGGCATCACTGAGGAAGGAGGTGGTCCAGGAAAATGTCAACTGGCAGTAGTAAACCGAGTGAGGTGGCCGACTGCTAAAGCTCATGCTCTGATGTGGTCGGCTTCGAATCAGTGGCGAGGCTCCGCTCCCGTGGACCGGCCGCCTCACAGATGGTTCGATGAGCCGCCGGCTCATCCTACATGGCTACCAGATACCCCCGTGCCGCGCGTGAGCCCGGCACGGGGGTTTTCACTTTCCGGCCGGTGAGCGGCCCCGCCTGCTATACTGTCAGAGGAAACCGTAGGAAGCTGAAAGGATACTCGCGTCCATGAAGGCTGGGATTCATCCCGCGTACAACGCGGTCAACGTCATTTGCGCCTGCGGCAGCACCTTCACCACCCGCTCCACCCACAAGGGCGACATCCGCGTGGAAATCTGCTCCAAGTGCCACCCGTTTTTCACCGGCCGCCAGAGGCTGGTAGACACGGCCGGCCGCATCGAGAAGTTCCAGAGGAAGTACAACCGCAAGCCCGAACCCGCTAAGGCGTAACGCCCGTCCCCGCGCCGGATTCGGAGCGGCAGTTCCGATTCCATTCCAAGTCGCAATACTTCTAAGAGCCTGGTGGAGGCGGAGGCCTTCTGCCCTCGTGCCCGCCCCTATGATCGCGCTCCCGCTCCTGGCGCATCTTCTCGTACTCGGCGCGCTGCTGATCGTCGAGCATGGCGCGGATTAGCCGCGCCTGCTCCTCCTGGAGCGCCCGCACATCGGGCCTGTACTTCTCACGCAGTACCGTGAAGCGCTCGTGGGTCTGCTCCAGGATGGCCTCGAGCCGGCTCATCTGGTCTGGCCGCAGCTTCAGCCGCGAATGCATGTCGTTGATGTAGCGCGTGCGCAGCGCCTCGGGACCGCAGGGGCCGCTTCTGGCGCTCGTCGAGCGCAGGTGGTAAAACCTGAAACCCACGCCGCCCACCAGGACGCCGCTGAGGAACACCAGGCACAAGTAAACGATGGCTGAGACGTTGGAGCGTTTCATTGCGAGTTCTCGTTCACGGCCTGGATGATCTCTGTGTCGGCCAGGCTGTCAGGCACCTGGCTGGCCGCCAGCGTTTCCAGGTAGGTGGGCGGCGCCGGCGAAACGCCCTTCAGGTAGACGCCCATGGCGAGCGAGGCCAGGGCGGCGGCGGTGACGATGCCCTGCGCCAGGCGCCGCCAGGTGAAGGCAAACGCCCGCCGGGCCTCGATCTTTCGCCACAGCCCGGGCATGAAGTCCGGACTCGGCTCGGGATCCGGGCAGGCGTCGCAGTACGCCGCCAAAAGAGCATCCAGCCGCTCTTCCGGTGGGCCGCTTCGCACGCGATCATCGTTCACGATGAAACCCCCTATCTCACCAGCCGGGCGCCGACGCTCTTGCCCTCCGACGCCTCAAAAGCCTTCAGGGCCCGCTGCCGGGCTCGGAACAGCCTCACCTTCAGAGCATTCTCCCTGACGCCGTAGACCTTTTCAAGCTCTTTCAGCGACAGGCCCTCCATCTCTTTCAGCGAGAGCAGAATGCGATCCTGCTCCGGGATCGAGCGCAGCAGTGTATCCGCCTGCTCGCGGACGCGCTTGCGCCTCTCGTCCTCGTCCTGCCGCCTGGTGCCGGCGGCCGCGTCGGCCAGCACCACCTGTTGCTCGGACAGGTCCGCCATGCGCGCTTCGGCGCGCCGGCGCCGCTTGCGCAAGTAATCGTACGCCGCGTTCACCGTCAACCGGTAGAGCCAGGGCTCGAAAACCTCCGGGCTGCGCAACTGGTCGAGAGAAAAGTACAGCCGGAGGAAGACCTCCTGCCCCACGTCCTCCACGTCCTCGGGCCGTCCGATGAGCCGCGCGATCGTGCCCAGGATCCGCTTGCGATAAGCTTGCACCACCTCGCTGTAGGCGGCATCTTCGCCCTCCCGGGCCCGTTTGATCAACTCGAAATCGACCAGCATGCGGCGCTGCAGCCGGCATTCCGCGAGGTCCTCGCGTCCCTCTGTCGGAATTGGCGAACCGGCAAGTCTACAGGTTACAAGGGATTACCGATGGAGTGCAAAACCACTCGCGCAGCCTGCGCTGCCACGAGGCGGCCCGACGGTCGCTGCCACCTCAGTGGGCTGGCCCGGCAGCGCGCTGATACTGCCGGAGCGAGCGGATCAGCGCGTTCACTGCCGACCGCCGTTCGTACAACCGTTGCAGCCGCCTACGGATGACGTGGAGAGATGCCGGTACACACCGAGCCATGCACTGCTTTTAGCACGACACCCCCGGCGCATCAATGCCCTCTTGATCGCTGCATGCTAAGGTCTATTGGGGGTCAGCTCCCCCCAAAGGGGGTGACAATTCGTCGTCACCGGGGCTGCCGTAGCCGGCCGCCATGGCGTGCTAAAATTGAATCGCAGCAATTAGTTGCAGGGAGTCTCGCTAGGTCCGTTTCGGGCCCTCTCGACCGCCCGCAGGCTGCCGCGCGGCGTGCCCGCTCCGGCAAGACGATTCTCATGGACTTTCTGGAAGGCCTCAACCCGCCGCAGCGCGAAGCGGTTGCCTATGCCGGGGGTCCGCTGCTGATCCTGGCCGGTGCGGGAAGCGGCAAGACCCGGGTGATTACTCACCGCGTCGCCCACCTGGTCCACGCGCACCGCGTGCCGCCATCGGCCATTGTCGCCGTGACCTTCACCAACAAGGCGGCCCAGGAGATGCGCGAGCGCGTGGAGGGGCTGCTGGGGCATTCCTACGCCCTGGGCGAGCTGGTGGTCTCGACGTTTCACTCCTTCTGCGTCCGGCTGCTGCGGAGGGACGGGGCGCGGCTCGCCGAACTGCGCCCGGGCTTCACGCGCGGCTTCACCATCTACGACGAGGATGACCAACTGGCCCTGGTGAAGGCGGCCTCGCGGCAGCTCGGGCTCGACGAGAAGCAGTTCATGCCGTATCGCGCGGCGCTGGGGCGCATCAGCCACGCCAAGAACCACAAACTCTCGCCCCCGGACGTCTACAAGACGGCCAAGGACCTCAAAATGAGCCGGCTGGCCTCCGTCTACGAGGAGTATGAAGGCCGGCTGCGGCAGGCCAATGCCCTCGATTTCGACGACCTGCTGCTCGAAGCCGTCCGCCTGCTCGAGCATGATGAGGACCTTCGGCGCGCCTGGAACCAGCGCATCGCGCACCTGCTCATCGACGAGTATCAGGACACCAACCGCAGCCAGTACGAGCTGATGCGCCTGCTCAGCCAGGCCCATCAGAACGTTTGCGCGGTGGGTGATGAGGACCAGTCGATCTATAGCTGGCGCGGGGCAGACATCAACAACATCCTGGACTTCGAAGGGGACTACCCGAACGCGCGGCTTATCCGCCTGGAGCAGAACTACCGCTCGACCAAGAACATCCTGGCCTCGGCCAGCGCGCTCGTGGCGCACAATCGGGAGCGGAAGGGCAAGCGGCTGTGGACCTCGGCGCAGGGGGGCGCCCCGGTCGGGTTCTGCGAAGCCTACGACGCCGAGCAGGAAGCGCTGTTCATCGCCGACACCATCGAGAGCGTCCTGTTTGGGAACCCGGGCGACCGCGTCGCGGTGCTCTACCGGACCAACGCCCAGTCGCGGCAGATCGAAGAAGCCTTGCGGCGCTATGGGCGCAAGTATCAGGTGATCGGCGGCTTCAGCTTCTACCAGCGGGCGGAGATCAAGGACATCCTGGCCTACTTGAAGGTGCTGGTGGCGCCGCAGGATTCCGTCAACCTGCTGCGCATCATCAACACGCCGGCGCGCGGCCTCGGCAAGAGCGCCATCGAGCAGATCGAGCGGTGCGCGCGCGAGCACGGCGTGAACCACTGGAGCGCCATCCTGCGCTTGCTCGATGAGAAACAGCTTCCCACCCGGGCGGCGGCCGCGTTGGAGGGCTTCCGGACGCTGATCGAGGGCCTGCGGGAAACTGCGGCGGTCGAGCCGCTCCACGAAGTCGTGCGGGCGGTCCTCGACCGGACCGGCTACCTGAAAACGCTCGAGGCCGACCAGACCCCGGACGCTGAGGCGCGCCAGGAGAACCTGACCGAGCTTGTCAACGCCGCCTCCGACGCCGCCGCGCGCGGCGAGGGCATCCCCGAGTTCCTGGATCACGCCGCGCTGGTCTCGGAAGCCGACGCCATCGACGAGCAGGCGCAGGTGTGCCTCATGACGGCGCACAATGCCAAGGGGCTCGAGTTCCCGGCGGTCATTATCTGCGGCCTCGAGGAGGGCTTGTTTCCACACGGCCGCTCGCTCGATTCCCGGGCCGCGATGGAGGAGGAGCGCCGGCTGTGCTACGTGGCCATGACCCGGGCCCAGAAACGGCTAGTCCTGACCTGCGCGCGCTACCGGCGCCGCTACGGCGGGGAGCACGCGGAGGCGTCGCAGCCGTCGCGCTTCCTGAGCGAGATTCCCCTGGAGTTCACCGAGGTTCTCGGGCGGGTCGCGGCGCCGCCGCCGCAGGTGGACCTGGCGGGGGACCAATACCTGGTGCGCCAGGCGGCGCGGAAGAATCTCTACACCGGCAAGACGTATAATTCATTAGAAAACATCGCGGAGTTTTTCGCGGCCCGGGGCGTGGCCACGGATCTTCCGGTGACGGGCGCGCCGCGGACCCAGCCGCCCCCGCCGCGGGTTGCGCCCTCGGTTCGGAGATCGAAGTTCTCGGTCGGCTCGTCGGTCGAGCATCCGCGCTATGGAAACGGCACCATCGTCCGGCGCGAAGGGGAGGGTGAGGACGCCAAACTCACGGTCAGCTTCCCGGGACACGGGCTGAAAAAGATCATTGCGAAGTACGCAGGACTGAAGACAGCGGAATGAACACAAAAAACATCACCGACAAAGCGGAACGCAAGGATGCCAAGCGGAAGGCCCGCAAGCGCCAGCCGCCCAAGCCGAAGCGGGCCGCGGGCGTGGCCCGCGGCTCCCACAAACACAAGGTCACGAAGATGGTCAAGGGCCAGCGGAAACGCTGAGCGCCGCGCTGAGATTCCGTCCCCGGCGCCGTGCGGCTGGCTCTGGGGACGATTGCGCCCGTGTCCCAGCTACTCCGAACTAAGAACATCGACCAGCTCATCGCCGAGTCCGAGGCGCCCGGCAAGCGGCTGCGCAAGACGCTCGGGCCCTGGAGCCTGGCGGCCCTTGGAATCGGCGCCGTCATCGGCTCGGGGATTTTTATCCTCACGGGCACCGCCGCGGCCGGCGAGCAGGGCTTCGATTCCATTCTCAAGGCCCCGATTCTGGATCTGCTGCTCCACGGCGGACACGCGGTCTCGACCGCGGGCCGCCCGGGCGCCGGGCCGGCCATCGCGCTCTCCTTTCTGCTGACCGCCGTGGCGTGCAGCTTCGCCGCCCTGTGCTATGCGGAGCTCGCCTCCATGATCCCCGTCGCCGGCAGCGCGTACACCTACGCATACGCCACCCTGGGAGAGATCTTCGCCTGGATCATCGGCTGGGACCTGATCCTGGAGTACGCCGTGTCCAACATGGCCGTGGCCGTGGGGTTTTCGGCGTACTTCAACGACCTGCTCGACAGCCTGTTCGGCATCCACCTGCCGCCGCAGTTGTCCAAGCCCATCTTTGCCGGCGGCCACCCCACGGGGAGCTGGTTCAACCTGCCGGCCCTGATCGTGCTGCTCGTTCTCACCTGGATTCTGGTGCGCGGGGTCCGCCAGAGCGCGCGCGCCAACAACCTGATGGTGGCCATCAAGATCACCGCCATCCTGATCTTCGTCGTGGGCGCGGCGGGCGCGGTGCGGGCGGAGAACTGGCGGCCCTTCATGCCCAACGGCTTCTCCGGCGTGATGACCGGCGCGGCGATCGTTTTCTTCACCTACATCGGGTTCGATTCGGTCTCGACCGCGGCCGAGGAGTGCCGCCGGCCGCAGCGCGACCTGCCGTTTGGCATCGTCACCAGCCTGATCGTCTGCGCGCTGCTGTACATCGCCGTGGCGCTGGTGCTCACCGGGATCGCGAAGTGGAACACGCTCGGAACGGACGCCCCGGTGGCCGACGCGCTCAGGATGCTGGGCTATGAGTCGATTCGGCGCTGGGTGGTGCTGGGCGCCCTCCTGGGCATGCTGTCTTCGCTGCTGGTGTTCCAGTACGGGCAGGCGCGGGTGTGGTTCGCCATGTCTCGCGACGGCCTGCTGCCCGCGGCGTTCTCGAAGGTTCACCCGCGGCACCGCACGCCGCACGTGAGCACCTGGATCGCGGGGCTGGCGGTGGGCATCCCGGCGGGCATCTGGGACGTGGGCACGTTCGCGGACTTGGCCAACATTGGGACGCTGTTCGCCTTCGTCGTGGTCTCGGCCGCCGTGATCGTCCTCCGGCGCACGCAGCCGGACCGCCCGCGCGCTTTTCGCATGCCGGGAGTCCCCTGGCTGCCGTGGGTTTCCATCGGCGGCTGCCTGTTGCTGATGCTGAGCCTGCCGCTGGAGACCTGGGTCCGCTTCGTCGTCTGGCTCATTATCGGGCTGGGCGTCTACTATGCGTTCGGCAGGAAGCACAGCCGGCTGAGAGGATGACAGGCCGCTCCGTCCCGGCCGAGGGGGCCGCCCGGGCGCGGTTTCTCTGCAATGCCCCGCAACTTCGCTCCCACGGCTCGGGTTCTTTCTGGTAGAGGAGATCTCAACCAACCATGAAGAACTGCAACCTGCTTCGATGCGCCGGCGGAGCATTGATCTTGACCGGCCTGATGTTTGCGCAAGCGCCGCCTCCGGCCGGGCCTGCCGGTGGCGGACCGGGCATGCCGGGCCCCCGCGCACGGGCGGCACACCACTTTGAGCGGCTCGCCGCCGTTCTGAACCTTACCGAGGACCAGAAGACCCAGATCCGCTCGATCATCCGGCAATCGGCCGAGCAGGCCAAACCGGTGCGCGTCCAAGTGCGCGACAACCATAAGGCGATCGAGCAACTCGTCCACAGCGCCACGGCGGGACCGGACTTCGACAAGCAGCTCCAGGACCTGGCGAACGCCCAGGGGTCGCTGACCGCCCAACTGGCGGTGATCCACGCCAAGGCGCAGTCGCAGATCTGGGCGCTCCTGACTACCGAGCAGCGCCAGAAGGCCGAGATAGTGCGGCAGCTCCTGGGGCCGGGACCGGATGGCCTGATGTGGGGCGGCCCGGGCGGCGGCGGCGTGGGCAGGGGTATGGGCATGGGCCGGCGCATGCCTCCCGGACCGGCGCAGTAACCGGGCAGGGCGCGGCCAGCCCCGATGCGTGTGGAGGGGCCGATCATGATCGGCCCCCACGCGCGCGCTACTTCAACCGGCAGAGCGGATCGCCGAGCACGATGTTCTGCCAGCTCAGAGCCGGGATCGCCAGGTAGTAACTCTCCGCCAGCGTGCGCCCGCTCAGATAGGCAGGGAAGAGCAGGTCGGGCCGCGGCGTCCGGGGCAGATAAGGCTCGTACACATGGCCCGAGACGCCGGTGGCGCCCTCGTGGATGTAATCGGCCGAAAGCGTCTGCGGAGCGCCGGCAAACCAGTGGGTGGGGTCCTGCCAAGTGCTGATGTTCCAGTCGTCCGGCGGGCGCGCGAAGGTCCGGCCGTTGCTGGAAACGTACTCAGTGACGATGGCGCCCGGCAGCCACTGGAACCCTAGAAACCGCTGCTTGCGGTTGGGATCGTTCGAGCCCCAGCCCCCGTAGCCGATGACATCCCGCTGGTTGTAGAGCACCTGGATCGTCTCCTCCAGCACCACCCTCTCCCGCGGCAGCAGGATGGCCGCGTTCCGCAGCCAGTCGTTTCCCATCGAGTCGTCGTTTGACCGCAGGTCCAGGACCACGCGCCCGCGGTTCGTTGCGGCCAGCGAGCGGTCGATCATCCCGCGGACCTCATCGAAGTCATACGCTGCCAGGCGGCAGACCAGGTACATGGGGAAGTGCCCGTGGGTGAAGGGCTCCTCGCGGTGGCGGAAAAACGGATTGACGACCGCGCCAGCCAGCGCGTGCTTCTGCCCATGCAGGTCCCCATACAGCAGGGTCAGCTCGGAATCGACGGCCGCCTGGTCGCCCTGCGGGCCGCCGGAGCCTTCGATCTTGAGCGGCACTCCGAGTGTGGTCGCGATGTACAGGATCGTCTCTTCCAGCCGCTTCGATCTCAGGCAGGCCGCGATCGGGGCCGCCACCTGCTTGTCGTAAACCTCGCGGGAAACGGTCTCTGTGGCCGGTGCGTCGATCAGGCAGACGTTGGCGCGCGGAATCCCGCGCCGGAACGAGTAGTACTGGCCGATCTGGCGCGAGACGACCGAATTGCGATTGACCACGACCAGGACGTTCTCCGGCCCCTGGGCCAGCACGACGGTCGCCACCAGGAACCCGAGTGCTGCGCCTCGCTGCACCTTACGAGCTTAACCCGGCTCCGCGCTCCCCATACGGTAGAATGAGATTGCTAAACGGATGTCCTCTCCCGCCCCGCACCGGAATCTCCCGCTGAGTTCAGCCCTCTCCGAACAGCGCGAGGCCGTCCGCGAGCAGCTCTCTGCCGCCTGGCAGCTTCAGATGTGCCGCATCGAAGAAGCGCTCGACACAGGCTGGCGGGAGCACATCGAACAGGTGCTCGACGAGCGGTTCGCTGAGCTGGCTCTGCGTCTGGAGGCGGAATTCCACGCCGAGCTCGAGCGGCGCCTGGCCGCCGAGATCGAGGCGCTCATGCCCTCCCTGGTCGAGCGCGCGCGGCGGGAAAGCAGCGAGGAACTCAACCGCGCCGTCCCCGCCGAACCCGCTGAAGTCCCGCGCTTCACTCAGGAGGAAGAAGAGCTTCGCCTCCGCGCGCAACGCTTCGCCCGCGTGCGGGTCGCCGAGATGCGCCTCTACCGGGCCCAGGCGGTGCACGCTGGACGCGCCGCCAAGCGCCTCTACGCCGAACTCAAGGAGGATATCGATTCCGCCCGGCTGGCCTTCGAGCGTGAGTACCTCTCCGCATCGGCTGCCATGCCGGACTACCTGCACGCGGAGCTGGTCCGCACCCTGGCCAATGATGACCTTTCCGCGTTGGGCCCAGACTACCCGGGGCCGCTGGCCTAACGTGCCGTTCTTGAGGAGCGGAGTACGCAAAAACCGGGGCCAGACACCACTTTTCGCACTCCCGGTTCGCCGAAGACAACGGACTGACGCAAGCGAAAAGTGGCTGTCTGTCCCCGGTTTTTGCGTGGACGCCGGCCAACCGCGGGCGTTAGCCGCCCGCGGCCTCGCCGTTCTGCTCCTGGCGGCCGCCGTCTGCGGCGCGCAGACGCTGGAGACGTTGGGCCGCGCCTACCATGAGAAGCCGCTTCCCGCCGCGCGGGCGGCGCTGCTGCGCCTGGCCGCCGCGCACCCCAACGACCGCACCGGCGCGCTCGCCCTGTTGTGCGCCGGTATCACCGAGCAGCAAAACCAGCAGCCCGCCGACGCCATCCCCCACCTTCGCGCGGCCGCCCCGCGCCTTCCCGCGCTGGCCGACTACGCCGCCTGGTTCCTCGCCTCCGCCGAGTTCGACCTCGGCAACTTCGCCGGCGCGCTGGCCGATCTGGCGCCGGTCTGGGGCGCTGCTCCGGACTCCCCGCTCGCCGCTGACGCGGCCCTGCTGGCCGCTCGCGCCTGGAAAGAGAATGGAAAGCCCGCCGCGGGAGTCGAGATCCTGCGTCGCTACTACCCGCGGCTCCAGCAGCCGGCCGGGGATGCCCAGTTGGCGGCCTGCTACCGCGCTGCCAACGATCTCGCCTCCGCCGCCGTCTACTATCAGCGCGTCTTCTACCAGTACCCGTTGAGCGGCGATGCTGAGGAGGCCGCCACCGCACTCGCCGAATTGCGCCAGACGCTCGGCGCTCTCTATCCCCCTCCCACCGCCCCCGCGATGATTGAGCGCGCCGACAGGCTGGCGCACGCCGGCGAGCACCGCCGCGCGCGCACCGAGATCGAGGTGCTGCTGCCTCAACTGGCGGGCGCCGACCGCGATCTGGCCCGCGTCCGCCTGGGCGTGGTCGACTTCCTCGCCTACCGGCACGCGGCGGCGTTCAGCTATCTGAAGTCGCTCGAGCTGGCCTCGCCCGAAGCCGACGCCGAGCGCCTGTACTACCTGGCCGAGCTCGCACGGCGGATGGAACGCGACGATGAGATGCTGGCGGCCCTGCAGCGGATCGAGCGCTACCCGCGCTCGCCCTGGCGCCTCAGGGCGCTCGTCTCGGCTGCCAACCGCTACCTGCTCGACAATCGGGCCGACCGCTATCTTCCGCTCTTCCGGGCCTGCTCGGACTCTTTCGCCGATCACCCGCTGGCCGCCTACTGTCACTGGAAGGTCACTTGGAACGCTTACATCCACCGCCGCCCCGAGGCGGCCGAGCTGTTGCGGGCGCACGTGCAGAAGTTCCCGGGCGCGGAGGGCGCGGCCGCCGCTCTCTACTTCCTGGGCAGGCTGGCGGAGGGCGCGAGCCGGCCCGATGACGCCAAGGCCTACTACTCCGCGCTTCTGGAGCACTTCCCGAATCGGTACTACACCAGCCTCGCGGACCAGCGCCTCTCACTTCCCGCCCTCGTCCGCGCTGTCGCCTCCCCGGACGCTGGCGCGTTCCTGAACCACATCGCCTGGCCCGCGCGCCCGCCTGTCCGCACCTTCGAGCCGGCTCCCGCTACCCAGGCGCGCTTCGACCGCGCCCGCCTTCTGGCCTCTGCCGGCCTGGAGGATCTGGCCGAGACCGAGCTGCGCTTCGCGGCCCAGAGCGGCGATCAGCCGCACGTCGTCGCCGTTCAACTGGCGCAGATGCTCCGCCAGTACGGCCCGCCGCACAGCGCGCTCCGCCTCGTCAAGAGCCTCGTGCCGGACTACCTGTCAATCCGGTTCGAAGACGCTCCCGCCTCCTTCTGGAGCCTGCTCTATCCGCTGCCCTGGCGCGCCGAGCTCGAACGCCAGACCCGCCAGCAGCGCCTCGACCCCTACCTCATGGCCGGCCTGATCCGCCAGGAATCGGAGTTCAACCCCGAAGCCGTCTCCCCGGCCCGGGCTTATGGCCTGACGCAGATCCTGCCCGCGACCGGCCGGCGCCTTCTCGGGATCAGCCGCCGCCGCTTCCGGCCCGCGATCCTGTTCCGGCCCCCCTTGAACCTGCGCCTCGGCGCGGTTTACCTGCGCCAGATGTACGACGCCTTCGCCGGCCGCCCGGAGCTCGCCCTGGCCGCATACAACGCCGGCCGTTCCCGCGTCGAGGTCTGGCTCACCTGGGCCGACTTCCGCGAACCGTCCGAGTTCATCGAGACCATCCCCTTCAGCGAAACGCGCACCTACGTGTTGGCCGTGCTGCGGAACGCCTGGGTGTATCGAAGGCTGTACGGCCCCGAGGGCTCGGGGCTCCCGGCCGCCAGCCGTCCCTCGTCGCGCGCCGCCCCCGGCGCCGTCCCGTCCAAGAAGCACGCCAGCCCCACGCGCAGCCCGGCCGCCGCCAAGAAGCAGCGCTGACGGCGCGCCCGCACGTTGTCTGCGGCGTGGAGCGGCCTTTCCAGGCTGCCATGCCGGCTTTCATGCCGGCATCGCTGAGGGTCGATCATGATCGCCCCTACTTGCCGCCCGGCCGCGAGCCCAGCGCCGTAGCGCGCGCTCTCAGCGTGCCGCGTCGGCACTCCTGCCGACGCATGGCGGCCCCCGCGTGCTGCTCGGTCAACGGCATACTCCCACTCGCAGAGCCGCGACTGGCAAGGAGCGGCTGCCTGACCCACGCGGCACGCCCCTGCGGCATCAGCCGCCCATGCCACGCGGATCGCGCCGTGTCGTTGACTTGCGCGCCGCGCCGGAGCATAATCAATCGTCTTCCCGTCCGGATCGACAGCCAGAAATCACGCCGGCCCGCGGGCCTGCACAAAGGATCCAAATGACACTACGCGAATCCGTTCTTCCTGGAATCAGCTTTGCACTGTTGCTGTCTTGTCAGCCCACTCCCTTACTGGCCCAGAGCGAAGTCAGTCCCGATCTAACAGAGGTCGAGATGATTGTCTCGACAAGAACACCTGGCGAGGCCTTGGCTTTTCGGTTCAACTCCGGCAGGCCTTTCGTTGTATCAATCAATAGCGGCGTGCCCGGCGCCCGTGCTGCCAGGGGTGCGTTTGTAAGTATCCTCGCGCGCAACAGGCTGCTGGACAAGGTAGTGTTTGAATGGTTCGGTCCAAAAAACCCTGAGGCCGTTGAGATCGAGATTGGAAGCAAGGTCCCTGTCGAAATGGCGCAGGCTGCCGTCAGGGTGTTCGGCCGCCGGGACGACATTCCGGTCGTAGTCTCCGTTGACACCGAGGACCGGCAGTTTGGGAACACTCAGCGAATCTATATCGGAGGCCTGGTGGCAACCGGGAAGCCACCCACGAGCCGAGACAGGATGGATGCTCTGCTGAGGCAAGGGATATCGCAGCAGGACTTCCGGGCAATTGCTTCGGGGGCGAAGTAACCGGACGCTACCGACAGGCCGACTGGCCGACACGAGAGCTGAGGTTGTGACTCAGCCGCAGCCGCGAGGGCCCCCCCCGCAGCACTTCTTGTCCCCGCTGCCGCAAGGGCACGGGTCGTTCCGCCCCACCTTGACCGGAGACGGCGCGGCGGAGGAGGAGCAAACACGTCGAAGGCAGGAGGGGCGATGGAGAGGTGTATGAGAAATCGCTTGGAATTAGGCACTTCCGGGTATTTCCGTACTCGAAGGAGGCAGAGGTGGCCCTTGCTTGCGCCGCCCGGGCCGCTGGCGATCGAAGGATGAAAAGAACGGCTTCCACAGAGGCCCTGGGGTGTAGAATGGAGGCCGGCCAGGATCCGAAAACGGACATCTGTGCTAACACGCTCCCGACACAGAGCGGGAGAACGTGTGTGCCAGGGATCGGGCGGCGGGCAGTTTGCCGCCAACATCTGAGGGAGGAGCCGTAGGCGCTAATCAGCGCCCGTACCGACCTGTGCGGGGGGTGCTAAGCGATTGGTATCCCTACCGCGACCGGCTTCCATTGCTCCGGGAGGGGATCATGAAAAGAACTTTGTTAGTGGCTGTTCTTCTCGGGCTGGCTGCGGGGGTCATGAGTTCCCCGGCTGCAGCCCAAGCAGGCTCCAACAGCCTGGATGTCCAACTGCTTCAAGCCGCTGGCAACGGCGATACGGCAGCGGTTCAGCAACTCCTGGACAAGGGTGCCAACATCGAGGCCAGGGACGAGTACGGTCGCACGCCATTGATGCTTGCGGTCGAATATCAGGACCGGACCGAGATTGCGAAGCTGCTCCTGGACAAGGGAGCCAACATCGAAGCCAAAGCTAGTGTTTCTCCCTATGAGGGATGGACAGCATTGATTTTTGCGGCCAACGGGGGCAAGGTTGAGATTGCGAAGCTGCTCCTGGACAAGGGAGCCAACATCGAAGCCAAAGCTAGTGTTTCTCCCCATGAGGGATGGACGGCATTGTTTTTTGCGGCCAACGGCGGCAAGGTTGAGGCTGCGAAGCTGCTTCTGGAGAAGGGAGCCAACATCGAGTCCAAGGACCGCCGCGGCTACACGGCGCTAGCGTGGGCGAAAATGCAGAGTGAAAGCGACGAAGGAGTTCTGAAGCTGTCTCCGGGCCACCCACTTTATCAGCGAATATTATCCAATCAGATAGAGGTGGTCCATCTATTGGAGCAGGCCATTGCGAAGAACCCTCAAAGTGCTCTTGCCGAGTCCGCCAGTGCTCTTCAGAGGCGACCCTATGATGAGGCCTTGGGTGAAAAGGTATTCAAGCTTGCTGCCAGCCTCCCGGCGCTTCCCCCTGTTCCGGAAGAGGCCCGCCAGCTCTTTCTTCAGGCTTCGGCGCTGATGAAACAGGCAAACATTCCCGATGATTTTGTCAAACCCATTGAACTGCTGGAGAAGGCCCTGGTAATCGCCCCTTGGTGGGGCAACGCCTACTACAACCTGTCGCGCGCTCTGGAACTGAGCGGGCAGTACGACGAAGCCGTGAAGCAGTTGAACTACTACATCGAGCTGAGCCCTTCGGAAGCCGATGCAACCGAGGCCCGCGCCCACATCTCTGTGATTCAGGCAGAGAAGGAGGCTGCTGCGCAAAAGAAGCGGGAGAACGAGGGTGTGCTGGCTGTGAAGTACGTGAGCGGCGGCATAACCCGCCAGCGCTATTCCGAAGTGCCCGCATGGTGGCATGAATCCGGCAGAGTAGACGCCCTTTATACGTATATGCTCCCGGAAGAGGGCCCGTTTTACGTTAACGTCTTCCGCATGCCTAGAGGCCACCTTCTCACCATTAGTCTGTTCGCGCTATCCAGCAATGGTGCTTACACGGGCGACCAAATTGCTGTCTATGCCTGGGATGAAACCAAGGGTGGCTGCTCCGAGGGTTATATGTTTGCATTTGGCGCGCACAGCTACACAGATGCTTGCGGGGTTCACTACGACGTAAGCGTTTCGAATCAGCCGAATGCAATCGTGACGGTTACGTACACGCCTACCGGCGCTTTCGTCACGATTCCGGTGGCTTTGCTCTATCGAGGCCGAGTGCTCAAGGTGGGTTGGGACTCGACTGGAACAGTTTATCAGGGTAGCCACGACAAAGGCGTAGAGGTGCTGCACTTCGATGGAAGTATGGTCGAAGCGGCGAAGAACCCTAACGTAAACGCCATGGGTCTGACGCCCACTAGCGTGATTCCGCACAAGAAGTAGGCGCGGAGCGTTGAGCTTCGCACATGGAGGCAATCATGAAACGGTCTTTGTTGGTACCTGTTCTTCTCGGTTTGGCTGTGATGGTCGTGAGTGTGACGCCCGCCATGGCGCAACATCTTGCAGGCTGTGGTTGCTACTGCGGAAAGGTGATCCGTCCCCCTTGCAGCGACGATGCCTGCAAGCAGGCCTGCGGCTGGAGCGCACCATCAACGGGCAGCAATCAGCCATCCGACAACTCCGCAGCCGAAGCCGAAGCCGAGCACCAGCGGCAACAAGAAGCCGAACGGCAAAGGCAGCTTGAGGCCGAGCGGCAGAGGCAGCGGGAGATCGAGGAACAAAGGAAGCGGGATGAGGAAGAAGCCAGGCGCCGCCAGGCAGAATTCGAGCGCAAAAAGCAGGAAGCCCTGAGCAGCATGAAGGGCATTGCCGAAAACGAACTCGGCCTGAAAGACGCTGGAGCGGGTGATCTTGGGCTGAAGGACATCGGCGACACAGGCGGAAGCGGTCTCGGCCTCAGGGAAGGCCCCGCCCCACCCGCCGCGCCCGTCACATCGACCCAGAAGCAGCCGGACTGCCAGTGGGGCGACCAAGGCTCTTCCTTGGTCGATCTCCGCTGCCTGGGGCTGGACCCGGACAAGCCTATTGTCCTCGATCCGCATATCGCCCGCGGTCAGGAGCGCGCCTTCCCCGCGCAGATCGATCCGGCGACGTTCCAGAATGCCGCCTACAACAAAGGCTTCGAGGCGCTCATGCGTTTTGACGTCGCCTCCGCGCAGGCGGCAGTCGAATACTTCAAGCAGGCGCAGTTGGAGCGGCCCAACGATCCGCTGGTGCGCAACGCCCTCCTGCTGGCCCAGGACATTCTGAAGGCGCGGCAGCAGAGGGAGCAGGAGGACAAGGCAAAGGCCATGCAGTCGCTCTACCACGGCGTGGCCGCGCTGATGATGGGCGATGTGAGAACCGCCAGCGCGTCCGTGGAGCGTGCCCAGAAACTCGATCCACAGAACAGCGCCATCGGTCCCTGGTCGAGGCTGATGTCGGGACTGTTCGAGCACTACAAGGAGGCTCCGGCGGGAAACCGCGTGGTCTGCGAGCTTGTGGGCAATGCCTTGATCTTTGAGTCGCGAGGCGAATTCAAACATGAGATCGTCACTCTGGAGGAAGCCGCGCACGTGGCTCCCAACGATACCTACGTCCAGGGCATGCTTTGGCGAGCCCGCCATTTGAAGCCCGAGAATCCAGGCTTTTCCAGTGTGGCGCCGGGTGCCGCTACGAGGTACCCGGCTGGGGCGGGCGGCTTAAAGCCCGGCAATCCAGCTTCTTCCAGTGCGGCACCGGCGCCCAAGTAACGGGAAGCAACACGACGGCAGAGGAGAACGGCTCTTCCGCCACCAAAGGAAACGAGTCATGAGAGAGGAAGCTAAAACCATGAAGCCAAGAACGATTCTTTCCGTACCCATACTTCTTCTGCTGTTCGTTGCGATGGTGGGCTGGCCCGCATGCGCCCAGGCGCAGGACGACAATCTGTTGGCGGTAGTAATACAAGGAGATGTCGTCAGAGTTAGACACTTGTTGGACCACGGTGCTGACGTAAACATGAGGAACTTTCGCCAAGATACGCCGCTGCACTTGGCCGCGGAGAAAGGCCGAACCGAGGTGGCTACGCTTCTTATCGAAAGAGGTGCGAATGTAGACGCCAAAAACGAAGATCAAGCTACGCCATTATACCTCGCAGCGTGGAACGGCCATACCGAATCAGTCACACTCCTCATTAACAAGGGCGCAAATGTGAACGCTAGGGCTTCGGATCAAAGCACGCCTTTGCACACAGCCGCGGCGCATGACCACAGCGAGGTGGCTGCGTTGCTCATTGCAAACGGTGCGAATGTAAATGCCAGGGACGTGCACCAAAAGACGCCGTTGCACTGGGCCGCCACTACTGGCTCACTCAGGACAGCAAAGGTTCTCGTAGAACATGGTGGGGATATAGGGCTCAGAGACAGCGATGGTAATACCCCAATTCAGCTTGCTGAGCAATCCATGGGCAGAAACCTTGCGCTCGCGCTACGAGAGACCGGGAGCGCTTCACTGCCCGGAACGTCATCACAGAAAGACTTTCGAGAATACCTATCTTTGATCGCCTCGCAGCGCGACAGGGACCAACAGTCAGCTTGCGAGGAAGAACATTATCTTAACAGCCGGGGAGATGATTCGATCCGCAGAGTATGCCACCTGTTTGTTAGCGTCGAACTTCGAAAGAAAATAATCCAATCCGTCTTAACCATGACATCCCCTCCGGCCATATCCGAAGAGGCGAAGCGCGCTTTCGTCGAAGGCAATGTGTTCTTCAGGGGTGCCAAGAGCACCGCCGACTACAATCTGGCGGTCAACAAATACAAGGAGGCGCTGACTGAAGCGCCCTGGTGGGGACTTGCCTACAATAACCTGGGAATTGCCCTGAGGGATGCCGGGCGGCTCGATGAGGCCAAGACGGCGCTGGAACTTTACCTGCTGACCAAGCCCGCCGATGCCAGCACTGCACAGATGACGATTTACGAGATCGGAGGCCAACAGCAGCTTGCGGAAGAACACAAGCGTCAGGAGCGAGACCGGCAGATTCAGTGTGCGCAAGAATGCCGTGATGGCAATACGGCTAGGGGTAGGGGGAGTTCTGGATACAATGACGCGATCCAACACTATAAGAAGGCAGCCGAAATCTGTTCCGATCCTAGGGACTCTGCGGTGATGTATGCCGGACTTGGCGACGTTTACAGGCTCCAAGGGAACCTGGACGAGGCCTATAAGTACATGCAAGAGGCTTTCGAACTCGATCCGAACCCGCAAGGCGACCGACGCTGGATCTATTCCAACTTCGGAGTGCTTTTGGATAATCGTGGTGACCACGCTGCAGCCTGCCAGTGTTGGAGGAAGGGCTGCAATGCTGGCGACGCGACAAGCTGCAGTAACCTCAGCAGGTGCCCGTAACTTCATGCGCGATAACCAAACGACTTCGACCGGGTTGAGCCGGGCCGCCAGCGTTCCGGCGCAGCAGCCTCATGTCCCTGAAACTGAAC
>JBEKLJ010000002.1:0-49974 GCA_050010255.1 Bryobacteraceae bacterium
CCTGAAATCCAGGTCCTACCCGCTACGGCCAGCAGTGCTCTCGCTCAGCGCGGCACCGCCACCCCGTTTTGCCGCGTCCGGCGCGCCAAACCGCTTTCCGCGTGAAACATCCGGGCTAGCCCAAATCGGCCCGGATTCGACGTTGCCGCCGCCGCGAAAAAGAAAGGGGAGCCCGAAGGCTCCCCTTGGATTTGAAACAACTCCCGAACCGGTGCCGGCTCAGAAGCGGAACTTGGCCGAGACCTGGAGCGTGCGCGGATTGCTCGAGAACACCAGATCGGGGCGGTAGAACAAGCTCGAGGACGGGGTGAGGGAGTTCCGCACCTCCGCGCCGGTGTAGCCGATCGGGTACACGTCGTTGATGTAGCCGCCGGTGTACTGCGGGTGGTTTAAGAAGTTGCTAAACTGCGCGCCGAACTCGAACTGCTTGTGCTCGCTGATGTTGAACCGCTTGTAGATCGACAGGTCGAGGTCGTCGATCGGCCGCAGGTGCATGGTGTTGCGGCTGGAGTTGGTCAGAGTGCCCTTTGGCGCGATGACGTAGCGGGCATTGGGGTTGTTCGCCAGGAAGGCCACCGTAGCGCCGCTCGAGTTCTTCAGTGCCGTGACGTTGGAACCCACGTTCACCGTGCCGGCCGCGTTGACGATCGCACGGTCGCCGGCGTTATCGCCGTTCAGGTTCGAATCGGTCGAGCTCTGGACCGTGGCCCAGCTACCGGTCTGATAGGTGGTGATCGGGGCGATTTCCCAGTTGCCGACCAGATTCTTCATGAACCAACTGGAGTGCTGCTTGAAGAACGGCAGGTCATAGACCATGCTGAAAGTGAACCGCTGCCGGTGATCCAGAGCGGAATCGGAGCGGTCCCCCGCGACATTCTGGAAATCCTGCGAGCGGCGGGGAGTTGTGACCGTGCTGAAGACCTCGGCCGTCGAGTCATCGATGGCGTGGCTCCAGGTGTAAGAGGCGATAAACTGCATCCCGTTGCTGAAGCGGCGCGTCACCTGGGTCGCCAGGCCGTGGTAGATCGAGTGGCCGAAGGGCATGAACCCCACGATGTTGCTCTGGAACCCCGCATTCAAGTACTTCGGGATGTAGTACCCTAAGGCATTGTAGGTCGCGGTGAGCTGGGCGAGCGTACTGGTGAGGCCGTCCAGAGTGCTCTGGCTCGGCGCCTGCATGTACACCGGCAGCGCATTCTGGGGTGTCACCACGTTCTGGACGTTGAGCCGGTTCTGAACCGGCAGGTCCGTGCCGCGGGTGCCCAGGTACCGCACCTCGACCGTGTAGTTCTCCCGCCACACGTGCTGGATGCCCAAGTTCCACTGGTAGGCTCTAGGCGGCTGCTGGTCGGGGATGAAAGCGCCGGTGTGGGCGCGGGCGTACGCCTCGCTCAAGGTTCCCGCCGAAGCGCTCGGCTTGATGCCGCCATTGGCCAGGAAGTTGTTGTATGCCGACAGCCCGCCGACGTCGACCGTCTGCTGGAACTGCGGCGCCAGCGACAGAAGGCCGAGGTTATCGAAGAGCTGGTCCAAGCTCATGCCGAAACCG
The DNA here is from genome assembly GCA_050010255.1 of Bryobacteraceae bacterium. Taxonomy (GTDB): domain Bacteria; phylum Acidobacteriota; class Terriglobia; order Bryobacterales; family Bryobacteraceae; genus JBEKLJ01. The sequence continues at coordinate 1,550 of JBEKLJ010000002.1, forward strand.
CCGCGGATCGAGGTGTCGCCGCGGGTGCCCGGCGACCAGGCAAAGCCGATGCGGGGCATGAACCCCTTGTTGTACACTTTCGGCTCGCCGAAGGTGATGAGCCCGGGAACGCTGGAAATACTGTTGACCGTCTGCAGACGCTCGGAGAAGGGCACGGTGGTCCGCTCGTAGCGCACCCCGATGTTGATGGTTAGGTGGGGCCGGACCTTGAAGTCGTCGTTGACGAACAACCCCAGTTGCGTCTGGTCTCCGTAGTAGCGGACATCGCCGGTGGTCCGTTCGGCGAAGTCGGGCACCTGGTCCAGCAGGTAGCCCTCCAGGGTCCCCCAATCGTAGTCGCCGCGAGCCCGCTGGGTGAAGTTCTGGGGAGCGATCAGCTTGCGGAAGTCGACACCGAACTTGAACGAGTGCGCGCCCCTCATCCAGGACACGTTATCGGTGCCCTGGTAGGTATTCTGGATCCCGCCCTGCGGCGCATTCGGATCCGGGCCGATGTTGACGTTCAGCTCATCGATGGTGAGGTTCGGGAAAGCGTCCAGGCCCGGGAACGTCTGCGGCCCCACACCCCAGATGCCGTTGTTGCGGTTGTAGCCCAGCCGGAACTCGTTGGTCAGCGACGGGCTGAAGTTGTGGAACTCCGAAATCGTCGCCAGATAGCTGTTATTGCTGGTGGTGGTGAAGAACACCGGCAAGTTGGCCGAGACGTCCATGAAACTCGACTTGTAGAAGATCACGCGGCCGCGCAGGTTATCTTTCGGGCTAATCGTGTAGTCGACCGACCCGTAGTAGGTGTTGTAGTTGAGGAAGTTCGGCGCGGAGATCGACATCTGGCCCAGCGGGATCGCGTGCCCGCCCACCACCGGGTAGGCGCCGAACGGAGTGTCTCCCTCCGGAACCGCCGACGATGTCGCGGGCAGATACTGCTTCATGATCGACAGATTGTTGCTGGAGACACCGGAAATGGTCGCCAGCGTGGCGTAGCCGGCCGCCGTCGGAGCGAAAATCTGTCCGCCCGAGCCCTCCCGGCCGATCGGGTTGTACTCGTAGCCGCCGAAGAAGAAGAGCTTGTTCTTCAAGATCGGGCCGCCGATATTGCCCCCGAGCCGATTGTTGTCATACCGCGGATGCGGATTCGCGTTGTTGACGATCGACTGCTGATCGGTGGCATTCAGATTGCGGTTCTGCAGATACTCGTACACGACCCCGTGGAATTCGTTGCCGCCGCTCTTCATGATCTGGTTGAACTGCCCGCCCGCCGAGTGCCCGTACTCGGGCGAGAACTGGTTGGACAACATGGTGAATTCCGCCACCGCGTCGTTGGGCAGGAACACCAACGGGCCGGTGACGCTCTTGCTGTTATTGTCGACTCCGTCGATGGTGAAGTTGTTGTTGCGAGGCCGCTGCCCCCCCACCGACGGTCCAGTCCCCACGCCCACCGCGCCGCTGGAGCCGACTCCCGCCGACAGCAGCGAGAGGTTGATGATTCCCGACCCGAAGCTGGCTGTGGGAAGGTCGGCCATTTGCCGCGATTCAAACGAGGTCTGCACCTGGGCGGTCGTGGTATCGATGGTCACCGCCACGGCGTTCACCTCGACCGCGGTGCTGGCCTGGCCCACCTGCAGTGTCACGTTCGCCGTCGAGGCTTTGTTGAGCTCGACCGAGACGTTGCCGAGTTCGGCCCTGGAGAATCCGGCCGCGGTCACCGACAGCTTGTACGTCCCGACGAGAAGGTTGCCAATGCGGTACTGCCCGGTACTGTTGGATACCGCGGTCGCCGCTACGCCCGTTGCCATGTTGGTAGCGGTTATGCTCGCGTTTGGAACCGAAGCTCCGGTCTGGTCGTAAATGTTCCCAACGAGATCGCCGCTGATCGACTGGGCCAGCGCCAGCGCCGCCAAGGCAAGAAAAAGAACGATTCTAAACATCCACCTGCTACCCTGTCTCATACCCCCTATCCCCTTTCTTCGCAAGTCACAGGAATGCCTCGGGACAAGCTTCGCCGGTTGGGAAGCCAGACCCTGGTTTCGGGCTATTGTACCTCAAGTGCTTGAAACTGGAAATACAAAATGACTCTGGCCTCAATCAAGATCATTAATGATATTTAATCTTGCCGGCTCCACGCAGAGGACACTAGAGCCGACACAACACGACCCACTGCCAGAAGTCGGCATCGCAGAACTGCACACCACGTGCCAAAGGTGCTCCTATACGTAAGCGCCTGTGCTACAGTGCCTGGACTCTATGGATCTAGTAGTACCAGAACCCTATCTGTGTGGGTTCTTGAAGAGTTCTATATGGGATTTGGAACTCCAGAAGCGCCTCGCGAGCAGGCGTAGTACGAGAGGCGACGGAGTACCAGCCCGGCAAGCAGCGCTCCAAACGCCACCCAAGAAGAATCTAGCCCGCTCTTCCACAGCCTCGGATGGGGCTGCTACCCGGCCGGCTGGCCGGCGCTCTTGGAGTCCTCGATCACCTCGATGCGCATGCCGTAGAAGCTGCGATAGACGAACACCATCGAGAGCGCCAGGAACACCGCCGCCAGCACATTCGTCAGGGTCGCGCCCTGCTTGGCGGTAACCGAAACGGCCAGCTCGACGGCCAGCAGGCCGAACAGCGTGGTGAACTTGATGATCGGGTTCAAAGCCACCGAGCTGGTGTCTTTGAAGGGATCGCCCACCGTATCGCCCACCACGGTGGCCGCGTGCAGCTCGGTGCCCTTGGCCCGCAGCTCGGTCTCGACCACCTTCTTGGCGTTGTCCCACGCGCCGCCCGCGTTGGCCATGAAGATGGCCTGGAACAGGCCGAACAGCGCGATCGAGATCAGGTAGCCGACGAAGTAGAACGGCTCCAGGAAGGCGAAGGCCAGGGTGGAGAAGAACACCGTGAGGAAGATGTTGAGCATGCCCTTCTGCGCGTACTGCGTGCAGATCTCGACCACCCTCTTGGAATCGGCGACCGAGGCCTTCTCGGCGCTGTCGAGCCGGATGTTGCGCTTGATGAACTCCACCGCGCGGTAGGCGCCGGTGGTCACCGCCTGCACGCTGGCGCCGGTGAACCAGTAGATCACCGCGCCGCCGGTGATCAGGCCGAGCAGGAACGGCGGATGCAGCAGCGAGAGCTTGTCCACGTTGTCGCGCAGGCCGTGCGTCAGGGCCACGATGGTGGCGAAGATCATGGTGGTGGCGCCGACCACGGCCGTGCCGATCAGCACGGGCTTCGAGGTCGCCTTGAAGGTGTTGCCCGCGCCATCGTTCTCCTCCAGGTTCTCCTTGGCGCGCTCGAAGTTCGGCTCGAAGCCGAAGTTCCTCTGGATCTCGGCCCGCACGTTCGGGACCTCTTCAATCATCGACAGCTCATAGATGGACTGCGCGTTGTCGGTCACCGGGCCGTAGCTATCGACCGCGATGGTCACCGGGCCCATGCCCAGGAAGCCGAACGCCACCAGGCCGAAGGCGAACACCGCCTCCACGGGAACGTTGGTGACGACCATGAGGCTGTGCAGCCCCATCCTGCTCATGAGGTACCCGATGCTCATCAGCAGCAGCATGGCGAAGCCGAGCCAGTAGGCGCTGAAGTTGCCGGCCACGAAGCCGGAGAGGATGTTGAGCGAAGCGCCGCCCTCGCGCGAGCTGGTGACGATCTCGCGCACGTGCCGCGAGTGCGTCGAAGTGAAGATCTTGACGAACTCCGGAATCAGCGCCCCGGCAAGCGTGCCGCAGGAGATCACCGTCGAGAGCTTCCACCACAGCGACGGATCGCCGCCCAGATCCGGGATCATCACCGAGCTGACCAGGTAGGTCAGCCCGATTGAGAGCAGCGAGGTGAGCCACACCAGCGTCGTGAGCGGCTTTTCGAAGTTCATCTTGTCCGCGTTGCCGTACCTGGCTTTGGCGACCGCGCCGTTGACGAAGTAGCCGACGCCGGAGGCGATGACCATCATCACGCGCATGGAGAAGATCCAGACCAGCAGTTGCACCTGGACCAGCGGCTCCCTCACGGCCAGCAGGATGAAGGTGATCAGCGCCACGCCGGTCACGCCGTAGGTCTCGAATCCGTCGGCCGACGGGCCGACCGAATCGCCGGCGTTGTCGCCCGTGCAGTCGGCGATCACGCCCGGGTTGCGCGGGTCGTCCTCCTTGATCTTGAAGACGATCTTCATCAGGTCGCTTCCGATGTCGGCGATCTTGGTGAAGATGCCGCCCGCCACGCGCAGCGCCGCCGCGCCCAGCGACTCGCCGATGGCGAATCCGATGAAGCACGGTCCCGCCAGGTTGCCCGGCACGAACAGCAGGATGAAGAGCATGATCACGAGCTCGACCGAGACCAGCAGCATGCCGATGCTCATGCCCGCCCGCAGCGGAATCTCATAGCACGGGAAGGCCTTGCCGGTCAGGCTGGCGAAGGCCGCGCGCGAGTTCGCGAAGGTGTTCACGCGCATGCCGAACGCCGCCACCAGGAAGCTCCCCGAGATCCCGACCAGGCTGAACAGAACGATGATGGTGACCTTGAACGCCCCCACTCCGCCCTGGTAGAGGAAGCCGAAGTAGAGGACGATGATGCTGCCGATGAAGCACTCCAGCAGCAGCAGGAACTTGCCCTGCGTCGTCAGGTAGGTCTTGCAGGTCTCATAGATCAGCTCGGAGACCTCGCGCATGGCCTTGTGCACCGGCATCTTCCGCAGCCGCACGTAAATGATGAGACCGAAGAGCATCCCCAGGCCGCTCACCACCAGGCCGCCCAGAAGCAGCGTGTGGCCGTTCATGCCGCCCAAAAACTGCGCCTGTCTCAGATCCGGCAGCACGAGGTTCGCCTCGCCGCCGCCCTTGTGCTCCGCTGCCGGAACGGCGGTTTCCGCCACCGGAGTGGCCGCTGGTTGTGTTTGCGCCGCTGAGGCCGCGGCGTCGGTGCCGGCCGGAGCCGCGGCCGGCGCCTGTGCCAGCAGGCCTGTCGCAAATACTGCCATGGCGGCGAGCGCAAGCATCGATCTAAGAGTGCAGGTAAGCCGATACATGAAATCCTCCTGGATGTCCCTGGAATCCTGGCTCCCTGCGATCGAGGACTGAGATCTTCAGAAGAGCGCTATCCGCGCGACTTGGCGCCTGCGGCGCAGAGGCCGCACATAGCGAGCGGAAGAGACGTTCTCCCTAGGGTTGCTGAAGGCACTCGAGGGCTGAGCCAAACATTTCACTATATAGGATGGGCGGATCGGAATACAACCGCCAGGGGTTCTCCATGCAAAAACCGGGGACAGACAGCCACTTTTCGCCTGCGCCGCCCCCCTACCTTCGATGATCCCGGAAGGCGAAAAGTGGTGGTCTGGCCCCGGTTTTTGTGCGCGCGGCCGCGGGCCCACTTTGGCGTCTGCACGGTCTGGGGGGTGCCTGCGTCAACGATATGTGACCCGTTTTGCGCCAGTGGTATGTGTCGCCGTTGGGCTGATCCTGGCAGGGCCCGCGACGGCGGCCGGCCCTGACGTGGCGAGCTTGCTCCGCGGCGTCGAGAACCGCTACAACCGCGCTGCCACGTTGACGGTGCGCTTCGAGCAGACGTACGAGTCGCCGCGGCGCGGGCCGCGGACCGAAGCCGGCCTGCTGTGCCTCCGCAAACCGGGCCGGATGCGCTGGCAGTACAGCGAGCCGGCCGGCAAGCTCTTCATTAGCGACGGCCGGATGATCTACCTGTACACGCCGGCCAACAACCGCGTGGAGCGCAGCAAGATGAAGGAGAGCGAGGACATGCGGGCGCCGCTGGCCTTCCTGCTCGGCAAGCTCGACTTTCGGCGGGACTTCCGCAGATTCGTCTCGCGCCCGGAGGGCGCCGACACCTGGATTACCGCCGAACCCAGCTCGGCGCGAGCGCCGTTCACCCGGGTGGAATTCCGCGTGGCGCCCACGTTCGAGATCCGGCAGTTGATCGTCGCCGGCGATGGCGGCTCGACGATGGAGTTCCGCTTCGATCAGGAGAAGCTCAACCCCCCGCTCCAGGACAGCCTGTTCCGCTTCCAGCCGCCCCTGGGCGCTGAGATCGTGGAGGCGGCCGAAGAGCAATGATTCATATGCACCACCGAGAGGCAGAGATCGCAGAGTTCCCTGATTCTCACCCTCCTGCCTGCTGTCTCCTGCCTCCTGAGCCCTGTTCCCATGCCTGAGTTTGTGCTCAAGTTCGCCGACAGCCGCGGGGAGATCCACCAGCAGGTGGTCGAGGCCGGCTCGGCCGGGGAAGCGCGCGAGCGGCTCGCCCAGCAGGGATTCCTGATCTACTCGGCGCGGCCGAAGACCGGCGTTGCCATGCTCACCCCGCGCTTCGAGGGCCGGCGGAAGAGGATCAACCTGGGGCGCTTTCTGATCTTCAACCAGCAGTTCGTGACGCTGATCCGGGCCGGCCTGCCCATCCTCCGGGGCCTCGACCTGCTGGCCGACCGCCTGACCGACGCCAAGCTCCGCGCGCACGTCCAGACGGTGCGCGACGAGGTTCGCAACGGCGCGCATCTTTCCGAGGCGTTCGGCAACCAGGGCGTTTTCCCACCCATTTACGTCAGCTCGATCATCGCGGGCGAGAAGAGCGGCAGTTTGGCCGAGGTGCTCGACCGCTACATCGCCTACCAGAAGCTGTCGCTGTCGGTCCGCAGGAAGCTGGTGCTCTCGTTGATCTACCCTTCCCTGCTGCTGGTCCTGGTTTTCGGCCTCATTGTGTTCCTGATCACGTTCGTGGTGCCGAACTTCGCCGAGCTGTACCAGAGCATGCAGGCGCAGCTTCCGCGCATTACGCAGATCCTGATTGCAGTGGGCACGACGGCGCGCAGCCACATCCTGGCGATTCTGGCGGGGGTGGCGGCGGCCATCTTCGCGTTTCGGCTGTGGTCCCGGCGCCAGACGGCGCAGGTGCGCCTGGACGCGCTCAAGCGACGGTTGCCCGTGCTGGGTGAGGTTTGGATCGAGTACCAGGTGGCGCAGTTCTCGCGGGTGCTGAGCACGCTGCTGACGGGCGGTATCCCGCTGGTGCAGGCGCTCCAGACGGCCGCCCAGTCGATGGGCAGCCAGTTGCTCCGCACCGCGCTCGAGAAGGCCCAGAAGCTGGTCCGGGAGGGCCAGACGCTCTCCTCCGCGCTGAGGGCGGCCGAGGTCTTCCCCGGCTTGACTATCGACATGGTCGAGGTCGGCGAATCCACCGGCGCGCTGCCGATCATGCTCTCCAGCGTGGCCGAGTTGTACGATGAGGACGTCAACACGCGCCTGACCGCCGCGCTGTCGCTCATCGAGCCGCTCATCATGGTCTTCATGGGCATTTTCGTGGCCTTCGTGCTGGTGGCGCTGTATCTGCCGATATTCTCATTGGCGGATACCCTGGGATAGGAGGGGGCGGATGGGAACCGATCGAACCAAGCTGAACGACCCCGTGCAGGAGGCGGCCGAGGCGCAGGCGCTGGCGCAGCGGTACCGCTACCCCTTCGTGGACCTGCACGAGGTCCGCATCGACCACGAGCTGTTCCGCACGATCCCGGTCGATCTGATGTTCCGCTACAACTTTGTGCCGCTCACGGCCGAGAACGGCACGCTGGAGATCGCGCTGGCCGACCCGCGCAACCTGAACCTGATCGACGAGCTGACCATCCTGCTCCAGAAGAAGCTCAAGGTTCGGGTGGCCTCGCTATCGCAGATCTCGGATTTGCTCAAGAAGACCGAGCAGTCGCAGCGCGTGCTCGAGGAGGTGACCGAGGGCTTCACGCTGGACGTGGTGGCCGAGGAGGAAAGCTCCGACGAGACGCTGTCGATCGACCGGCTGACCGCCGCCGAGAGCGACATCGCCCCGGTCATCCGCCTGGTGGACACCACCATCTTCAACGCGCTGGAGCGGCGCGCCAGCGACATCCACATCGAGACCCGCGACACCGAAGTGGCCATCAAGTACCGCATCGACGGCGTGCTGCACTACGCCATGCCGCCGATCTCCAAGGACTGGCACTCGACCATCGTTTCGCGCATCAAGGTTATGTCGGAGCTGGACATCGCCGAGCGGCGCGTCCCGCAGGACGGCCGCTTCCGGGTGCGCTACAAGAACCGCCTGGTGGACTTCCGCGTCTCGATCATGCCCACCATCTACGGCGAGGACGCCGTGTTGCGCGTGCTCGACAAGGAGTCGATGAGCGAGAAGTTCGCCAAGCTCACCCTGGACGTGGTGGGCTTCCCGGAGTACGACCTGGTGAAGTTCCGGCGCTACATCAAGGAGCCTTACGGCATGGTGCTGGTGACGGGGCCGACCGGCTCGGGCAAGACCACCACGCTGTACGCGGCGCTGAGCGAGATCAAGAACGACGAGGACAAGATCATCACCATCGAGGACCCGGTCGAGTACCAGATCCGGGGCATCACGCAGATCCCGGTGAACGAGAAGAAGGGGCTGACCTTCGCGCGCGGGCTGCGCTCGATCCTGCGCCACGACCCGGACAAGGTCATGGTGGGCGAGATCCGCGACCAGGAGACGGCGCAGATCGCCATCAACGCCGCGCTCACCGGCCACCTGGTGTTCACCACCGTCCACGCCAACAACGTCTTCGACGTGCTGGGGCGCTTCCTGAACATGGGCGTGGAGCCTTACAACTTCGTCTCGGCGCTGAACTGCATCCTGGCCCAGCGGCTGGTGCGCGTGATTTGCGACCATTGCAGACGGCCGGTGCACTACCCGGATTCCTACCTGGTCGAGAGCGGGCTGAACCCGGCGGAATGGGGCCAGGTGGCTTTCCATGAAGGCGCCGGCTGCTTCGAATGCGGCGGCACCGGTTTCCGCGGGCGGACGGCGATCACCGAGCTGCTGGACTTGAGCGAGCGCATCCGCGAGATGATTCTGGACAAGCGGCCGACCTCCGAGATCAAGCGCATGGCCCGCGAGGAAGGCATGACGTTTCTGCGGGAGTGCGCGCTGGAAAGGGCGCGCCAGGCGGTCACAACGCTCCGCGAGATCAACAAGGTCACGTTCATCGAAGGTTAGAGATGTTCTCCCCGGTCCTCTTGACAAAGGTGCTGAGCGATCCGCCGCCGCGGTACGCCTTCGAGATTTCCGAGGCGGGCCTGGCGGTGGCGCGGATCGGCAAGCAGCCCGAGATCAGCTTCCAGCCTCTCGAGGCGGGCGTGATCACCGCTTCGCCGGTCCGGGACAACGTGCTTCGCATGGAGGTGCTGGCGCCGCAGATCGAAGCCCTGGCCCCGCGCCGCGAGAAGAAGCGCCAGCGCGCCGCCGTGATCCTGCCGGATTTCAGCGTGCGCGTGACGGTGCTGGATTTCGACGCTTTCCCCGCCGAGCCGCAGCAGCAGGCCGCGCTGGTGCGGTTCCGGATCAGAAAGGGCCTGCCGTTCGATATCGAGGCGGCCAGCTTGAGCTATTTTGTCCAGCCGAACGGCGGCTCCAGGCGGGTGGAGGTGGTGGCGGCGGTCGCGCCCATGGAGATCCTGGCGCGCTACGAGACACCGTTCCGCGCCGCCGGGTTCCATCCGGGCCTGATCACCACCTCGGCGCTGTGCGCCATCCAGATGACGCCGCGCGAGGGCATCGCGCTGCTCGTCAAACTGAGCGGGCCGGCTTTGACGCTGGCGGTGCTGGAGGGCGGGGCGCTGAAGCTGCTGCGGTCGATCGAGCTCGCGAGCGGCGCCGCCGAGGAGATCGCCTCGCACCTATATCCCACCTTTGCCTACATGGAGGACGAGCTCGGGACGAGGCCCCAGCAGGTCTTCACCTGCGGCCTCGGGCCGGTCTTGAATGAGGAGCTCGGGCGGGAGATTCAGGACGCCTGCATCCCGCTGCGCTCGCGGTTCGGGCTGCCGCACCAGTTCAACGCCGGCCTGCTCGGCTACTTAGAGTCCCGGGAGGATCTCCCGTGAGCCTGCGAGTCCCCATCAACCTGGCCAGCGAGCCGTTCCAGCGCACGCGGCTGATGCTGGTGGCCTCGGGCGCGCTCGCGGTTCTGCTGATGGCCACCCTGGCGTTGCTCGGCGCCTTGGCGGCGATGGAGCGCGGGCAGGCGGCCGAGGCCCGCCAGACGATCGGACGCCTGCAAGCCGAGCTCCGCAAGCTGAGCGGGGAGCAAGCGCGGCTCGAGCAGGTACTGCGCCAGCCCGCCAACGCCGAAGTGCTCGACCGCAGCGCCCTCCTCAACAGCCTCATTTATGCCAAGGCCATCAGTTGGACGCGTTTGTTCGACGATCTGGAAAAGGTGATGCCCTACAACGTGCGGCTGATCTCGATCCGCCCGCAGGCGGCCGGGCAGAACCAGATCCTGCTGGATATGGTGGTGGGCGCCGAGTCGGCCGAGCCCGTCATCCAGATGCTGACCAGGCTGGAGAATTCGCCGCAGTTCGGCGCCACGCTGGTGCACAACCGCTGGCCGCCGACGCAGTCCGAGCCGCTGTTGCGGTATCGCGTGAGCGTGAGCTATGCCCAGAAACTCTGATGGAGAGCCGGAGCCTCATGCGGGCTAACCTGGAGTCGGTCAGGCGCGCCGTGCGCGACCCCCGCATCGCGGTGCGGGTGGCGCTGGGAGTGTTGCTGGCGGCGAACCTGGTGGCGGCGGTGCTCGCCCTCAAGCCCTGGGCCGGCTCGGCGACCGAGCTCGAGCGCCAGGTGGCCTCGCTGCGGCGGCAGGTGCGTCAGAGGCAGGCGGCCGTGGAGCGGCTGCGCGGCATCGTGGGCAAGGTCGAGACCGCAGGCGCCGACGGCGAGGCGTTCATGGACAGCTACCTGCTGAGCCGGCGCAGCGTCTCCTCGCGGCTCATCGGCGACCTGGACCAGACCGCGCGAAAGGCCGGCATCCGCCAGAAGGAAGTCAGCTTCACCTTCGAGCCGATCCAAGGCAGCGATTCGCTGAGCAAGGCGATCATCACCGCCGCTTACGAGGGCGCCTACGCCGACCTGGTGCATTTCCTCAATCTGCTGGATGGCTCGCCGCGGCTGCTCATCATCGAGAGCCTGGGGGCGGCCCCGGACCAGGCGGGCCTGACGCTGAGTGTCACCATGAAGCTGAACGCGTTCGTGCGCGAGAGCGCCGCCGCGCCGCCGGCCGGCCGGGAAGGAGCCGGGCGATGAAGGTCGGCGCCGAGCCACGGAAGCTCGCCATCCTGGGCGGCTTGCTGATCGTGGTCGGGTACTTCCTGTATACGAACGTGATTGCGCCCACCCCCGACGCGCCGGCCAGCGCGCGGCGGACGGCGCCCGCGCGGGTCGCGCAGGCCCAGGCCGGCGCCTCCGCGGCACTGCTTCCGACCGGCCCGCCCGCCCCCCAGGTGCGCCCTCGGCCGCCGTTCGGCTCTCCGGCGCGGGCCTCCCAGCCGGAGTTCAGGCTGGGCTCGCGCGAGGCGGGCGAAGATGCGACGGCCGCCGACCCGACCCTGCGGCTCGACCTGCTCGCCAAGCTCCAGGCCGTGAAGCTCGAGGGCGGCTACCGGAACCTGTTCCAGTTCGGCGCGGCGCCGCTGCCCAGGACCCCCGAGCCGAAGATCCTTCCCAATCCCAAGCCGGTGGTCCCCTCCGGCTTCCCAGGCGGACCGCCGCCGCCTCCCGCGCAGTCCGCGGCGCCGCCGATTCCGCTGAAGTTCTTCGGCTACTCGACCCAGGCAGCGCCCGGCCTGAAGCGCGCGTTCTTTCTGGACGGCGACGAGATCATCATCGCCGTCGAGGGCGAGCTGATCAAGAGCCGCTACCGCGTGGTGCGGGTGGGCGTCAACGCCGTGGTCGTCGAAGACGTCCAGTTCCAGCGCCAGCAAACGCTCCCGCTGGAGGAGCAGCCGGGCTGAGCCATGCAACGCGCGCGCAAGCACGACCAATCCGGGTTCGCGCTGCTAATGGTCCTGGCGATGGCGGCGATCGTCGCCATCATGCTGTACCTCCAGATGCCGCGCGTGGTCTTCGAGGCGCAGCGCGCCAAGGAAGACCTCTTGATTCAGCGTGGCGAGCAGTACACGCGCGCCATTCGGCTTTACTTCCGCAAGTTCGGCCGGTATCCGCCGTCCCTGGAGGCCCTGGAGAACACCAACAACCTGCGGTTCCTGCGCCGGCGCTACCGGGACCCGATGACCGGCAGCGACGAGTGGCGCATCATACACTTCGCCGGGGGCGGGTTCCCGGACTCGGTGACGCTGAGACCGCCGGCGCAGCCGGCCAAGGCGGGCGCGGGCGAGCCTGAGAGCGCGGCGGCCACCGCCACCGAAGAGGCTGGCTCGGAGCAGGCGCAGGCGCAGGTGCAGCCGCAGCCAAGGTGGCGGCTGGGCGCCAGCGACCACGTGCAGCGGGGCGCCGCTGAGGCGCCGCCCGAACCGGCGGTCGCCGACCAGGCCGACCGGCAGGGCGCAGAGCCCGCGAGCTACCCGCAGCCGCCGCCTTCTTCCGACGCCGAAGGCCAGGTTGCGGGTGCCCCTCCGCCGCCCCCTTCAAACGCCGAGGGCCAGGTTGCGGGTGCGCCTCCGCCGCCCCCGAGTTTCCAGCCCGCCGTTGAGGAACAACCCGAGGCCAGCCAGGCGCTGGCCGAGCCGCAGCCCGGCGTCGCACCGGAGGGCAACGCGCAGCCTGGCGCCCGGGAGGACCAGCGGCAGCCGCAGTCTCCACAGGTACCCAGCGTTCCTGGGCTGCCACTGCCCTACGGCCGGCCACCGGGCACGCTTGTCGGCGGCGTCACCATGCGAACCCAGCCCGGCGGCGGCATTAGCGTTCAGCCCGATACTGCGAACCCAGCTTCGGCGCCGCCGTTGCAGTCCTTTGCGGCCGGCTCGGGCCAAACCGTCACGCTGGGGTTGCAAGGTTCTCAGTCCGGCTCGCAGCAGACGGTCGATCCCCAGACGCTGATCGGCAGGATGCTCCGTGGGGAGCAGGGCGGGCAACCGGGGCTTGGGCGCGGGAACCTGAGCATCGGCGGCGGGATCGCCGGCGTGGCCAGCAAGTTCGAGGGTGCGGGCATCAAGGTTTACGGCGACCGCACCAAGTACAACGAGTGGGAGTTCATCTACGACGTGCGGAAGGACCCCTCCACCGCACCCGGGCGCGGGGGGCCTCTCGGCCCTCCCACATCCCTGGGAGGGCAACCCGCGAGGTCCACCGGCAGCACGCCTCGTTAGCGGGTGGGGCGCACCCGATCAGGTGCGCCGCTCCCAGCGCCGGCGCTCGGCCTGCCGCACCTGGCCTTCCTCCATGCCGAAGTGGTGCGCAATCTCGTGCCAGATGGTCGCCCCGACAAGCTCCAGCAGGTGCCGCCGGTCGCGCGCCATGCGCTCGTGCGGGCCTTGGTAGATCGTGATGCGGTCGGGCATCGCGAAGCTCTCGCTGACGCTGCGGCGCGTGAGCGGCCGACCATGGTAAAGCCCCAGCAGGCCGGGTCGCGGCGGCTCGGCCTCCACGACGAAGACCACGTTCTTGACCCGCCGGCGGAAGCGCCACGGGACAATCGCCATGGCCTGCTCCACCAGTTTGTCGAACTCCGCCGGGCTCATTAACCCGATCTTCTCACACGCCTTCGGCTACGGCTTGCGGGAGGCCGGCATCTTCTCAAGTTGCGCTCGGCCGGCGTCCTCACAAAAACCGGGGCCAGACTACCACTTTTCGCTGGCGCGAGTTCGTCGTCTTGAGCGAACTTGGAGCGCGAAAAGTGGTAGTCTGGCCCCGGTTTTTGTGTACGCCTGCGGGCTCACCCCGTCGCGCGCCTTGAATCTGCCGGCCTCGCGCGGCGCCTCGCTTCGAACGGTGTGAGAAGATCGGGTTAAACCTCAATTGTACGCCGGCAGGGCGGCTTCGCATCTTGTTGTGAATATTAATGTTCTAGTTAACGTCCTTGTATTCTGCATTATAAGTTCGCTTAGTGGACACTTGTACCACATATATTAAGGTTCATACATTGACTGCGGGTATCGTAGTCATGTACCCCTGTTGTATTGGCCCCGCCCGGGGCACGTCGCGCGGCGTCAGGATCCGGGATGTCCCCGCGAGCGGCCATCGCGACCGGAGTCCCTGAGGCAACGATGTTTTCAACGACGTGCGAATATGCCCTCCGTGCGCTGATCCGGCTGACGCGGCTGCCGAACGACACCTCCGTGCTCGGACGCCACCTGGCCTCGCAGGCGGGCATTCCCGTGAACTACCTGTCCAAGATCCTGCTGACGCTGCGCAACGCAGGCCTGCTGACGGCGGCGCGCGGCACCAGCGGGGGCTATCGCCTCCGGAAGCCGCCGGGGGAGATCCGGCTGATCGACATTGTCGAGTTGTTCGACGGCGCACGAGCCAGGCCGGCGTGCCTGCTGGGTGGCCAGGACTGCTCGGATCAGTATCCCTGTTCGGCCCACGCGGCTTGGAGGGACATCCGGACCGCCTATGTCGGCTTCCTGGAATCAACGACCCTGGCGGACATAGCCAAGCCTTCGGCCAGAGGCGCCTCAGCCGGCTGGTAACCACACCGCTCCTCGCTGCCGCGGCGGGCAGGAACGCCTCCTTTGGAGGTACGTCGTCGATGCGGGTGCGCGCGCGGCATTGAACTGACAGGCGCCCGGAAGAGCCCAACTTTTCATGGCAAAGTACTTGACAGACGTGAACTGCCGCCATATTCTGGGTCTATGCCGCCGGTTCTCCCGCTGCCCACCCCGTCCGCCGAGCCCGCCGAGCTGCACGCCCGCGCCATGGACAACCTGCGCTTCATTCGTCAGACCATGGAAAGCGCGACCGCCTTCACGGCGGTCTCCGGTTGGGGCGTGGTGGTGGTCGGCCTGACGGCGCTGGCGGCTGCCCTGCTGGCGCACCGGCAGGCGACCGCCGGCGCGTGGATGGCGGTCTGGCTGGGCGAGGCGGCGCTCGCTTTCGCCGTGGCCGGAGGGGCCACGCTGCGTAAGGCGCGCACTTCCAAGCAGCCCTTGTTCTCCATGCCGGGCAAGCGTTTCGCGCTGAGCTTCTCTCCGCCCATGCTCATGGGCGCGCTGCTCACCGGGGTTATGTACCGTGCCGGTTGGTATGACGCCATCCCGGGCATGTGGCTGCTGGTTTACGGGACAGGCATCGTAACCGGCGGGGCATTTTCGGTGCGCGTGGTGCCGGTGATGGGGCTGTGCTTCATGCTCGAAGGCGCGCTGGTCCTGTTCCTGCCGTTCGCCTGGCGCGACTGGCTGATGGCGGCGGGCTTCGGCGGGCTGCACATGGTATTCGGGTTCATCATTGCCAGGAGGTACGGTGGGTAGATCAAGTGCACTGCGGCAATCCTCCGCCCGCAAGAGAGACGCGGACGCGGGCGAGCTCCGCCCGGTGGCGGGGCGAGGCGGCGGCGGCGCACCCGCCCTCGACCGCGTAATCCACGAGCGGATGCGCCTGGGCATCGTCAGCGCCCTGGCGGTCAATGACAAGCTCAGTTTCAACGACCTAAAGAAAGTGTTGAACACTACCGATGGCAACCTCAGCGTGCATGCGCGCAAGCTGGAGGCCGCCGGCTACCTGGGGTGCACGAAGTACTTCGAGGGACGGCTGCCGAAGACCGAGTATCGGCTGACGGCGGAAGGCCGGCGCGCCTTGGAGCGTTACCTGGACCACATGGAGGCGCTGATCCGCGCCACGCGCGAGCGCTGAGTGGCACGGACCTTTTTTTACCTATGAACTTTTCTATGAAAAGTAATTTGCGCGGCGACATCCCCCCGGCCGCCGCCGGCCTCCACGTCGCCATCATCATGGACGGCAACGGCCGCTGGGCCACCGCGCGCGGCCTGCCCCGCATTGCCGGCCACCGCCGCGGCGCGCTAGCCGTCCGCCGCACCGTCGAAGCCGCGCCCAAGCTCGGCATCTCCACCCTGACACTCTACGCTTTCTCCTCGGACAACTGGCGCCGCCCGCCGGAGGAAGTCTCGGCGCTCATGCGCCTCTTCCTCGACTACCTGCGGAAGGAGGCCGCCGAGTGCGTCACGAACGGCATCCGCGTGAGCGTCCTCGGCCGCCGCGACCGGCTGCCCCGCGCCCTGCGCGCGGCCATCGCGGCCACGCAGGCGGCGACGGCGCGAGGCCGTGCCCTGGACCTGCGCATCGCCGTCGATTACTCGGCGCGCGACTCGATCCTCGGCGCCTCGCGCCGCTGGCGCCGGAAGGGCGAACCCACCCGCGAGCAGTTCGCCCGGCTGCTGGCCGAAGCCAACCATGCCCCCGGCCCGGCACCGGACGTCGACCTGCTGATCCGCACCGGAGGCGAGCAGCGGCTGAGCGACTTTTTCCTCTGGGAGTCGGCCTACGCCGAGCTGCACTTCACGCCGCGAATGTGGCCCGACTTCGGCGCGGCGGACCTCGAGACCGCCCTGCGCGCGTTCCAGGCCCGCGAGCGGCGCTTCGGAGCGCTCCCGCAGGCTGCCGCCGGCTAAGCCGCCGGCCGGCGCGTCACAGCGCCTCTGCCGCCGCCCGGCGCCGGTCCTTCCACTTCACGAGCAGGTAGAGGACCAGGAACAGTCCCACGGAAATCGCCAGCAGCGGGAAGCGGTGCTGGCTGAGATAGTGCAGCGGCTGCCTTCCCATCTGCGCGCCCAGGTAGGCCAGGGCGAAGTAGCGCACGGTACGCGCGAACACAAGGATCAGCACGAAGTGCGAGCGTTTCATACCGAGCGCGCCGGCGGAAAGCACGAAAATCTTCACCGGCAGCGGGATCGGTATCAGCGTGGGGATGAGGAGGGTCAACCCGCCGTAGTGCTGGAACCACCGGCGGAACTTCCGCTGCCGGGGCGTCTGCGCCTTCTTGTCCAGGTAGGCCTCGCCGCCCTTGCGGCCCAGGTAGAACAGGAACAGGCTGCCGATGAGGGAGCCGACGACCGCCAGCCCGGCGGCCAAGTAGCCGGTGGTGGCGTCCAGGGCCGCCATCGTCACCAGCAGCACATCCACGCCCTCCGGCGCGGGCAGGCCGCCCGAGTCGATGATGGAGAAGACGAAGGCGCCCCACGGCCCCCAGGCCAGCAGCGTCTGCCCGGCCGCGTGAAAGAAAGCTCGGAAGGCGCTCAAGGCTTCACGACCGGGTTCTCGAGAGCGCCCACGCCCTCGATCACAATGCGCACCACCGAGCCGGGCCGCAGCGGGCTGATGCCCGAGGGCGTGCCGGTGGCGATCAGGTCGCCCGGCTCGAGCGTCATCACCGCGGTGATGAACTCGATCAGCTCGGCGACGCCGTAGATCATGTCGCGCACCGGGGCTTCCTGCTTCTTCTCCCCATCCACGAAGGCGCGCACCCACAGATCGTCGAAGCTCACCTCGTCCCGCGGCACGATCCACGGCCCGACCGGGCAGAAGGTGTCAAAGCCCTTGGCGCGGGTCCACTGCTCGTCTTTCCGCTGGAGGTCGCGCGCGGTGACGTCGTTGACGCAGGTGTAGCCGCAGACGTACTCCAGGGCGCGGGCGCGCGGTACGTGGCGGGCGCGGCGGCCAATGACCACCCCCAGCTCGGCCTCGTGGTCGACCCGTTCCGAGATGGCCGGATAGACGATCGGGTCGCCGTGGGCGGCCAGCGACGAGGGCGGCTTCAGGAAGATCAGCGGCTCGCTCGGGACCGCGTTGCCCAGCTCGGCCGCGTGTGCCCGGTAGTTCCTGCCGATGCAGACGATTTTAGTGGGCCAGCACGGAGGCAGCAGCCGGACTCCGGCCAGCGGGTGCGCCGCGCCGCGCCCGTCCGAGAACAGCGAGGCGGTCTCGTGGACCGTCTCGCCGTCGAGCAGGCCGTACTTCACCTCCGGCCAGCCGTCCGGCGCCGTGGGCTCGATGTTCCGCACCAGCGAAAAACGAACTCTCCTAGGCATGACCGTACGATCTCCGCCTCTGGGCGGCCACTCTATGGCGCGGTCGCCTCCACCGGCGCCGAGCGCGCGCTTTCGTTGCCTTTCTGATCCACCGCCGTGACTTCGTAACGGTACCGCTTCCCGCTCTGGACGGCGCTGTCGCTGTAAGCGGGCGTCGTCGCCAGCTCGCCCAGCCTGGCCGGCGGCTGGCCGTCCGCCGAGCGGTACACATAGTATCCTCGCAGGTCCGGCTCCGGATCCGGCTCCCAGTTCAGGAGGATGGCTCCGACGCCGGCAACGGCGGAAAGCCCGCTGGGCACGGCGGGCGCGAACGTGTCCTGGGGCGTGATCTCGACCGGCTGCGACATCTCGCTCTGCGCCTCGCCGTCGCCCGAGGGGACGAACGCCTGCACGGTGTAGACGTAGGTGGCGTCATAGCGGGCCTGCAAGTCGGTGTACTCGGGCGTTCCGACCGTCCCGGCCAACTGCGATTTTTGCTCGCCGGGCGCGCGCCTGTAAATCCGGTATTGGGCGCCCTGTGGTCCGTTCCAGCGCAGCCGGACGCCGTCCGGCGCGGCCTGCGCATCCGGCGCCGGCCGCTCCAGCGGCGGGAGCACCTTGAGCCGCGCGGCGTTCGACCATTCGCCGAAGCGGCCCTTGGGGGCTTGGGCCCGCGCGCGAATCACGATTTGCTGTCCCACCCACTCCCGCGCGGGAATCTCCAGGTGGATGGGACCCGGTTTCGCGGCCCCGGTCTCCAGGCGCCGTGCCGAGGCCTCCCAGTTCGGGCCTTCCGGGCCCGCGCGGAGATCGATCGAGCGCAGCCGCTTCAGACCTACGCCATCGGTGGTGGCCGCGGGCGGCGTGAAATCGATGATGAGCTTGTCGCCGCGCTCGCCTGCGCTGAGGTCCGCGATACGCTCGGGGATGTTGAGCGAAGGCGGATGCGGGTCGCCGACGTAGCCGCACCCGCACAGGAAAGCGGCCACGGGGAGCAGCAGGAACGGCACGGAGCGGTGCGGGGGCATCCTAAAGAATGTAGCGCGCCAGGTCCTGGTCTTTCACCAGGGCCGAGAGCCTCTCGCGGACGTAGGCGGCTTCGATGCGGATGGTCTTCTTCTTCAGGTCCGGCCCCTCGAAGGAGATCTCCTCCAGGACCTTCTCCATGACCGTGTGCAGCCGGCGCGCCCCGATGTTCTCGGTGGTCCCGTTGACCTCGGCGGCCAGCCGCGACACCTCCTTCAGCGCCTCGTCGCTGAAGCTCAACCGGATGCCTTCGGTCTCCAGCAGCGCGGTGTACTGCTTGATGAGCGCGTTCTTGGGCTCCTTCAGGATGCGGATGAAGTCCTCTTCGGTGAGCGATTTCAGCTCCACCCGGATCGGGAACCGGCCCTGAAGCTCGGGGATCATGTCCGAGGGCTTGGAGACGTGGAAGGCGCCGGCGGCGATGAACAGGATGTGGTCGGTGCGGACGAAACCGTAGCGCGTGTTGACGGTGGTGCCTTCGACCACCGGCAGGATGTCCCTCTGCACGCCCTCGCGGCTGACGTCGGGGCCGTGGCCCGACTCGCGCCCGGCGATCTTGTCGATCTCGTCCAGGAAGATGATGCCGTTGCGCTCGACGCGCTCCAGCGCCACCCGCGTCACCTGGTCCGTGTCGATGAGCTTCTGCTCCTCCTCCTGAACCAGGTACTCCAGCGCCTCGGCCACGCGCATCTTGCGCCGGCGCGTGCGCTGGCCGAAGAGGCCCGGCAGGACGTCCTTCAGGCTGACGTCCATCTCCTCGATGCCCTGGGCGGTGCTGATCTCGAAGGTGGGGCCGCGCTCCTTGACGTCGATCTCGACCACGCGGTCGTCGAGCTTGCCCTGGCGCAGGCGCTCGCGCAGCTTCTCGCGCGTGCGGTCGACGGTGTCGGTCGCTTCCGGCTGCGGCGGCATCAGCAGGTCCAGCACCCGCTCCTCGGCGTTCTTCTCGGCGCGGTCGCCCACCTCGTCCAGCCGCTCCTCGCGCACCATCTCGATGGCGATTTCCACCAGGTCGCGGATCATCGACTCCACGTCCCGGCCGACGTAGCCGACTTCGGTGAACTTGCTGGCCTCCACCTTCAGGAAGGGCGAGTTGGCCAGCCGCGCCAGGCGGCGCGCGATCTCGGTCTTGCCGACGCCGGTGGGCCCGATCATGAGGATGTTCTTGGGCATCACCTCGTCGGCCAGCTCGGGATCGAGCTTCTGGCGGCGGATGCGGTTGCGCAGCGCCACCGCCACCGCCCGCTTGGCGTCGGTCTGTCCGATGACGTACTTGTCGAGTTCCCGGACGATCTCCCGCGGCGTCAGCTCGTCCAGCACGGGCGCCTCATCGACCGACTGGCTGGGGAGGTAAATCACCATGGCCTATCCGAGTTCCTCGAAACTGATCTGGTCGTTCGTGTAAATGCAGATCTGGCTCGCGATCTCCATGGCTTCCGCGGCGATCTTGCGGGCCTCCATCTTGGTGTTGCGCATCAGCGCGCTGGCGGCCGCCTTGGCGAACGGACCACCCGAGCCGATGGCCGCAATCCCCTCATCGGGCTCGATGATGTCGCCGCTGCCGCTCAGGATGTAAGTGCTGGTGGTATCGGCGACCAGCAGCAGCGCCTCCAGGTGCCGGAGCACTTTGTCGGTGCGCCATTCCTTGGCGAGCTCGACCACCGCGCGCGCCAGGTTTCCACTGTGCTGCTCGAGCTTGGTTTCGAAGCGCGAGAAGAGCGCGAAGGCGTCGGCCGTCGAGCCGGCGAAGCCTGCCAGGACCCGATCGCTGTACAGACGCCGGATCTTCTTCGCCGTGCCCTTCAGGACTTCCTGGCCGAAGGTCACCTGGCCGTCGCCGGCCATGACGATCTTGCCGTTCCTCCGCACACACAGGACGGTGGTCGACCGCATCAGTTGTTCCATGGGGTACACCTTCATTCTAGCGTATTGTACCTCCAGCGACGCCGTGACGCCGAGACAAACCGCGTGGTTTTGCAGTCACTTACGACCCCGCCCAAGGGCCGCGCCCGGCTCGGCTCAGCGCCCCTGGCGCGAAATGTGCCGCCGCCACATGTGGGCGGACTTGAGACCGCGGGCCCGGACTCGGTCAGCGCCGGGCGCTGGGATCACCTGTGGGGGGCGGCGCGTGGTCCTCCTTCGCAGGAGGGCCGAGCAACTCGGTGAAGATGGGCTTCAACGCATCCGCCCACACCTGGTAGCCCTTGAGCGCGGGATGCAGCCCGTCGGCGTTCATCATGCCGTCGAAGAGCTTGCCATCGCGATCCGCCAGCCTGTCATTGATGTTGAGGTACCGGATTCTCCTGCCATCGGCGAGCCTGGACAGATTGCGGTTGATCTTGTCGATGGTGGGCATCACGGCAATATTGTCATTCCGAGGAAAGATGCCGGTCACGATGATAGTTGCGCCGGGCGCCTTGGTCTCAATGACGCGCAGGATCTCCTGAAGGCCCCTGGTGATGTCCGCCACTGTGGCGTCATCGCCCCCCACCGGCATCGTATTGCCGACGTTGTTCGTGCCAGCAAGCAGGACGACGACTTTCGGATTGACTCCGTCCAGCTCCCCGTTGTTGAGGCGCCAGAGGATGTTCTGAGTTGTGTCGCCGCCCCACCCGAAATCGGCCGCATTCCAGCCGAAGAAGTTCTGGTTCCAGTTGGCCAGTAACTCGGGATAGTCGGTGGCCCCCCAACGCCGGGTTATGGAGTCGCCCTCAAAGTAGATGTCGATGCGGCCTTTCCTGGCTTTGTCCAGTAACTGGGCATGGGCAGCCAGAGAGTTCTGGTCGGTTCGGGGAGCGGGCTCGTCGGCCGGAAGCGGCGCGGCCGCCTGAGTGGCCGCCGGCGCCGTGGCAGGCGTGTAATTGATGAACCTGTTGGCCCAGGCAATGAAGTACTTCCAATTAGGCCCATCCGTATGTCCGCCGTCATGCTGGCGCCAGGCGAGCTCGCCGTCTAGCAGGCCCACATTGACCGGCGGCATTCTCGCGGTGCGATAGTCCTCCGAGATCCCCAGGTCTTTGGCGCCGAGGAGCCTGAACACCGGCCCGGCGGCGACGGCAGCCATGTAGCTGCCCTGCTGGTCCAGCCACTTGCTATCGCCCTTCTCGGGCACGCCATAACTGATGAAAGTCAAGCGCGGCGCGCACAATGCGATCAGCTCATGCGCGTCGACCGGCAGGTCGCCGGCGTTCCTGCTGCCAAAGGCGGCTTCGGCGGCGCCGTACTTCAGGAAGTTGCCGGCCATCCAATGGTACTCGCCCGATCCCGTGAGGTTCTCCACCGCCTCTCCCCAATTGCGGCGATGCAGTTTGGCGCCGCCCTCGCCGGAGGAACCGACGAGAACGAGAGCGAAGCGAGTGTCGAACGCCATGGTTACGAGAGCGGCCTTGCCGTAACGGGAAACACCTTCAATCCCGACATGCCTGGCGTCTACGGCTCTATCGGTCTCCAGATAGTCCAGGCCGCGGGAAGCGCCCCAGGCCCACGCCCGCAAGGCGCCCCAGTCATCCGGCCTGCGGGGCTGGCCCTGGTTGACCAGCCCGATGATGCCCCTGGTCAGGCCTGCGCCGTTATCCGCCTGAATGCTGGCGGGATTGATGGAGGCGTAGCCCCAGCCGGCGGCGATCAACTGTTCCGTGGCGGGCGGATCGCCGCCCGTGGATCCTCCCGGGCCGCCTGGCATGCCGGGCGCGCCCGCGGTGCGGCCGAGCGCGCCGGGGCGGAACATCATCATCACCGGAACTGGACGGGGCGCATCGGCCGGTGTCACCAGCGTCATCTGGATATCCGCGCTGATCAGTGGGTACGACGAATTATCCACATGGCCCACGAGCTGCTTCTCAATCACGGGATGAGAACCGCTCATCGCCGTGGCGGTGCTGGCGACCGTCCACGTCACTCTGGGCGCGTTCTTGGGAACACGGCCGTACACCTCCCGCTCGAAGTCCTCGACGATCTCGGGGCGGCGCCGCTTCCACCACATCCTTGCCGTGGTGACTTTCCTGCCGTTCCTCAGCCTGAGGACGCCGGGCAGGTTCGGGAAAGGATTGGCCGTCGATTCGTCGTAGTTGGCATGATTGGGCGCGCTCTCGTTGCCGCTGGGACCGGGGCGGAGTGCCTTGATCCCGAGCTGGTCCATCATGTTCTGGCGGTCCTCGGCGGCGGTCCAGTGCATGGGTTGCGGCAGACCGCCGGCATGGGAGGGCGCGGCCGCCGCGGGCGGCGCGGGCGCTTGCTGGCCGAGAGCGGCGGCGGCGAGGAAGAGCGCCAGAAGCCCAACCAGGAAAGAGCGGGAAGCAGCGACGCGAAGGAGCCTTGCAGGTTTCATGTTCGACGCCTGAACCAAAATGATATTCTATTGGCTCGGCAACCGCCGATTGGTCCCCATTATGAACCGTCACGCTTTCCCCATGCGCCTCCGCTTGTCCGCCGCCGGCTTGGCGCTCGTCTGTGCGTTCGCCGTCGCGGCGCCGCCGCCGGCTCAGGCTCAGCAGTTGAGCTTCACGCCGTTTCACAAGAGTGGAATCTACGGACTCGGCGAGAGGGCCGGGTGGACCGTGACACTCGCACCGGGCGCCGCCGTGCCGGCGAGCAAGTACAGCTATGTCATCCGGAAGAACAATCTAGACGTGCTGCAAACGGGCACGCTTGACCTCTCATCCGGCAGCGCCATCATCGAAACCACGCTCGACCAGCCGGCGATGTTGTACGTCGAAGTGCTCCCCAGTGCGTCGCCAGCGGCGCCGCCGAAAGGCGCGAGCGCCGCGAGCAACCGGACACCGGACGCCGCGATCCATCTCGGCGCCGCGATTGCTCCCTGGGGGCTGCGGCCTTCCGTTCCCAGGCCCGCTGATTTTGACTCCTTCTGGGACGCAAAACTGAAGGCCCTGAGCAGAATCCCGATCAACCCAGTCCTCACACCCACGCCAACCAGCCAGGCTGGCGTAGAACTGTACACCTTCAGACTGGACAGCCTCGGCTCCCACGTCCAGGGCTACCTGGCGAAGCCATCCAGGGAAGGGAAATTCCCGGCCCTCGTCGTCTTCCAATATGCCGGCGTGTATGCGCTCCGGCCGGAGACCGTGACGGAGCGCGCGGCGGAAGGCTGGCTTGCGTTGGACGTCGATTCGCACGACATTCCGCCAAGCGAGGCAACCGGAGTCAGCACGAGCTACCAGGCGATTGGGAATACCGACAGGGAAGAGTCTTACTTCCTCAACATGTATCTCCGCGACGCGCGCGCGATCGACTACATTGCGAGCCGGCCGGACTGGGACGGCAAGACCATCGTCGTCACGGGCACCAGCATGGGAGGACAGCAAAGCCTCGTCGCCGCCGGCCTGAGGCCCAACGTAACCGCAGTCATCGTGAACGAGCCTGCCGGCGCCGACTCCAATGGCGATCTGCATGGCCGCAGGGCCGGCTACCCAAACTGGCCCTCCGATAGCCCTAAGGTCATGGAAACGGCTCTCTACTTCGACACGGTCAATTTCGCCTCTCGCATCAAAGCCCCCGTGCTCGCCTCGATGGGATTCATCGACACGATCGCCCCGCCTGCCGGCATCTGGGCAGCCCTGAACCAGATCCCCGGCCCCAAGGAAGTCGTCCCCATGGTCGAATCCGACCACGACAACAGAACGCCTCAGAAACAAGGCGCCTACACTTCCCGTTCCAAGGAAGTGCGGGGCCTGATCCTCAATGGCGGCCAATTCAAACCCAACCAGGACCTAACCCGGACGAACAACTGATGCGTGCCGGGCGCCTGGCTGTAGCTCATCCTGTTGCCCACGGGTTCCGGGCCGCTGATCGCCGCAAAGCTCACGCCACATCGCTGTGGCGCGACCAGAAGGCACTGTGAAGAACCCCTGGGGACACGCCTGCGGGCGACCTGAAGTGAGGCATTTGCCAATGCGGTGGGTCATCGCCGTTGGCGCCGCGATTCTAGCACCGCCGAGACAGCCGCGACCCTCACCGCGCCGCAAGCCTGGAGAGCACGGCAGGTGTAGTGCTAAACTGTCGGCGTCATGTTTGCACAACACTACGTGGCCGGGCGAATGGAGGGTCCCTGCGTTCTACTTCTCGGGCTCATCTTCGGGGTGACGGTCTGTTTCGGGCAAGGGGGCCGGGCTGAACTCTTTGGCACAATCCAGGATCCGTCCAGTCTCGCGGTGGCCAAGGCCAGGATTGAGGCCGAGGACCAATCCAGGATGGTCCGCTACGTGGCGACTTCAGATGAGCGGGGGGAGTATCACATCCTTGGATTGCACGCCGGTCAGTACGTGCTCACGGTGGAGAAGCCGGGCTTCCGCACGTATCGGCAGTTGGGCATCGCCTTGCGATTGGCCGATCGGACCGAGATCGATGTAAAGCTCGAAGTCGGCCAGGCTTGGCAGTGTGTCGAGGTCACCGCCGCCGCTCGCCTGCTGCAAACGGCCAGCGGGGCAGTGAGTCTCAACGTCGACGAGGAGAAGATAGCCACGCTGCCGCTCGATGGGCGCAACTTCATTCCCCTGGTGACGCTGTCTCCAGGCGTGGCGCTTCCCAGCGGCCAGTTCCTGCCGCGCATCAACGGCAGCAGGCCGCGCACGAACGAGTACCTCTACGACGGCATCAGCGTCCTGCAGCCCGAGCCGGGCCAGGTCGTCTATTACCCGATCATCGACGGCATGGCCGAATTCAAACTCAACGTCAACGCATACTCTCCCGAGTACGGCCGTTCGAACGGCGGCACGGTCATGGTCATCGGAAAATCCGGAAGCAATCAGTTCCACGGAACGCTCTTTGAGTTCTTCCGGAACGAGGCGCTCAATGCGCGGAACCTGTTCGCTCAACCGGGACCGAAGCCGGAATTCCGGCGCAACCAGTATGGGCTGACCCTCGGGGGCCCCATTCAGGCCAACAAGACCTTCTTCTTTGTGGATTGGCAAGGCACGCGCCTGCGCACGGGCATCACGCGATTCAGCGTGGTTCCTACGCTGGCGCAGCGCCAGGGTGTCTTCACTCAGCCCATATTCGATCCCGCATCCTCGCCGCGAAGCCAGTTCCCGGACAACACCATCCCCGCCAGCAGCCTCGATCCGATCGCGAGCCAGGTCCTTCAGCAATATCCGCTGCCGAACGTTTCGGGCACCAGCAATTTCGTCCGCACCGCCACCGAACCAGACAATCAGGATCAGGCCGATTTCCGCGTCGACCGTTACTTTGGCCAGAAGCACAGGATCTTCGGCCGCTACACGTTCCTACGGGACGACGACGCACCCGTAACCCCGTTGCCGGATGGAAGCGGAAGTCTCACCTCCGGAGTGATCGGGCATGCGATCACACACGGCGACGCGCTGGCCGGCGAGTACGACTGGGTGCTTTCGCCTTCGGCGCTGAACCAGTTTCGATTCGGCTATTCCAGGCGCGATCTCAACCAGCGCTCGCTTCAGAACGGCGGCATCGCCGTGCCGGGCCTGCCGCAGAACTCCTTCGCATCGGTGCTGCCGATCTTTACCGTCGCCGGATTCCAGCAGGTTGGTCCGACCACGGCCGCAAACTCGAATTTCACGACCTCCGTCACGGAGCTTCTCGACACGCTCACCCTCGTGCGCAGCCGCCACACGATCAAGTTCGGAACCGACATCCGTCGCGAAGCCCTGGACGTTCTGAACCCGCCCAATCCCACGGGATCGTTTGGCTTCACCACGACCGGCACGAACCGTTCCGGGGTCACCGGGAGCGGAAACGCCCTGGCGTCGCTCCTGCTTGGGCAGGTGAACGCGTTCAGCATCGACATCCAGAAACAGGTGATTCAACCGCGCGCGCACATTGCCGAGTTTTTCATCGGGGACGACTGGAAGATCTCGTCCCGTCTGACCTTGAACCTCGGCGTCCGCTACACGCTCAACTTCCCGTCGACGGAGAAGAGAAATCAAGGCGCGGTCTTCAATCTGCAAACTGAAGTGCTCGATTTCCCGCACACCGCCCGGGAGCTCGACTGCTGCGACTTCGGCCCTCGTGTAGGACTGGCCTATCGGGTGGGAGACAGTTGGGTTGTGCGCTCGGGCTACGGCATGGTTTTCTTCGAGCAGTCCGGGATCACCACTCCCTTCACCATCCCGCAGTTTCCTTTCGTTCAAACCGTGGGCCAGCAATCGCCGGACAATCTGAACGCCGCCTTCGTCCTGTCGAACGGGCCGACGGTTCAAGTGACGACGCCGAATCCCAACTCGGGTCTCGGGCAAGGTGTTTTTGGCGTCGATCGCGACAACGGCTCGGGCTATTCCCAGCAGTGGAACTTCACGATTCAGAAGACGATCGGGAACGACTGGAACGTGGAAGCGGCGTACCTGGGCTCAAAGAATACGCGGCTGGGAATACCGGACGCGAACATCAACCAGCTTCCGTCGCAATACCTGTCCATGGGCTCGGCCTTGTTGACCAAGGTTGCGAACCCGTACTTCGGGCAGATTCCCTCCGCGTCCTCTCTCGGAGGAGCGACCATCGCCCAGCAACAGTTGCTGCGGCCTTACCCGCGCTTCACCACGGTGGCTCTGTTCCGCGATAACGTCGGCTATTCCAGCTACAATGCCGCGGCGGTGAAACTGGAGAAGCGCTGGTCGCACGGGCTCACGGTAACCGCCGCGTACACGTTTTCGAAGCTCATCGACGAGGCGTCCAGCGTGTTCTCACAAACGATTTTCACGGGCCCCGTTCTCAACAACACCGGCGTCGCGGACGCCTATAACCGCCACCTCGAAAAGGATGTGTCAAGCGGCGATATCCCTCACGTCTTCGCGCTGGGCTGGGTGTACGACATTCCCCGGCTGTGGAAGATCTCGGGATGGCGGATCGCGGGGCTGGTTCGCATACAGGCTGGTGACGCCGTGGCGGTGACCCAGGCCACCAATAACAACTCCAGCCTTGGTTTCGCCGTGCAGAGGCCCAACCGAGTGAGCGATCCAAACCAGTTTGAAGGCCGCAGCGTCGCCAAGTACTTCAACACCGCAGCCTTTACGGCCGCGCCGCAGTTTGTCATCGGCACAAGTTCGCGGAATCCGGTTCGCGGACCGGGCCTACAGAACGCCGACTTGATGATCGGGAAGACGTTTCAGATCGCGGAGCGCGCGCATCTGGAATTGCGAGCGGAATCCTTCAATGTGTCGAACACTCCTCCGTTGAGTGATCCCAACGGAAGCTTTGGAAGCGCGGCGTTCGGATCCATCACCAGCGCCGGCAATCCCCGGGTGTTCGAGTTTGTGGGTAAACTCCATTTCTAGCCTGACGTTACGATGCGAGCGGTGGTTCAGGCGAGGAGGTAGCCGTGGTGAAGACACGCGTCGAGAACCGGCTGAGCCGGATTCGGAAGAGCAGGGGCGTGGGCGCGTCCGACCTGGCGCGTCGCGTACACGTGAGCCGTCAGACGATATATGCGATCGAAGCCGGGACCTACGTTCCCAATACCGAAGTTGCGTTGAACCTAGCCCGCGAGCTGGAGGTGACGGTCGACGACCTGTTTTCGCTCCCACAAGGATCGCAGAAGCCGGCCGAGGCGCTCGCCGCCGAAGTGCTCAGCGCCACCGCCGCGGTGAAAGGCCAGGCCGTGCGAATCTGCCAAATCGGATCGCGTTGGATCAGCGTCCCGGTCAGCGCCTCCCCATGCTATATGCCGGAAGCCGATGGAATCATCAAACGAGCGGGACGAGCGCATGGCCGTGCCGATGTGGTCGTGTTTACGAAGGAGGAAGCTCACAAGCGGGTCGTGTTGGCCGGGTGCGATCCGGCCGCAGGCCTTCTTTCAAGCATCGTGGAAAAGATCAGCGGGATCGAGATCGTCTCCGCCGCGGCATCGAGCAAGCTCGCGCTCACGTGGCTCAGCGAAGGCAAGGTCCACATCGCCGGCTCTCATCTGGAGGACCCGCAAACCGGAGAATTCAATCTGCCGTTCCTTCGCAAGGAGTTTCCGGACGAAGACTTTAGGGTGGTGACGTTTGCGCGGTGGGAGGAAGGATTGGTGGTCGCGCCCGGGAATCCGAAGGGTGTGCGCAAGATCGAAGACCTGGCCCGCAAGAACGTACGGTTCATGAACCGTGAGCCCGGCTCCGGAAGCCGAGCTCTGCTGGACAGACTGCTCGAGAAAGCCGGTGTGAACGCGCACGGAGTTCGCGGATACGATCGAGTCGCCTATGGTCATCTTGCGGCTGCCAATTGCGTGGTGTCTCGAGAGGCGGATGTTTGCCTCGCGACCCGGTCTGCCGCTCAAACCTTTGGCCTGAAGTTCATTCCCTTGCTTAGCGAGCGCTACGATCTGGTGATGCGCAAGCGAACCGCCGGCCTGCCGGCGGTGGCGGCGTTCCTCGATGTATTGCAGCGAGCCACATTGCGCCGCAAGCTGGAACTCCTGGCCGGGTACGATACGTCGGAGACGGGGGCGCTGCTCGCCTAGGGACCTCGCCATTGCGTTTGCGTTCACGGCTGGGGTGACAGGCGCTGACTTTTGCCAAGCGAATTCCCTCGTCCTTTCATGCGTGACCACATCGGGCTAAGAATTCTCTTGACACGCCTATACTGTGTGTCATATAGTGTACTTGACACAATGTATGGTAAACGGTGATCCCAGCCCCGAACTCTTCGAGAACCTCCGCTTGGAGCTCCGCCGCGGCTCGCTGGTCCTGGCGGTGCTCGCAGCCCTGCGCTCCGAGCAATGCGGCTACACGCTCCGCAAGACGCTCGCCGGCCACGGCATGGACATCGACGAGAACACGCTCTACCCGTTGCTGCGCCGCCTGGAAAGCCAGGGGCTCCTCACTAGCGAGTGGCGCGAGCAGGACAAGCGCAACAAGCGCTTCTATCGCCTCTCGAAGCCAGGGGAGCTGATCCTGGAACAGTTGTCGGAAGAGTGGCAGAAGATCAACGCATCGCTGGGCCGGGTGGTCGGCGGCGAACTTTCAACCCAGGCCACCGCCCCGGCGCCGAGGAACCGCAGTGTCTAGAAGGCCCGCTATGAACGCTCTGGATCGCTACTTGAAAGCCGTGAAGCAGTTCCTGCCCAGAGCGCGGCAGGACGAAATCCTGCGCGAGCTCTCCGAGAACCTCCGCTCGCAAATGAAAGGCCGCGAAGCCGAGCTCGGCCGGCCGTTGAACGAAGCCGAGCGCGAGGCCATTCTCGACCGCCACGGCTCTCCCCTGCTCGTGGCCGGCCGCTATCGCCAGCACGCTCACCGCTTGGCCATCGGCGGCGAGCTGATCGGCCCCGAGTTGTTTCCGCACTATGTTCGGTGGCTGTCGATCCCCATCGGGATCACGACCGTCCTCTTCGCCGTGGCGCTGGCCCTGGGCGAGCGGCCCCCCCTGGGGCAGTTCCTCTTCCCCGTCGGCGTCCAGTTTGCCTGCGTGACGCTGATCTTCATCCTGGGGCAGGTCTGGCAGAACAAATACGGCTGGCTCGGCCGCTGGAAATCGCCGTCCCCGCCGGCCGCGGAGCTCATCCGCCGCTACCTGCACGCGGTTCGATTCTGGCTGCCCAAGGGGCAGCAGGAAGACATCCTGGCCGAGCTCGCCGAAGACCTCCGCTCCAAGATCGAGGACCGCGAAGCGGAGCTCGGCCGCAAGCTGGACGAAGGCGAGTTGGTCGCCATCCTGAAGCAACGCGGCGAGCCGAAGTCGGTGGCCGCCGGCTACCTGCCGCCGCAGTACTTGATCGGCCCGGTGTTGTTTCCGCTCTACCGGTTCGTGCTCAAGCTGGTGGTGCTGTGGATCCTGCTCCCGCTCTATATCGTGGTGGCCGGCCCCATCGTCGTTCGGACCGCGGTCGACCCGAGCCTGGCGGGGATTCAGGCGCTGTGGAGTTGCCTGATGTCCGCGGGTTTCACCGTCGGCGTCATCACGATCGTGTTCGCGTTCATGGAGCGGCGCCCGCAGGCGTCCTTATCGGAATGGGACCCGCGCCGGCTGCCGGCCGTCCCGGCCAGAAAGCCCTGGGCCAATCTCGAACCGATGACGTGGTACCGCGCGGTAGCGAGCATCGTCTTCGGCGCGCTGTTCGGCCTGGTCTGGGTGTACATGGCGCAGCCGCGGACGGCTGTCTATTTCGCCGGCGTGCGCATCGCGCTCGCGCCCGTCTGGCGGTCCGTGTTCTGGCCCATCCTGGCGGTGCTGCTCAGCGGAGTGGTGGTGGGCGTGGCCGGCCTGCTGCGGCCGCAGAGCGCGCGTCTGCATGCAGCCATTCGCCTGGCCGCCAATGCGCTCAGCCTGGTTGTGGTCGGCGTCCTGCTCAACGCCCACACCTGGGTGGAAATCGCCGCTCCGGGATTGCCGCGGGCCGCGGTCCAAGACTCCGCCGGGTGGACCAACCTCGGCCTGTGGATCGCGCTCCTGTCGGTCGGGATCATCGTACTCGCCGACACCGTGCGTGAAGCGCTGCGTGTGTTCCGCAAGAACGCCCCGCTCAACGGCCTGGCCGGACGGGTTTCCCCGACCGACTGAGTTTGTCAAAGGCCGGCGCTGCGGCAGCGGGGCAGGCCCGGAGATCGATTGCCGGCTACTCAGCCCGCAGCGCGATCATCGGATCCACCGATGGCGCCCGCCGCACCGGAACCTAGCCCGGATGTTTCACCAGCAATCTGCCGCAGCGCGAGAATGCCCAACCAGCGCGGTCCGACGGCCCGGTGCTCCTTCAGTACATAACCTTCAGCGAGAACTGGATCTGGCGCGACGAGCCCGCGGTCCGGCTGATCTGGCCGAAACCGGGGCCCAGCACGATGTTGGAGGGCAGGCCGAAATTGACCAGGTTGAACACGTTGAAGAACTCGGCGCGGAATTGCAGCGCCGCCCGATCACCGCCGGCCCCCTTCTTGAGCGGCGTGTCTTTGATCAACGCCATGTCGAAGTTCCGGAACGCCGGGCCGCGGAACGTATTCCTGCCCAAGGTACCGAAGCGGCCGTGGTTGGGGCCCGTTCCGCCAGGCACGTTAATGGGAATGAAGAACAGGGAGGCGTTCTGACTCCCAAGTCCAAAGTAGTCTTCCCGCACGGTGCGGCTGGTGGAAAGAACGGGCACGCCGACCTGGTCGGGCCGGTCGGTGCCGGCCGATCCGGCCCCCGTCTGCTGCACACCCGAATAGACAGTGAACGGCGAGCCGCTGAGTAACGTTCCGATGCCCAGCAGTTGCCATCCCGCGGTCAGGGTCTTGCCAAGCGACGACAGGAAAGGCACGCGGTCCGCGTGAAGATCCTGAAACAGGCTGAAGGCGAACGCGTGCCTGATGTCAAACGCGGATGGACCCTTGTCCGCGCGCGTGTTGAACGGGTCCTGGGGACCGGTCTGCGAAACGGCGCCGGAGGATCCGGAGACGAATCCGCCGAGCACCGCGCTGGTGTCATCGATGGATTTCGAAAAGGTATAGCTGGCCTGAAACCCAAGTCCGGAGGCGGTCAGGGCATTCTGCGCGGAGATCTGCGCCGAATGATACGTGGAGTGGGACCGGTTGGTCATCAACGTGACCGGACCGTAGCCTCCCGTGACCCGCCCAGAGGCATCGAACGAGGTGTAAGGCGCGAACTCCGGGCCTGCACCCGTGTAAGCGTTCGGAAAATCCATGACGGGCAGTTTGATCCCGGCCGTGCCCACATAGGCGGCATTGAGCGTCGCGCTCCCGATCTTCTGCTCGATGCCGGCGGTCCACGTGCCCATGTATCCGCCTCTGAAATTGCGGGCGATGCCGGCGACAGCGAGCGGAGTGATGCGGTGATCGGGCGAAAGAGCGGCCAAGTCCTGCTCGAAGCGCTGTACGTCCATCAGGGTGTTGCCCGGCACCTGCTTGGAATCTCCGGAAGCGAAGATGGCCGCCCCGGCGGGTGTGTATACATCCGGCAACTGCTCCGGCAAAACCGTGATGCCGAAGCGGATGGGCTGTCCGACGCCGGCAGTCAGCCGGGGATAGACGACAAACGGGTTGCTGCCGGTCAGCGCATTGTCTTGCCAGAGGTTGATCAGGAGGGTCGTGATGCCCCCTCCGACGCGCAGGAGGGTGTTACTGGCCGCGCGCCACTCGACCGCGACCCGAGGCCCCCATCCGTTCCTGTTCACCCGGAAGCCGGGTTGCGGATTGATGAACAGTTGCGATCCGAGAGGGCTTCCGTCTACAGGGGCGAGCACGGGGCCCGAGGTTTGCTTTGCCGCCTCTCGAATCGGGGACACGATCTCGTAGCGCAGGCCGTAGTTGAGCAGAAGGCGGGAGGACACTTTCCAACTGTCCTGGATGTAGGCGTTGTAGGCGTCGCGGCGGATGGCGGCGTCGCCGATACGGTCGCCCTGGGCGAACAGGAGCGGCGCGACAGCCGTGGTGTAGGTGAACGCACTGGCCGTCAGCAATCCGGTCAGCGCGTCGGGCAGGGGATCGCCGGCACGGATGTCGTGCGTCCCGCTGGCGGACGGGATGTAGACCGGCGAGTACGCCACTCCGCCGCCGAATTGATACTCGCCGTTAGGGCTGATCCCGAAGACGGTGGTGTCGCGGTTGGCTCTCACCTCTGCGCCCGCTTTGAGCGTGTGTTTTCCCCGGATCCAGGTGAAGTTCTGCCGAACCTGGAACAGGTTGCCATATGCACCCATGACGGAGCCGGCGGAGTTGTTGAACGCTTCGTAGAGGCCGTCCCCGAACTTCAACGCCGGGTCCGTGCGGTTGGGAGTGGGGAAGGACGGCGTGGTGCGAGTGAAACTCACCGACGATTCGGAGTTGAATCGCGGCGAGGGAGTCCACGTCCAGGTGAGGACGGCGTTGCGCTGGTGGTCGACATAGCGCACGCCGAAGCTGGGGTCAATGGCGGTCTGGCTAGGGTTCGTGGTCGGCCCGGCGACGTTGTTCCAGGTGAACCGTGCGAACATTCGCGAGGCCTCCGAAAGCGCGTGATCGAGGCGCGCCGAGAACTGGTCATACACCGTGGCGACCTTGGACGAAGTGGCATAGGTGCGCGCGCCGTAAGGCCCATGGGGATCGTTCGGCAGCGGGTAGCGCTGGATCAGCGGCGCGATGCGCGGGTCCACCGGCACCGTCAGGGTGTCGCCGGGGAAGGCGGTGGTATCGCGGCCGGCGCGCTCGGCGGCGGTCGGCACCGGGATCACTTGCGTGGTACCCAGCACCTGCCGGAATCCCTGGTATTGGACAAAGTAGAAAGTCTTGTTGCGGCCATCGTATATGCGGGGTATGACGACGGGCCCGCCGTTGGTCAGTCCGAACTCGTTGCGCACAAACGGCGGGATACGCCCCGGAGCCGCCACCGACTGGCGGTCGAAGAAATTGCGGGCGTCGAGCGCGGCGTTGCGAAGGAACTCGAAGACCGAGCCGTGGATGGAGTTCGTCCCCGACCGCGTGACGATGGAGGTGAATCCCGCGGCGCCGCGGCCGACCTCGGCCGGCATCCATCCCGAGCTGGACTGGATCTCCTGAACGGCGTCGACATTGAAATTCGAAAATGTTGCGCCGCCCATTTCCGGATCGGAGCTGTCGGCGCCGTCCATGGCAAAGACTGCCGCGGTTCCCCGCTGGCCGTTTACCGCGAACTGCTGGGTGAAGTTCGAGGCGCCGTTTGTGTCCGTCATGGTGCCCGCCGCGAGCAGGAGCAACTGGCTGAAATCCCGCTTGTTCAGCGGCAGTTCGGAAACGGCCTTGCCCGACAGTTGCTCGCCTCCGGTGCCCTGCGGCGAGTTGGTGTCCTGTCGAAGAGTGAGCTCGCCGTCAGCCGACCACTCCAGCACAGATGAAGTTTCCTGGCCGGATAGTCGAACGGGGCGGGGGGTGTTCGCAGTCTTGCCGTTGTACTCGGCGCTGATGGAGTACTGGCCAGGCTCTAAGGAGGGAAACGTGAGTCGCCCGTCCTGGCCTGTCCGTGCCGTAGCGCGGCTGGTTTCGGATGCGACGCGCACAGTGGCCCCGGCGAGCGCTACGCCCTGGCTGTCTCGCAGGATCGCTGTCCACGGTTTGGCTTCAGGCCGCTCCGCAGCGCTGAGCGCGCAAAACGCGATTCCGGCGAACGCCAGGAGGCTCCACTGCCTGAGACACATCACGCCAGTATATCGCCCATGGCGCGCCCGGCTCCGCCGCCCCGGAGGACTTTCGAGCTCACGTGGCTACTGACATCACCTGCCTGTGACGTCCGATCAGGTCCGCGGCCCGGTAGCCGCCAAGGATTGCCGGGAAACCGCTGTCAGGGGCAGTCGCGCCCGCGAGCGGTTGCCTCACACCAGAGGGTAGGGGCAATCAGGGGTTTCTTTGCGTAAGGCGCGTCTCGTCCTCTAAGAACGCCTTTATTTCAGATGGCTGCGGTTCTGTACTGCGCAGTTCTTTGCTTTCGCGTCTAGAAATCCGCCTTGCCAGCTCTTCGAAGTCAGTGAAAAGGGTCGGGTCTCCGCGCCGGCTCCTCTCCTCGGCAACATAATCCTTACAGGCAGTCCACCACCTTCTCCCGTAATAGCCGAAGGTATCCCGGACCATTTCGCAATCAAGATACCTGCGACGAAGCAACATTCCCATGTCCTCGAAGAGGTTCATCACCTCCTCCTGAATCTCCTCGTGCTGTGTATTGTTCAACAGCTGCAGCGCAAGCTTCTTCCTGGCGGAGACGGTGCTTCCACCGTCGAATCGTTCTACGAGTTTCAGGTACAGTTCAACTCGAAGCTGCTTCTTGACCATCCCTACCGTGACGCACACTCCAACCCAGGTGCCAGCCGCCACCGCGATTGCAGGCCAGTCCATCGTTTGAGCCTCCATACTGATGCAGAAACAGCATACACCCTAGCGGCATCCTGGCAAAGATCGCTCAGACCAGGTCAGATTGTTCTCTACACGTATGGTTGCGGCGGCGGTGGTCACTCGGCGTCCTCAGAGGGGCCGGCAAGCTTAGGATCGTTGAGAACGGCCAGGAGAGCCTTTCCGTTGGTTGGAGCGTCATGCCTCTTGAGCCTCCGCGCTGTCCACGTCAACGGCGGCGGCCATTTCGAGCCACCTGGGAAACGCGATTGCATACGGCAAAGCGGTTCAATCCGTTGGGTACCCGCTTGTCCGGCCCAAACGGCGCCAGGCGGGCGGGGCCGCGTATGTCAATTCAACGGGCTAGAGATGTTTCCTCCGGCTACCTGAGCTGCACGGCGATTCACAAAGGACGCCTGGCCCGGTAGATCTCACTTCGGAAGCGGTCGCGACTGCGATCAGTCACGTGAAGTCTCGGTAACGGCAATGACGTGACCTCGAGGGGTCGCGCGACTGGTGGTGTGCTCTTTGCTGTCGATCGTCCCGTCCGCTCCACTACAGGAGCCGCGGACCTCATTGCGGTGATTGGCTTTGAATCCTCATCCTCCACGAAGGCCCACCGCCCAGGTTGCGCCTGTGGCGATGATGTGGGGCCGGTCGCAACAGCCAACAACAACCGTCTGAACAAGGCTATGGGGGGGGCACAGTGCGGATGCAAGGTCAGATCCGCATGGGGCATCTCCCTCTGACGCTGGCGGCGCTGCCGGTGCCAGCCGGATAGGGTGCGGCGGCGGGCAAGCAAGCAGGTCGAAGGAAGGAGGGGGACGGAGAGGTATGTTAGAAATCGTTTGGAATCAGGCGCTTCCGTGTTATTCCGTACCTGAAGGAGGCAGAGCCCACCCTTCCAGGGTCGCCGAACCCGCTCAGGATGGAAAGGATGAAAAAGAGGGGTCCCACGGAGGCGATCGGGTGTACACTCGATGGCGGCCAGGAAGCCAAAATGGAAATCCTCGTTCAGAAGGGATGGTGGCTGTGAGACTGTCGACGGTTCTTCTCCTCGGTGTCTCCCTCTTTGTTGCTGGCAGCGCGGTTCCGATTCGGGCCGATGATATAGTTCCCGGCCCTAACCCATATGGCGGATTTGTAGAGGGTCAAGTTTTCAACGGCAATGGTAATTACGGTGGGTTTGGTTCTGAAACAGGGTTTTATTATAGCGGTAACCCTGGTGGCATAGGGATATACATTCCTTTGGGATGGCCGGGGACTGTTGAGTCGTCATGTTGGCAGAACACGAGCTGGACCTGTCCCCCCCAAAGCGTTTCTGGTTATATGGGGCTTCTAACTACGGCGTCCGGCTCCACCCAGCTTTCTAGTGCTTCTGCCTCAGGAAGTGTGAATGTCATACAGAGGCAATTGGACTTAGCCACCAATATAGTAATTACCATGACAACTACTGATTCATATGGAAACCCTGTTTCCAGCAGTCTTGCCCGAGCAGATGGCGGAAGGTGGGATTCCTTTTCATTCTCTGGCGCGGCCCCGGGACAAACCGGATTATTTATCCTAACGGTCGATGTTTCATCGAATCGTATTGTGGGCGGAGAAGTAGATAACACAGCAGCGGTTTATGGGGAGACTATGGCGTTGGGAGCAGGGGGGAACGTTCTTTCAAATACGATCTTCACCAACAATGCGGCCCTCAACTATCTCGAGGGCTACAGCAATATCAACAACAACGGGTTGTTTCAAACGTCCATAGTGATTCCTCTGGATAATGGTATAGTGGAGATTGCAGATACTTTTACGATAATGATCGAAGCCCAAATTTGGAATGGTGCGGGATCCTCAGCCTATGCCACACTTGACCCGGATTGGAGTTTCGTCCTTCCGCAGGGAGTGTCGGTTGCCAGCGCAAGCGGCGCTGATTACGGTAGTTCCTCTGCTGTACCGGAACCGGCCACCATCTCCCTTCTCATGCTTGGCTTGGCGGGATTGGCGGCGTTCGGGATCGGCGGTTTGGCGGTACCTCCGCGTAAACGCACTAACCTTCTGAGAAAACACGCTGGTTCGCTGTCAGACCCGACATAGATCCCGTAACGGCAATGAGGCGAGCTCGGGGGCTGCACGACCGGTGCTGTGCTCTTTGCTGTCGATCGGCCGGTTCGCTCCACTGCAGAACCCGGGGACTTCATTGCGGTGATTGACGCTGAATCGCCATCCTCCACGAAGGCCCACCGCCGAGGTTGCGCCTGTGGCGATGTCGTGGGGCCGGTCGCAGGAACCGACAACAACTGTCTGAACAAGGCTATGGAGGTGTGCGCACAGTGCGGATGCAAGGTCAGATCCGCGTGGGGCATCTCTCTCTGACGCTGGCAGCCCTGCCGGTGCCAACTGGATAGGGTGCGGTGCCGGGCAAGCAAGCAAGTCGAAGGAGGGAGGGGGACGGAGAGGTATGTTAGAAAGCGTTTGAAATCAGGCGCTTCCGTGTTTCTCCGCACCTGAAGGAGGCGGAGCGGACCCCTTCCAGGGTCGCCGAACCCGCTCGGGATGGAAAGGATGAGAAAAGAGGTCCCGCCGAGGCGATCGGGTGTACACTCGATGGCGGCCAGGAAGCCAAGATGGAAATCCTGGTTGGATCACTGCCGGAGGTCAGGAGTATGAAACGTCTCGGAATCGTCCTGCCGCTGCTCGTGCTGGCTTTGCCCGCCCGCCCAGCACTCGCCGGTTCGTTGCAGCCGACAACGTATTTTGAGAGTTATTACACGGCGGGATATTGGGACGCCAGTTCTCAGGCGGGCACCTTGACTCGAACCGAGGTTGATCCGGATGGCAGCACCAGCTACGCCCTTGCATCAGCGACCCCCGGTACCGTGAAGGCGGATGCGTCAGCCTCCGGCCCTGGGGGCTATGCATGGCCAAATGCGGATATTCAAGGATCATTCGAGGTGCACCCATGCCCTGGATGTAATCCGAGCATACTTGTACCGCTCATCGTATCTTTATCCGGATATGCGACCGTGAGCGGCAGTGCAGAAAGCGGCATTCAGGCCTGGGTAGAGGGGGTCTACGAAGCCGGCTATACGTTGGACGGCTGGCCCTGGGCATTGGCTTGGACGGTCCAGTTCAGTGGGTGTGTAGAGTCGGGAGGCTTTACAGGGGCAGAGGGTCCCTGCCCATCACCTACGGGCTCTTTTGTGTCCTATTCTATCTCCCAGACGATGATGGTGCTGCCCGACACCGTAGGCACCATAGAGCTTGCCGCCGGTGATTCGGTCAGAACGGGAACAATGCCGGCTTTACCAGACATCGACTTCGGAAGTTTCAGTGCGGCGACCGCATTCCTCGATCCGTTGATTGAGATCGACCCAACTTTCCTCACGGACAACCCGGGCTATTCCATCGAATTCAGCCCGGGATTCCTTGGACCGTCTCCGGTGCCGGAACCCACGAGCGGCCTGCTGCTGGTCACGGGTTTACTGGGCCTTGGGACAATGGTCTTGCGCCGGAGGCAAGCGTAGCGCATGTTTAGCCCCGGACTTTTTGGACACTGAATCGAGTGTATTCATGCAGCGGCTGCGAGTGCAAGGAGCTGCTGGCGAGCTTGGCGAGGGGCAGGCCCAAAACGGAAACTCCGGACAATTCACTCTTCTCCAAAATAGCTTCTGCGCCGTGCAGTTTGGACAGCATACCGCAGGAACTCTGAGGTGTTTGAGGTAGGCAGAGCCGTCAACGCTAAACTGCGCTGTACTCCGGAGCTGTCGTCACTTGCTCGGACGTGCGGGCGCGTTCACCGGTTGACGTGTCTGAATACGTTCAAGAAGGCTTTGGTGAAGGTTTTGGCGATGTCCTGCTCTGTGACCGAGGGCTTCACAACCCTTTCGCCGTACGTCCACACGCGATGCCAGCCGGAGGGGGGATTTGGCCGGAAAGCCTGGCCGACGATATCGGCAACAATAAGCTCACCTTGTTGGGAGTATTGATTGGTGGGTTTGACGATCTGGAAATAAAGCAGCAGATCGGCTTGGTGGTAATCGCTGACCGTTCGCAAGCCTCCCTCGGTTAGAAGGTGTACGATCTCATTGCGGGCCGGCAGGTTCTTTTCAGCGGAAACGAAAACATACCTGACTCCCCGCATCTCGTCCGCCCGCCCATCCACAACCTGGACATTTGGCGGCCGGGGTGGCGGTTGCGGCGAAGATCCGGCCCTGGTCATGGTGAGAGTACCCTTGCCGTGATCCCCTTGGCAATCCGTGCCTGTGTATGTCCCGACGGCCCTGTCGACTTCAACCTTGGCGGTTCCCCTGAATACCCCGGCACAGCCCCGGGTGGACTGCGTAAGCTCGAAAACCAGCTCGGAGTCTTTTAGCGCGCCCTTGATTTGTCCGGCGCCGCCGAGTGAGGTGGTGTAGGTGCCTATTACATCGCCCGCGGAATCCTGGACCAGGTTGAACTGCCAGGACGCCGATCCCTTGGCGTCGGAAATGGTCGCGGACCATGCTCCATCGAGGGTGGTGTTTGATGCGGATTGGTCAGCCTTCGGCTTCGCAGGTTTGGCTGCTGCAGACTTCAGCGCGCCCGCGTTGAAAGCCGCGAGCGTGGTGAGCTGGGACTGATTCAGGAAGTTGATCAGCGGCTTCAGGTAATTAACGGGGACGGCAAAATTGAGATTCTGCCCCGCTAGCGTGGCTTGCGTCACGCCAATGACTTCGCCGGCATCGTTCAGGAGCGGACCGCCACTGCTGCCCGGAGAGATGGGGGCGGTGATCTGCAATATCTTCATGCCCACCAGTTGCCGGACGCCGCTCATGATTCCGTCTGAGACGGAACCGGCAAGGCCGCTCGGGTTGCCCACGGTGACGACATGCTGTCCTATCTGGATGGCGTCCGAGTCCCCCAGCTTCGCCGGCCGCAGATTGAGAGCTTTGATCTTGATTAGCACCAGGTCCTTGCGCCGATCAGCGTCAGCCACGAATACGGCGTCGTAGATGTCACCGTTCGCCAGTATCACCGACGCGGCATACGCGCCGTCCACGACATGAAAATTTGTCGCGATGAGCCCATCGGGTGCAACGACGAAGCCGGTTCCTTGGCCGAGAAAATTGCCGTTCTGGTCGCGCGTGGCTATGGCCACAACGGATGGCGAGACAGAGCGGGCGAGTTCGGGGAGGGAGACGGTCGACTGGAACGCAAACGAGGGCGCGAGGGCGCTTATGAACAGCAAGACCCGAAACGATGGCATGACCGACATGAGGGTTCACCCAGGATTTCCTTCTTGGCCTCCTGGCCAGCAGCAATTATACTCCCAACCGCTTCCACTGGAGCCGTTTCTCTCATTTCTTGCATCCCGAGCGACTCCGGCAGCCCAGGAAGGGGCCACCCCTGGCTCCTCCAGATACGCAGAAGCCTGGAAGTGCCTCATTTCAAGCGGTTTCTCAGACACCTATCCGTCCCCCCCTCGCTCGGTTTGTTTCCCTGCCGCGGCTCAGCCGGTGGCCACCGGCAGCGCTGCGATTCGGCGCACCATGCCCCCGAAGAGCCGCCTGGTCAGATGGCGCTCCGCCAGCAGCAGCCAGCAGTACCGCGATCACAAGCGGCCTGGGTGCGGCGCTAAAAGTGGAGCTGGGCCCGTGCCGCCTGCCGTGCTTCTCCGGCGGCTCGGTGTCCCAGGCGGTGGCGCCGGACCTGAGGCAGGGCGGAGTGAAGGGCGTTTGAACAAGGCTCTCGAAGACGGACATACACGCTACAGGAAGGTGACAGAGCGCGTTTAACCCGGATGTTTCACCAGCAATCTGCTGCGGCGCGCGATAGGACTGCATCTACTGCGTTGCGCTCGGCCGGCGTCCTCGACGTACTGTTCAAGTACGCCTGCGGGCGCCGACCTTCGCGCGCCTTGTATCTGCAGCCCTCTCATCGCGCCTCGCTAAGATCGTGGTGAAACATCCGGGTTAAATGGGGCATGATTCTTGGGCTTCCCCCCCGGCCCTCTGACGGAAGTGGTGGAGACAGCGTTTACACGAGCCCAGAGTTGGGGAGCGGCACTCGAACCTGCGGTAGCAATCAAACGATGCGAATCGCCAAGACCGCATCGCGAGAAAGCCGCGGGGATTCGTTACTTCCAACCATCGAGCACCATGCGCCCCAGTTTCTCGACGGCGGCAGAGGCCGGTTTCACAGGGATGGAGCCCATAACGAACACGTTGATATAGTCGTAGTCTCCGCGGAAGATGCTCAGGTTTTCCACGCGGGTTTCCCCGGCGGACACCTCGGTTAAGAACGCGTCTCTCCCGAGGCCCGGGATGTGCCCCTGCTGCACGCCCTGCTTCTTGGCATCCACGGTCGCCGTTCCCTCGTATTTGATCGGCCTGCGCCGAATGGCGATAGTGACTATGCCGCCGTCGGAAGTCTTGTAATCGCAGGTGGACACAACTCCCGGAGTCTGCAGGCGGGGGTTCTTCTCTCCATCCGCCAACTTGACGCCGAGTGTCCGTTCGATTTCGGCTTTCGACACGACCGCGCAGGCGTCAGCGCCCTGTCCCGGTGGTTTGGCCTGCTCAGCCGCGTCGGCGGTCGCGAGCAGGAGAAGAGCGAACACGGTGAGATACGCTAGTCTTCGCATATAGCAATGCCACATGCCTCCCGGTCGTTTACTCTATCACGAATCAAATCTGCTTTTCCGCTGCCGAGTCAGCGCGCCGGCCAGATGTGAGTGCGCCACATGTGGGCGAATAGGCGGAAGGCCTGCGGGTGACGCCGTGCCGTCACTTCTGGGCGGCGGCTCCGGCGGCACGCCGCGGCGGCCCGGCCACCTGGTAGAGCGGCGGTCCGAGCGGCAGGGCAGCACCTACGCCTGCGCCGATACCGGCCCCCGTGGCGCCGCCTACGACTGCGCCGATACCGACCGGAATGTCGACGAAGTGAATCGTCCCTCCGGAGTTCGTTTTCGCTGCGACCACGGCGCCAAGAACCGCCCCGCCGGCGCCGCCGAGGGCCATCCCGATGAACGTGTGCCGCCTCCGGATGTTTGCCATCCGGACGCGGTACACATCTTCGCGCGGCACCACCTGCGGCTGCCCGTTCCACTTCACGGAGATGGATTCCGTGGTAATGCCCAGCAGCTTGCCCTCCAACTGCGCCGAGCTCATGCGCGTTACGACGACCGTATTGCCGGGCTGGAGGGACTGCATGAGAGTCTCCCAGGAGCGGTTTGGCTCGGCGCAGACTGCCAGCGCGGGAGCCAGGCCTACGATCAACCACCTGAACCACAAACCAGCCATGTGAGCCTCCTTCGAGACCGCGCCGCGCCGGAGCCGGCTAAGCGCTAGTTTCAGGTTCGATGATAGGCGAGCAGCGGGGCCGAATCTCCAGGCCGAAGCAATATCTTCGTCACCAGAATGTCATGCCACCCGGCTGGCATGCGGCAGGCGCTAGCCGGCCCCGCTCATGGCACGAACTTGTAGCCCACGCCGTGCACTGTTCGCAGGTGCTGCGGGTCGCCGGGCTCGCGCTCGAGCTTGGCCCGCAAGCCCGCGATGTGATTGTCCACCGTGCGCGTGGTGGGGTAGTTCTCGTATCCCCAGACTTCGTTGAGCAGGTCGTCCCGGGTCACGACCTCGCCCGCCCGCGACGCCAGCAGGCGGAGCAGTTGAAACTCTTTGCGGGTCATCTCCAGGGGCTGGCCGCCTTTTTGCGCCTCGTAGGAGACGAAGTTCACCACCACGTCGTCGAAGCGCAGCTCATCCGGCAGGACTTTGGCCGGCTGCGCCCGGCGGAGGATCGCGCGGATGCGCGCCAACAGCTCGCGGATCGAGAAGGGCTTGGCAACGTAGTCGTCAGCGCCGAGATCGAGCCCCAGCACGCGATCCGCCTCCTCCCCTCTCGCGGTCAGCATCAGGACGGGCGTCTGGATGCCTTCCGTCCGCACTTTGCGGCAGATCTCGTAGCCGCTCAGCTTGGGCAGCATCAGGTCCAATATGATGAGGTCGGGGTGCTTCTCCCGGATGAGCCGGTAGCCGGTTTCGCCATCGGTCGCCGTAAGAACGTCATAGGACTCGAGGCGCAGGTTGTCCGCGAGCCCGCGGAGAATGGCGGGATCGTCTTCAATTGCGAGAATGACGCTCATGTCACGTCTCCTTGGCCACCCCGGCCAGCCGGCGCCACCGGGAGCCGGAGACAGAACGTGCTGCCCTTGCCGGGGGCGCTCTCGACCTCCACGCGCCCGCCATGCGCCTTGATGATGTGCGCCACCAGGGCGAGCCCCAGCCCGGTGCCAGGGATAAGCTGGTTCTCCCGGTTCGGCACGCGGTAGAACCTCTCGAAGATGCGGGACTGTTCTTCGGGCGGGATTCCGATGCCGTGGTCGGCCACCCGGACCACCACGTCGCCGTTCGCACTGCGGAGCTCCAACTCGATGTCGCGGGCATCGCCGGAGAACTTCATCGCATTCGAGAGCAGGTTGAGAATCGCCTGCTCCAGGGCGTCGCGATCCGCCTGGATCCGCGGC
Organism: Bryobacteraceae bacterium; assembly: GCA_050010255.1. Classification (GTDB taxonomy): domain Bacteria; phylum Acidobacteriota; class Terriglobia; order Bryobacterales; family Bryobacteraceae; genus JBEKLJ01. The sequence continues at coordinate 45,550 of JBEKLJ010000002.1, forward strand.
AAGTCCTCCTGGACTTTCATGTGCAAGCGGAATCCGTGCTGCGACAGGGGATACTCCAGGGCGCGGACCGCGGCGCGCACGGCGTCGGACGGCTGCATGGGCCGGAAGCGGTAGGTTCGCTTGCCCTGGCCGGCTTCCGAGAACAGCAGCACTCCGTCGACGAGGCGCGAGAGCCGCTCGCACTCGTTCACGATGGTGCCCAGGTATTCAGCTTGCGCCTCGGGATCGGCGCAGCGACCCATTTGCAGCGTCTCGGCAAACATGCGGATGGCGGTCAACGGAGTCTTCAGCTCGTGAGAAACGCTGGAGACGAACTGCGCGCGCAGCTCCGACAGGCGCATCTCGCGCTGAAGATCGCGCCAGACAAGGTAGGCCGCGAACGCAGTAGCCGCCACCACCAGCAGCAGCGCCAGGTAGACCAGTTGCCGCTGCAAATTCCAGGCCGGATCGGGAGGCGCCTGCCGGGCCGGGGCCGGCGCCAGCTTGAGGCCCGGGAATGCGTCACCGAGCGCTTCGCCCCCCGGAGTTCTCGCGTCGGTGAAGCGTCCTGCGACGCGACGGAAGACGTCCTGCCCGCGAATCACCAGCACGGTGGCGTTGCCTTCGGGGTCGCCGGTAGCGCCCACCAGCCAGAGATCGTCACCGAACAGGACCCAGGGCCTCTCCGGCCGGTTCCCGAGGAGGCGGCGCAGGCGGGGGAAGTCGTTGTGGAGAGACTCAGCCTGTTGCAGCAGCCGCACCTGGGCGGCCGTGGCCCGGCGCAGTTCCTCCGCCGCTCGCGTTTCGTCCGCGCCCTTGGCGGTGCGTGCCAGGCTCTCCGCGATGTCTGCCGCCACGAAGGAAGACACGGGAGACAGCCAGGGCCGGGCGGATAGGACGGATTGAACGCTCGCGGCGAGTTGCCCGCGCGCCGCGCCCGCGTGAACCAGCGACTGCGCGGCATGGAGCTTCAGCGGGATGCCATCTTCGTCGGTTGTCTCGGGTCCGGTGTCCAGCAGGCGACGAAAAATCGGGATCGCGGCTTCGAGCCGGCCGGCGTTCTGGAGCGCCTGCGCCCACAGCCAGCGCGCGTACGCGGCCTGTAAGGGATGCTTGGCCGCGGCGACAACCCCCTCGTAGCATCGGCTGGCCAGCGCCGCTTCCCGCGCCTGGCCGCCGGGCTGGTCGCAGGCTCGGATCACCGGCTCGAAATCCGGCTGCGAAATCAGCTCGCGGCAGCGGCGGGCGGCGCGATCGCGCTCCGGCTCCCACGGCAGCACCAACTGTCCGTCTTCGGCCCAGCCTACGAACACAGTTTCACCGTGGCGGTAGCGCTGTCCGGGTTCGAGATCCGTCTGGAGTTCGTCGGCCGCAATGGCCCCCAGCGCCGCCTGCAACTCGCTTCGCGCCCGGGCCACGGCCTGGTGCCGCTCGTCCGCCCGGCGCTTGGCCTGCAGTTCACGATCCTGATTAAAGATCCTCGCGCTGACAGCGATCAGGGCCGCGCAAGGCACGAAGACCGCCCCCAGGAAGAGAACCAGTTGCGCGCGATGGCCGAGGCCGCCCATCAACGATGCCGCACTTTCCTGTTCCGCTCCGATTCTAGCCCTTGTGGCGCGCCATCGGTCATAAAAACGTCACGGAAGCGCAAAGTCATTTCCGTGGCCCGGAGGCCGGCCCGCCGCCCGCGATGCTCTTCAGCACCACGGCGCGGGTTGTCCGCAGGGTGCTGAGCAGCTCGTCTCTCGGCAGGCTTCGGATGATCGGGTCGATCAGCCACGCCAGGGCCGCGGGAACGCTGCGGCTGAGCGAAACCGCTTCGCACTCCACATAGACGCCGCCGTCCCTTTCGCGGAAAAGCCAGTAGGAATTGAGACGCCACAGGTAGCCGTGGTCCTCGCGGCGCGTGCGCTCGCGTTCCCGCGGCCCGCCCGGGTTCTCAATCTCGACAATGCGCGTGCTGTGCGAGCGGCTCTGCCAGTCGTGTCCCGCGAGCGGCCGGTAGTGGACCTCCGAATCGGCGTCCAGAACCGCCGTGACGTTGACTTTTCGCTTGAGCAGGCGGAGCCGCACTTTGAAATCGTTGCCGCTGCGTGTGAGCGTCCTGGAATCGGTCACTTCCGGCACGTAGGTGTTCCTGTGATTGTCATAATCCTGAAGCAGCGCCAGGACCTGGCCGACAGTCGCACCCGGAATAAAAGCCGCGCCCACCCAGTCGTGAATCAGCCCGCGCGGAACCCTGATGTCGCCTCTGCCGTTCTGCGGCGCGCAAACGACGCCGGCTTGGCGCAGTCTCGAGCGCCGCTGGGGCGTGTTAGCCCAGTAGAAGCCGTCCTGGAGTTGGAGAAGCCCATCCAGGCGGGACTCGGTAAGTCGCACGTACGTTTCAAAGGCGCGCTGGGTTTCGGGACGAGGCGCGCCGGCGGGCGGGGCTTGCGTTCCGGTGGGAGATGTCGCTTGAGACATCAGCAACAGCATCAGCGAGAGGCGGCCCGGCATGCGACACTCCTGAAGTTCCGATTCCGAGTCCCAATATCAGCGAACTCTGTCACTAAGTCAAGGCCGGGCGCGGTCTGCCGCCTGACAAATTCCTGACAAAGCGCCCTCTCGCTGGCGGCCGTCGGCGTGCTGCTCGCGTGCTTGCACTCATCCGCGGGCCCGGCTCTGGCCCGGTTGCCTTTGGGCCTTGGCGTTCGCCGCAATCACTCTCGCAATTTCGTGACAAAAACATTGCGACCTCCGGACGGACACTCCTCCGCGCCAGGACAACTCGCGCGGCAGGCGCCCGTACGCTTGACCTGTCTATTGGAGGCGCAGCATGTCAGGCAAGTTCATTCGACGCACCCTCCGCAACGTGATCTTCCGCAACCACCCCTATTTCGCGCACCTGGCCCTCACGCACCGGTGCAACCTGCGCTGCCGCTTCTGTCATATCCAGGACACCAGGTTCGCGGAGCTCGACACAGCGGGGATGAAGCGCATCATCGACGTTCTCGACCGCATGGGCGTGGGGGTGCTGAGCATCTCCGGCGGAGGTGAGCCGCTCCTTCGCTCTGACTGCTTCGAGATCCTGGATTACGCCGCCGCCAAGGGGCTCTACACCAAGATCACTTCCAACGGCACCATGCCCCGCGAACGCTACGAACGGTTGCTCGATTCCGCGGTCCAGGAGATCGCCATTTCCCTCGACGGGGTGGAGGGCAACGACCTGCCATACAGCCACGTGGGACCGCGGATTCTGGAGACGATCCGCTATCTGAACGACCACCTGGCGCCGGGCAAGCAGCTCACGCTGAACGTCACCGTAACCCAAGCCAACCGCGACCGCGTGGATGAGATCGTCGCCTACTGCGCTCGCGAGTTCCCCAACGCGAAGGTCTGGTTGAATCCCGTGGTGACAGGTTCGGGCAAGCTGCGGAGCGGAACACAGACAAGCCCGGATCCCGACTACCTGGATCGCTGCGACTCGCCCACGCTGCTCTCCGCGAAGTTCTACAACGAGGGAGTCCGGGAGCAGCACCGGAGCGACGTTTACGACTGGGGTTGCCGGGCCGGCCAGATGTTCTTCGACATCAAACCGAACGGCGATTTTTGGACGTGCCAGGACCAGCCCTCCCGAACCCCTCTGAACATCCTCGAGCCGGATTTCGAAAGTAAGCTCCGCGCAACCGATTTCACTTATCGGCGAGAGTGCAGCGGCTGCACGTACTCGTGCTATTTCGTGACTCAGAAGGGCTTGGAACCGCGCAACTGGCCTGACATGGCCGGCCTGTGGTGGAAGGCCAACACCCGGCCGGACGAGCCGTGCAGAAAACTCGCCGACCGGTACGGCTGGGCGGCGGGATTGCTCGGGCTCTGCGCCAGCAGGCTTCTCCCGTCAGGCGTGGCATCGATCATGGCTGGTGTGCTGGCGCTCTTCATCGCGGTCGCGCCGGCGCTCGGACAGCCGGCCTCCTTCCGGCTGGGCCCCGAGGAGGTGGTGGCGAAGATGGAGGAGTCCAACGCCGCCCGCCAGCGGAAGCTGCCGGCGTACGAGAGCGTCCGCACTTACGTCGCGGATAATCCCAGGATGCACCAGCACGCCGAAGTCACCACGGAGTTCCGGTTCGACGCTCCCGCGAGCAAGGTGTCCCGTGTCACACAACGGAGCGGATCGAAGATAGTCCAGAGGCTGGTTATTGAACCGATTATCTCCGCGGAAGCTGACAGCGGCAGCCCCAACCGGCGCGACAGCGTGGAGATCTGCCGCCGCAACTATGTCTTCACGTTCACCGCGTTTGACGAGGATGCGCGCGCGTTTGTGTTCAGCGTTCAACCGCGCAGGCCCGGCAAGTACCTGTTCCGAGGGAGACTCTGGATCGATGCAGAGACGTTCGGCATCCGGCGCCTTGAAGGAGAACCGGCGCGGTCGCCCTCGTTCTGGGTTAAGCGGACGCACTTCGTGCA
>JBEKLJ010000003.1:0-40289 GCA_050010255.1 Bryobacteraceae bacterium
CTGGTACACCCACTGCTTCACCGCCTCTTGCGCCGAGGAAACCAGCAGCGGGTGGCCCATGACGAGTTGCAAATTCCGAATCGTACCGTCGGTCCCGATGACGGCCGTGAAGCGCACTGTGCCCTGAATACGCGCCTGCCTGGCCAGCGGCGGGTAGGCCGGCTTCGGCTGGCGGATCAGCTTCGCCTGCTGCACGTTGCCGCCGACGCGGATCCGCTGCACAGCCACCTTCTTCTCCTCCCTGACCGGCGGAGGAGGCGGTGGCGGAGCCGCCGATGGAACCGAGCCGATGATGCCGCCGATCACGCCGCCCGGCGTGCCGCCCGGGACGCCACCCGGAACGCCGCCCACGACACCGCCCCCGGACGCCTGCGGAAGCTCATCCTCCTTGATCATGGCGATCTGCCTCGGGATCACCTTCGGCGCCGTCAGCCGGCCGGCATCGAACTGCCGCGGGATGGGCCTCGTCACCTTTGGCGCAACCGTCGGGCCAGGTGGCGGTGGCGGCGGTGGCGGCGGTGGCGGCGCCACCAGAAAGCTGGTCAACTGCGTCCTCGGAAGAGCGTCGTAGTAGATCAGCGGGATCAGGACAGCCACGCCAATCAAGGAGCACTGGATAATGAACGACAGCACGATTGTCCAGGGCTTGTGCGTCTTTCCGGTCCCTTCGATGAAGCAATTCTCAAACATGTCAGAGTACCCCTTCGAAACCTTCTCCCTCCCGGCTTCCGCCGGGCCCAACTACCACTTCTACTTCACCGCCTTGGCCGAACCTCGCCGTCCCGCGGCGCCAGGGGCCGGGGCCGCTGGCATCGCCGGCGGCCGCTTCCGGCGTTCGACGGAACTCTGCCAGAATACCAGGATCGGGCTGGCTACGAATATCGACGAATACGTCCCGATGAGGATCCCGATCACCAGGGCGAAGGAGAACCCGTGCAGCACGGCTCCGCCGAACAGGAACAGCGCCAGCACGGTCAGGAACGTCAAGCCCGATGTCAGGACCGTCCGGCTCAGCGTCTGGTTGATGCTCAGGTTGATGAGCGCGGCCAGCTTCTCGCGCCGCAGGATCTTAAGGTTCTCGCGGATGCGGTCGAACACGACGATGGTATCGTTCATCGAATAGCCCACCAGCGTGAGCAGCGCCGCAATCACCGTAAGCGAGACCTCCTTATTTAACAGAGAAAACAGCCCGATCGTAATGATGGTGTCGTGGAACACCGCAATCACGGCCGCCAGCCCGTAAATCCACTCGAACCGGACGGCGATATAGACCAGCATTCCCCCCAGCGCGTACAGCGTCGCCAGCACCGCCTGCAACCGCAGCTCGGCGCCCACCTTCGGCCCGACGATCTCCACCCGCCTCACCGCAAACTGCCCCAGGAAGCACTCCTGCTTGACGACATCGAGGATTTTCGAACTGACACCGGCAGAGGAGGCAAGGTCCTCGAACCTGGTCACCAGCCCGGAGCGTTCCCGGTCGCGGAAGGTGACCATGGCATCCACCGCCTCGGTGACCTGGGCCTCGGAGGAGGCCACGCCGGCGCGGATCAGGGGGTCGCGCAGCCGGCCGATCAGGACCTGGCGGCCGGCGTTGTTGAAATCCAGCTTGCCCTGGCCTGCTTCCGGCCCTCCGAAGGCGGTTTCCAGCGTCTGGGTCATCGCCGCCCGGGCGGCCGCCAGCTCTTGCTCGCTCTTCAGCTCAGTGCCGATTAGGACCTCGTTGTCGGCCCCCCCCACGTTTTGAACCAGAATGCCCCCGCTAATGCGCTGGGACAAGGCTGAGCGGATCTTGTCGGCCGGCGGCGGGCCAGCGAATTTCACGTCCATCATGGCACCGCCACGGAAGTCGATGCCGTAACGGGGACCGCCCTTGAGGCCCAAGCTAACGAGGCCGGCGACGCTCAGCACAACTGACCCGATGATAAAGGGCCACTTGTTGCCCAGGAAGTCAAAATTCGTCTGTTTGAAGATCTCCATGGAGCACGCCTGCCGGTACCTGAAACATTGGACACCGGCCCACTTTCGATAGTTCCCGGTCCGCCAGCCAAAAACCTGCGGTCATGCCTCTTCCTAAATACTGAGCGTCGTCACCCGCCGCTGGCGGCCGAGCGACCAATCAAACATCGTCCGGGAGACGAACACCGCCGTGAAGAGGTTGGCGATCAGGCCGAAGACCAGCGTCACGGCGAAGCCCTTTACCGGGCCCGTCCCGAACATGAACAGGAAGGCGCAGGAAACCACCGTCGTCACGTGGGTGTCGATGATGGTCAGGAACGCCTTGCTGAAGCCCGTATCGACGGCTGCCAGCACTCCCTTGCCGGCCCGCAATTCCTCGCGAATCCGCTCAAAAATAAGGACGTTAGAGTCCACGCCCATGCCAATCGTCAGAATCACGCCAGCGATGCCGGGCAGCGTCAAAACGGCGCCGGAGACGCTCAGGCAGGCCAACAGGATGACCGCGTTCAGGATCAGGGCCAGGACGGCGTTGATGCCGGCCTTCTTGTAGTAGACCAGCATGGCCACGACCACCGCCAGCATCCCAGCCAGACCGGCGCTGACCCCCTGGCGGATCGAGTCGGCGCCCAGCGACGGCCCCACTGTCCGCTCCTCCCGGTAAACGATCCCGGCCGGCAGCGAACCCGCGCGCAGCACCAGGGCCAGGTCCGAGGCGTCCTGCTGATCCCGCATGCCGGTAATGCGCCCGGAGTCCTCAATGCGATTCTGAATGACCGGGGCGCTCTTGATCTGGTTGTCCAGGACGATCGCCAGCCGCTCGCCCACGTGCGACTCCGTATACCGGGCAAACCGGCGGGCGCCGTCCCTGTTCAACATGAAGCCGGTTTCCCACCGGCCCATCTCGTCCCGGGAAGGCCGGGCGTTACGCAGATCGCGACCGGTCACAACCGCGCTGGCGTTCACGAGGTACCAGCTCTCGCCCGACTCGCTCCCCTCGGCCCGCTGGGCCATCCTCAGCATCTTGGTGTTCAGCGGACGCACGCCGCCGTGCTTGGCCAGCAGCGTCTCCTGGCTCGGGAAGGGGCCATCCAGCACCGGAGTGAGCTCCAGCATGGCGGCCGTCCGCATGATCTCCTTGACCCGCGCCGGGTCGTCAACCCCGGGAAGCTGGACCAGGATCTCATAGTCGGCATCCGCCCGGCCCCGCTGCTGGATGGTCGGCTCGGTCAGTCCCAGGCCGTTGATGCGGTTCTCGATGGTCTGGATCGAGCGTTCAATGGTATCGCGCTTCAGAGCGATCAGCTCGGTGGGCCTGAGGTTCAACCGGTAGTCGGTCGTGCTCCCCGGAACGAGCGAAAGCGTCCAGCTCGGGAACCGCTCGACCACCAGCGCGCGCAGGTCGCCGACCTTCGCCGGCGGCACGCCCTTGAGGGTGATCTGGATGGAGTCGGTTTGCGCCACCGTCTCGGGGCTGTTCCGGCTGATGTCAGCCCAATCGATGTTGGCCTTCCGCAGCTCCTCCTTGAGCGACTCGATGGTCCGGTCGGCCTCCGCCCTGGCGGCGTCCTGCACCTGCACCTGAAGAACCAGGTGACTGCCGCCCTTCAGATCGAGGCCCAACTGGACGTTCTTGCGGATGTTGTCGACGAGCTGCTGGGGAGAGGTCGGCAAGCCAATGATGAGCAGGACAGTCAGAACGAGGACGATGACAATGATGATGGATCGCGTCGTTACACTCATGTGGTCACTTGCTGGCGGGACTCACTTCTTCGCCTCGCCGGAGAGGATGCTGGAGACCGCGCTACGGGCCACGTGCAGCTTGATGCCGTCCGGCTTCACGCGCAGGACGATCGTATCGTCGTCCTTGATCTCGGTGATGGTTCCGATGACGCCGCCGCTGGTCAGAACCGTGCTGCCGGCCTGCAGCTCCCGAAGCATCTGCGCCTGCTTCTTCCGCTGGCGCTGCATGGGCAGGAACAGCAAAAGATAGAAGATCGCGAAGATCAACAGGATCGGCAAAAAGCTGATCAGACCGGACGGGGGCTGGGAACTCGGGGCCGGGCTTTGAAAGAGGAGCAAACTCACGACCACTGTCGGCATCTCGTCACTCGTTTCCGGCGCGGTGTTTCGTCACGAACGCTCTCCCGACAACCTGGCGACCGTTGCCTGGCTGCGGTGACGTGCGTCCGGCGCCCCGAAGCGCCCGGACCACGCGGTTAGCGCTCAAAAGGAAAAACAACGCCGAGGACTCGAACTGCGGAACCTATTCCTGTGGAATCGGCACGGAACGGACTGACTCCACGTACTGGGGATACGTTCCTATCAGTATAGAGTGCCTGATCCGCCGCATGATGTCAAGGTAACGCCTGAGGTTGTGGAGAGTTGCGAGGGTGGCGAACAGCATCTCGCCGGCCTGGAACAGGTGCCGCAGATAGGCCCGGGAGAAGTTTTGGCAGGTGTAGCAGCCGCAGGCGGGATCCACCGGCCCCTGGTCGTCCCGGTACCGGGCCTGCTTGAGGATGACCCGGCCCTGGGAGGTGAACAGGCAGCCGTTGCGGGCGTTGCGAGAGGGCAGGACGCAGTCCATCATATCCACGCCTCGCGCCACGTACTCGGGCAACTCCTCCGGCAAACCGACGCCCATGGCGTAGCGGGGCCGGTCGCGGGGCAGCCCAGGGACCACCGCCTCGACCATTTCCAGGCTGAGCGAGCGCGGCTCGCCAACCGAGAGGCCGCCGATGGCGTAGCCGTCGGCCTCGAGCGCGATGAGCTCGCCGGCGCACTCGCGCCGCAGGTCGGCGTACATCCCCCCCTGCACGATGGGGAACAGGGCGCCCGCCCCCGGCGCTTCCACGCGCCGCTCCCGGTAATGCGCAAACGCGGCCCGCGCCCAGGCCGTGGTGCGCTTCATCGCCTCGCGGGCGGCTTCGTGCGTGGCCGGATAGCCAACGCACTCATCCAGCACCATCATTATGTCGCTGGCCAGCGCCATCTGCACATCGACCGTTGACTCCGGCGTGAACAGGTGCTCGTCGCCGTCCAGGTGCGAGCGGAACAGCACGCCCGCCTCGGTCACTTTCCGCAGATCGCTGAGGCTGAAGACCTGGAAGCCGCCCGAGTCGGTGAGGATGGCCCGCGGCCAGTTCATGAATCCGTGCAGGCCCCCGCAACTCCGGATCAGCTCGTGGCCGGGCCTCAGGAACAGGTGGTAGGTGTTGGCCAGCAGCAGGCGGACGTCCAGCTCCTCCACCAGATCGCGTGGCGTGAGCCCCTTGACGGTCGCCTGGGTCCCCACCGGAATGAAAACCGGCGTTTCGACGTCGCCGTGGGGAGTGTGCAGAATGCCAGCGCGCGCACCCGTGGTCGGGCACTCGGCGACAACTTCGAAGGTAATGGCTCGCAAGGACCGATTGTAGTCTGTGCCGCGATCGGCCGACACCCCGCGCACCCAACCGCTGCCGTCAGGGAGCGGATGGGCCGAGCGTTTCGGCGGGAGCCCGGGCCTCGTCCGCGGGGCCGGTCTCGTCCACTTCGACGGGCGGGTTGCAGTAGAGGATGCGGGCGCAGCTCTCGCAGAACATCACCTGGTCGCCGCGCTTGAGGTCCTGGAAGAACTGGAGCCGCAGCGTCATGTGGCAGGCCTGGCAACTGCCGTCGACCGCCTCGGCCACCGCCACGCCCTTGCGCCTCCTGCGGATCCGCTCGTAAGCCGCATAGACCGCCGGAGTCAGCGCCGCCACCGCCTCCGCACGCCTCGTCTGCGCCTCCTCCAACTGCTGCCGGTCAGCCGCGGTGCGCTCGCGCGCGACTTTCTTCTCGGCTTCGACCTGCTGCTTCTCCGTGCTCAGCGCCGCCTCGGCCGCCTTCACGTTCTGCTCGAGAGACTCGGACTCGGCCATGCGATCCAAAATGCGGTCCTCGAACTTCCGGACCTCGCTCTCGAAGTAATCGATCTCGTGCCGGAAGGCGGTGTACTGCTCGTTGGTCCTGGCTTCGAGCATCTGATCCTTCAGTTTGGAGGCCTTCTGCTCGCGCGCCTGAATCTCGCTCTCGAGCTGCTTGCGCTCGCGCTGGTTGGCCACCAGCGCGGCGCGGTCGGCTTCGAGCCGGCGCATGTGCGCCTCCAGCGTCTTCTCGATCTGCGCGATGTGTCTGGGAAGGGCGGCTACTTCGTGCTCGAGTCCGCGGATGCGGTTATCCAGATCCTGGAGTTGGATAACCACTTTCAGGTCAGGGACCATCGTTTCCTGATTTTAGCACGCTGCTTCCGACGAACCTCGCCAGCGGCGAGGCGAGCACGCGCCGCGCGGCCTCGAGCTCGGCGACTTTCATCACCCGGCAGGCGGCCCAGAACACCGCCACGCCGAGCGGAATCGAGATGGCGAGGTCGGCCAGGCGCGCCAGGCGCGAGTCTCCCATCCAGTTGCCGAGCAGGCTGGAGGAGAGTTTCACCGCTCCGCCCATGACCACCGAGGCCGCGGCGATTTTCAGGGTGGTCTTGAGCAGCTCGCGTCCGTGAACGCCGGCGATGCGTTCGCGCAGCGCCCACAGCAGCGCGACCGCGCCGAACAGCGCCACCCCGGAGGTCGCCAGCGCCAGCGCGGCATGGCCCAGGTGCGTCCAGCGCAGCATCGAGAAGGCCACGAGGTAGTTGATCAGAATCGAAGCCAGGCTGACGAGCATGGGCACGCGCGCGTTGCCGAGCGCATAGAAGGCGGGCGCGAGCACCTTGATGGCCGCGTAGCCGGACAGGCCGATCGCATAACAGGCCAGCGCCGCAGCGGTCTGCTGAGTGTCGTAGGTCACGAACCTGTGGCCCTGGTAGATGGCCGCGATCATCGAATGGCCCAGCACGACCAGGCCGACCGAGGACGGCAGCGTCAGCAGCAGCACCATCCCCAGCGAGTCCGCCAGCGTCCGGCGGAACTCGCCCAGTTTACCGGAGACGGCGCTGCGCGAGATCGAGGGCAGCGTTGCCGCGGCGATCGCAACCCCGAACAGCCCCAGCGGAAGCTGCATGAAGCGAAAGGCGAACTGGAGCCAGCTCACCGGTCCGTTCACGCCGCGCACCGGATCCACGATGGTCGAGGCGAAGTTCGTGTTCACCGCCACGTTTACCTGCACGGCCGCGCTGCCGATGATGGCCGGCAGCATCAGGCGGATGATGCGGCGCAGGCCGGGATGCGACCAATCCAGCTTCGGCCGGAACGAGAAGCCGGCGCGGCGCAGGCTGGGAATCTGCCAGGCCAGTTGCAGCGCCCCGCCCAGCACGACGCCGTAAGCCATGCCCTCGATAGCCGTGATCCTGAGCCGCGGCCCCAGCCACAGGCCGAGTGCCGCGCCAAAGACCACCGCGCCGACGTTGAACATCGTCGAGGCCAGCGCCGGAACGCCGAAGCGGTCGCAGGCGTTCAGAATGCCCATGGCCTGGGCGGCGAGCGCCACCAGCAGGAGGAATGGGAACATGATCCGGGTCATCGTGATCGCGAGCGCGAACTTGCCCGGATCCGCGGTTTCCCATCCGGGCGCCAGCAGGCCGACCAGCGCCGGGGCGAAGAGCACGCCCAGGGCGCACAGCACGCCCACGATCAGGATCACCGCCGTGCCCACCAGATTGGCCAGCTCGGCCGCCCCCTTCCGGCCTTTCGTCGAGAGGTACTCGGAAAATGTCGGCACGAAGGCCGAGGACAGCGCGCCCTCGGCGAACAGGTCGCGCGTGAGGTTGGGGATGCGGAAGCCCAGCGAGAAGGCGTCGTAGATGCGGCTGGCGCCGAACAGGTGGGCCATGACGATCTCGCGCACCAGCCCGCTCACGCGGCTCAACAGCACCGCGCCTGAGACTAGCGTCGCCGAGCGGAAAATTTCGTCCTTCTGTGCGCGCACAGCCACCGGCCGGGATTCAACCCTCGGGGCCGCTAGCCTTCAGGAACTGCGCGACCGTCCCCATGCGACTCGATGAACGCGTCCGCAGCTTCGGTGAGGGGCTCCCCGGAGTGAAGAACCATTATAGGGAAGGGGTCGGCCGGCTGTGCTCCATTCCGGCGGGGGAGGAACGACCCGCTGCGCGGGGCCGGTGGGGGCGCCGCCGGCTTGCGCGCTCAGTCACGCTGTCCGGCGGCGCCATTACGCTTGACGTAACGCTCGCCGCGTAATAGGCTGGGAACTTGATACGGTCGTTCCGGTGTTCCGATACCGCCAGGCTTTTCGCCGACCAGTCTGTCCGGCGGTTTCAGGCGATCGAGAGAGTCGCCCGGCGCAAGCTGTTGTATCTCCATCGCGGCAGGAGGCTGGAGGATCTCGCGGTCCCGCCGGGCAATCAACTGGAAGCCTTGAAAGGCGGCCGGGCGGGGACCTACAGCGTGCGCATCAACGACCAGTGGCGGATCTGCTTCGCCTGGCGCGAGGGAGACGCCCACAACGTGGAGATCGTGGACTATCACTAGGAGGCCACATGAGCGTCAGACCAAAGCTGCTGGACCCCATTCACCCCGGCGAGATTCTGCTGGAGGACTTCCTCAAGCCCATGGGCATCAGTATCAACCAACTGGCCCGTGACCTCGATGTGCCGCCGAACCGCATTCACGGCATCGTCCACGGCGTCCGGGCCATCACCGCCGACACTGCCTTGCGCTTGGGCGCGTACTTCGGCGTGTCGCCGGACACCTGGCTCAACCTGCAGGTGGACTACGACATACGGGTGGCTCAACGGAGGACCGGCAGCGAGATCGTCAAGCGGGTTCGGCCCCGAAAAGCCGCCTGACGCGCCCCGCGGTAGGGTTCGCTTCATGCCGCCTGCGGCGACCGCCGCCGGAAGTCTTACAGGAAGGGATTCCGCACCGTGACTGCCCCGTACCGCTGGCCGTCAGCCAAGTCCTCACTCCAGAGGACTCGACACCCCAATTCAATCGCGCTGTTGACGACGAGCGCGTCCCACCAGGCGATCCGGTACCGGCGCTGGAGCCGCGCGGCAAGCAGTAGATCCTCGTGGCCGGGACGATGAATCGTCCAGCTCCCGAGGTCTGCCAGAACCTCCTCGGCTTCCTGGCTGCTCATGGCCAGCTTCTTTGTGGCGGCGGCATAGAACTCCGCCAGCACCTGAATGCTGAGCGCTCCGGCGCCGTCTTCGAAAAGGCGGCTCAACAGCTCGACCGATCTCTCGTGCTTTCCGCCCGCGCCCCCGTCGTGCGCGTAGACCAGGACGTTCGTGTCAACGAACTCAACGCTCATGCAATTCTTCGCGGCTCCAGCGGATCACTCCGCCGGTCTTCCTGTCGGGAGCGTTCCGGATCCTCTCGATGAACCGGCGCCCGGCTTTCTCTCGATCCGCATCGTCGCCCATCACCCTGCGAATCGCCTGCGCCATCAGACTGGTCATGGATTGGTTGCGCGACGCCGCATACACCCGGAACTTCCGCAGCAGGGGCTCCGGGAGGCTGAGCGTGACATTCTTGCGCCTGACGCTGTTCACGTATTCCAGTGTATCACGTAAACATGTGAAGCGCCTACTGGCTCCGCTCGTGCTTCATCACCGCGATGTAGCTGAGGTTGCGGTAGAGCTGCTGGTAGTCCAGGCCGCAGCCCACCACAAACCGGTCGGGGATCTCGAAGCAGCGGAACTCCACCGGAATCTGCACGATGCGGCGGCAGGTGCGGTCGAGCAGCGTGCAGACGGCCAGCGAGTTCGGCCCGCGCGCGGCCAGCGTTTGCAGCAGGTAGCGCGCCGTGAAGCCGGTGTCGATGATGTCCTCCACCAGCAACACATCCTCCTCCTCGATGCTCTCGTCGAGGTCTTTGGCGATGCGCACCAGGCCCGGCGCCGTGGTCTTGCTGGAGAAGCTGGAGATGGACAGGAAGTCCATCCTGACCGGGACGTCGATCGAGCGGGCCAGCGCGGTGAGGAAGAACACCGAACCCTTGAGCACGCCGATGAGCTTCAGCTCGCGGCCGCGGTAGCGCTCAGAGATCTCCGCGCCGACCTCGGCGATGCGCTGTTGGACCTGTTCCTCGGTGTAGAGGATGCGCTCGATCTCGGGTGCGGCGGGCTTCAGCATGTCATGTCAACCGGTTTGCACTCTGCTCCGGCCGCGCCGGCGCCGCCTCGGCCAGAGACTGCGTTCCACGCTCGGCCAGGCCGTACTTGAAGATCAGGTTCTCGAAGTCCTTCTGGTAGAACACCTGAATGTTCACACTCGGGTAGATCGCTCGCAACAGCTTCAGCTTGCGGTTCTTCCTGGTCACCAGCGACTGCTTCATCGTGGTCAGCTCGACGTAGAGGTCGAACTCCGGCAGGTAGAAGTCCGGCGTGAACGCCTCCAGCACGCGGCCGTCCCGGTCCCACTGGACCGGAAAGCTGCGGGGCTCGTATTCCCAGGCCACGCGGTAGAAGTCCAGCAGGTTGGCGAAGATCTCCTCGCTGGGATGGACGAAGGCCGCCTTCCGCAGGCTCACCCGGCCGGGCGCCTGGATGCCATACCTGGAGAGCTTCAGCCGCACCTGGAATTGCAGGTGCGCCTCGGCGGCGGCGGAGAGCAGCCCGGCCTCAACCAGCCCTCGCCGCACGGCCTCGGATCGGATCAGCTCGGCGATGCCCTCCGGCTCGAGCTGCTCGGTGTTGCACACCAGGTCGAAGGAGTCTGCCGGCGTGGAGGAGCGGCCGAACCGCCGCTTGCGCTCGGCGCGCTGTCCGGCTTCGAGCTGCCGCAGCAGGGTGCGGGCCGCTGGCCGGTCCAGCCGCTGCTCCAGCATCAGGGTGCCCACACGGCGCGGCTCCGGCGCCACGATCTGGATGCGGAGCAGGCCGGGGAACTCGCGGAACAGCGACTCGGCCCCTTCGGCGGCCAGCACCAGGTGATGCTCCCTGGCCAGGCGCGCCACAACCGAGGCGGCGGCAGCGGCGAAAGCTCTGTCGGGGACGGCGTCCGCGGCGCCGAACTCTTGCGTGAAGATGTCCCGGAGACGGCTCTCGGTGACCAGCTCGAACTCCAGGATCTGGGCGATCAGCCGCGCCACGTCATGGTGGCGGCAGCCCGGCTGTCCGGAGATGGTGATCAGCGCCATCTGGCGCCCATCCGGCGGGTGCGATCGCGCTGCATCGGTTCAAGCTCATCATAACAGCCATCCGGCCGGCTGTTACGGAAGTTCGCCGCGCCGCCCCCAAGCCGCCAGCTACGCCTCCGCGGCGGCCACGCTCGCCTTGCGGACCCGGACGTAGACTACGCGCAGCGTCGCCAGCACCGGAACCGAGAGGAACATGCCGGGAATGCCAGCCAGGGTCCCGCCCGCCAGCGCGCCGAAGATCACCAGCAGGGGGTGAAGCTTGACGCGCGCCGACATCAGATGCGGGCTGACAAAGTAATCCTGGAACATCCGGGCGGCGACCAGAAACACCAGCACGGCGACCACGTGCCCGCCGCCGGAAAACGCCGCCGCCAGGACAATGATGACCGCCGCGGAAACCGGCCCGACCACCGGAACGAACTCCAGCAGCGCCGCCACGGAAGCCAGCAGCACCGGGTACGGCAGCCCGATGATAACGAAGAAGACGCTGTAAACGACCAGCGTGACCAGGGACAGGATGACCAGCGCCCGCATGAACTGCCCCAGCAGTGTGTGCAGGTCCGCCGCGACATCCTCCCATAAGGGGCGCCGCACGCCGAGCAGCGCCAGCACCTGCTCGCGCAACTGGCGTCCGTCCTTCAGGAAGAAGAAGCTCAAGACCGGGATCAGGACGAGGGCCATGACGGCGCCCTTAAGAAACGACACCGCCCGCGCGCCGATCTCCTGCGCTACCGGCAACACATCCGCGCTGAGGCTCCGCCCCCGCTCGTTCAACTGGGCCAGGATGGAATGCCTGACGGGCTCCGACCAGGCCGGCATCGGGTCGGCGAGCTTCTGCTTGAGGCCCTCCACCAGCTTCGGGAAGCCGGTGGCCAGGTTCGACGCCTCCTGGGCCACCTGGCTGCCGACGAGGATCCCGCCTCCGATCAGGATCGCCACCAGCAGGATGTAGACCAGGGCCAGCGCGTAAATCCGCGAGCGTGGGTAGGGGATGAGGCGGTCCACCAGCGTCACCACCGGCGAGAGCAGGTAGGCCAACAGGATCGCCAGCACAAAGACCAGCAGGACGCTCCGGATGTAGTAGACCACCACCAGCAGCAGGCCGACCAGGAACACCGACCAGGTGATCCTGGCGGCCCGGGCGTCGAAGCCGAGCATGTTTGTATCCTACCGCAGTGGCTGGCAGAAACAGCCGCGGGCGTGGAACCGCCGGCTACGTGCGCATGCGCGTCATCAGGTACACACCGGCGAGCGAGAAGATCGCGTCCGGAGACCAGGCGGCCAGGCTGGCCGGGAGCTGGTTGATGCTGCCGATCTGCTCGAAGAGCTGGCCCAGGGCCCAGTACGCCACTGCGATCCCCAGGCTCAAACCCACGCCGGCCATGGCGCCCCGCGAGCCGGTCATGAAGGCGAACGGCACCGAGATCAACGCCATGATGAAGGCCAGCAGCGGCACCGAGAACTTCTTCTGCAACTGGATGCGCAGGTTCACCGTGTCGAACCCGCTCTGCCGCAGCTCCTGGATGTAGGCGGCCAGTTGGGCGAAGTTCATCTGCTTGTCCTGGATGACTTCCTTGAGGAAGTATCCCGGCGGCTCGTCCAGCTCGGGGAAAGTCGTTGCGCGGAACACCTGGCCGGTGGACTCGACTCGCGATCTCATCTCCCGGCTCCAGCCGTTCTCGAAGATCCAGGTGGAGAGGGCGGCGTCCCAGTGGGCGCGCTCGGCCGAAATGTGCCGCTTCAAGCGGAACGACCGCGTGTCGAACTCGTAGACGTTGACGCCCACCATCACCGCGGCCGCCGGGTCGAAGTAGCGGTAGTAGTAAATGCGCGGACCCTGGCCATAGATCCACTTGCGGTCCGGCCGGAGGTAGGTCTGCGGCGCGCGCCCCTTGATCTCGTCCCGCAGCGCGTCCTGGCGGCGGTTCGCCTCGGGCAAGACGCTCGAGTAATCGAACGCGAACAGACCGGCCGCCACCACCAGACTGGCCATCAGCACGGGCAGCGCCAGGCGGTGCAGGCTCACGCCGGTGGCCTTGAACGCGGTCACCTCATTATGCTTCGCCATCACGCCGAAGGTGACCAGCACGGCGACGAGCACGCTCACGGGAGCTGAATCGTAGATCAGCTTGGGCGTGAGAAAGACCAGGTAGGCAAGCACGCGCGACATGGGGATCTTGTTCCGGACGATGTCCCCCAGCAGCTCGAAGAACGTGTAAACGTGCGTCAGCAACACGAAGCTCGCCAGCAGCAGCGCGAAGTAGAACAGAAAGGTGGACAGGATGTAGGTATCCAGGATCTGCGGCAGCAGGTGGAATCGTCCCAGCCGGCCCGGGACTGCGCCGGCCACGGGAGCCTGCTCGAGACGGCCCCGCAGCCGTCCCCAGAGCCCCTGGAACCGGGCCCGCACTTGATCGATCAGGTCCCGATCCCCGGGCCGCTCCAGCCGCCGCAGCAGGGCCAGCCCGACGATCGCAAAAACGACATTCGGCCCCCACACGGCCGGCGCCACCGGCAGCGCGCCCTGGCGCGCCAGGCTGATCAGGCTGATCAGGCCCATGTAATAAACGAAAGCCAGGAACACCGTGACGACGAAGGCGCTGGACTTGCCGGCCCGGCGCGAGGAGACGCCCAGCGGGACGCCGACCAGCGCCAGCAACAGGCAGGCAAAGGGCAGCGCCAGCCGCTGGTGCAGCTCGATGGCCGCTTCGCGCGAGCGTCGCGCCTCGCCCAGCAACGGGCCGGTGTCCATCTCGCTGTAGGGGCGCGCTGTGCGCACCTCGCCCGCCCGCGAGGCCTGGAGCACCTGATCGCCGGCCGGAAAGCTGGTGCTGACGTAGATGTTCGGGTCCTTGGTGGCGTGGTGTGTGCTGGCGTCGATCAGATGAAGCTGAATGCGGTTGTTCCGGACGTCGGGCACCGCGATGGCCTCGCGGGCGATCGTGACTAGCGGGCCTTGCCGGTCCTCCTGCGCGTCGGCCTGCTCCCCGGGCGGGCGCGAGTCCGCCAGGAACACGTTGCGCCAGCGCTCGACCTGGCCCGGGATGACGTCGCCGACGTACAGGATCGCGTTCGGGAACTGTTCCTCGAAAACGCGCGGCTGGACCTCGGCGGTGAGCTCTTCGGCGGCCAGCCGGTTCAGCATGCGGTAGGTCTGCCGGATGGACCACGGCGTCAGCCACAACGAGCAGGCTGCCGTAACCGCCATGAACAGCGCCGCGATCATCAGCACCGGCGCGACCACCCTGCGGCTGGGCATGCCCGTGGCGCGCATCCCGATGATCTCGCCGTCGCCCGACATGCGGCTGAGCGCGATCAGGATCCCGACCAGCGCGCCCACCGGCAGCGCGAAGGTGAGCGTGAAGGGCAGGATCAGGGCGAATAGGTAGGCCACCGTGCCGGGCGTGGCCGAGCTCCTGACGAGCAGCTCGAAGCTCCGGCCGGCGCGCTGGAGAAACAGGACGAAGGTGAACAGCACCGTGCCGAGGAACGCGCTCGAGAGAATCTCGCGAAAGATGGCGCGACCCAGAATGCCCATTTCAGTTGCGGCCGCCGGAAGCGGGCGCCGGAGCCCCGGCGGGGCCGAGCGCGGTCAGCGCCGGCGCCGGCACCAGCGGCGGTCTTGGCAGCTCCTGCTGATCGCGCTCCAGCTCGACGTCGTCGATCAGCAGCGAGGGCGCGATGACCGAGGCCTCGGAGACGAACGCCCCGCCGCCAATCACCGCCAGCGGCGCGTGGTGGTCGTAGTAGTCGAACACGAACGTCTCGTCGGACGCGGCGACGATATCCTTGAGCGCGCGCGGGTTCAGGCCGCGGAAGCGCAGGCCGCGGACGAGTTCTTCGCGGCCGTCGGCATAGACGCGGTAAGCCAGAATCGGCACGCTCACCGGACGCGCGCCGCTCTGCGCCATGCCAGCCAGCAGCCGGCGCAGCTCGCCCAGCGACGCCGAGCTGGGGAAATCCAGCTTTCGCACCAGGATGCCATAGGGCTTGTTGCGCTCCCGGCACAGGTCGATGAGCTTCTTCTTCAGCTCGGAGGAGGAGATGCCCCCGGAGGCGCGCACGAACAGGTTGCCGATGCCGGCCGCCTTGGCGCCGAAGCTGCCCAGCAGGCGCGCGTGCCCGTTGGAGACCCCCAAGCCCTTCACCACCTGGCGCGTGAGCAGAAAGTTCTTCAGCACGCCCTTCTCGACCACCGAAACCGGCTGCGGCGCCACGCCTTCCAGATCGACTTCGTAGTGGCCGAACAACGGCCGGCCGCGCCACTCGGCCTGCGTTGGGTCGTCGACCACGTCAATCCACTCGGGCAGAATCCGCGCGCCCAGGTGGGCCTCGAGTTCGCTCGAGGCGAAGTTCAGCGGGCGGCCGGGCAACGTCAGCGGCCGGCGGGGGACGGCGAGGTTGTTGCCCAGCAACTGCGCCAGCAACTGCCCCGCGGCTGCGCCCTCGAACAGCACCGGCCCCGAGTACGCTTCACCGACGGGCGCCGCCGCCAGTGCCGTCAGGTTTACCGCCACCTCCCGGGTCGCGCGTTCCAGCTCCGCGTCCGGAGGCAGTCTCTCGGGATCGGAGGCGAAATGGGCGGCGGCGTCCCGCAGCGGCATGCCGTCGGGGGCCTGCGCCGTCGCCCGGACACGCAGGACGCAACTGCCCTCGCGGACGCGAATGCGCGTGCCTTCCGAGGTAATCAGGTACAGCAGGCCCGCCCCGCTGTCGAAGCTCACCGACGAGGCCATCACGGCCGGGTAGTCGCGGAACAGCGCCGAAAGGCGCCGCGTCCGGGCGATCCACGGCGCGTCATCGAGCCAGCCCGGGCGTGTGCCGGAGAGCAACCGCAGCGCGGCGGTCCGGCCGAAATCGGGCACCTGCTCGGTCACGGCCAGGCCGCGGAGCGCGGCGCGCTTCATCGAAAACGCCTCGGAGGCCGCCTTGTAAGCCGTGTCGGTCGCCAGCCACAGATGCTGGCGCAACACCGGGTAAGAGTCGTCCAGGGGGAACTCGTCCACGTCATACCGCGTGCCGGAATAGTAACCGCTCCCGACGAAATTCGAGTCGTCGAAGCCGTAGTCGCCGACTCGGATCTGGACGCGCGGCATGCGGAAAGCGGTCCGCCGCGAGCCGATCAGCGCGCCTAGCGTCGCCACCGCGGAGACGCTCTCGCCGTCGTGGAGCGCGTACTCGATGTAGTACATCTCGGGGCTCATCACTTTCAGCGCGCGCGAGCGCTCCATCTCGTCCTGCATGGCCCTCAGGATGACGTCCGTCTCCTGGGCCAGAGCAGCCGCCGCCATCAGAACCGCGAGCAGGACCAGCCGGGGCCGCCTCATGACCCGCCTCCCAGGGACGGCGCCGGCAGCAGCGGCGGCCGGTCCTCCGACTTCGGCTTCTTCTGGATCTCGATTTCCGACACCAGGAGCGCCGGTGCGACCGCCGAAACCGGAATGTTCCCGGATTCGGCGCCACAGCGGCCGTTGAACACCTCCCGGCGTACGCCCGCAGCCAGGATCTTGGCGAAGCTCGCCAGGGGCGTGCCGACGATGTCCACGCCGCGGACCAGCTCGTCGCGGCGGCCGTCGGCGTAGATCCGGGTAACCACCAGGGGAACGACCTTGAAGGCCTGCACACCCTGCCGGCCGGTAGTCGTGTTTCCCCCCGTCACCTCGGAAAAGAAGAGCCCATAGGGCTTGTTCTGGCGGCGCACTTCCTCGATCAGCATCTGGCGCAGCTTGGCGTCGGGCGTCTGCTCGGCGGCCTCGACAAACAGGGACGACTGACGCGACACGACTTCGTAGCCCTGTTGGCGCCGGCCGTGACCGTTGGAGTGGTCGAAACCGCGGATCGGCGAGCGCGACATCAGAAACGTCTTGAGCACGCCCCGGTCAACCACCGTGACCGGCCGCGCGCTGACGCCCTCGTCGTCGTACAGATACGAGCCGCTCAGCGATCGCCCCTCAAACTCGCGCCGGGTCGGGTCGAAGACCACCGACAGGAACTCCGGCAGCACCTTCGTGCCGACGCTCCGAGTGAGGGTCTGGCCCTCGGTCTCGTCCTTCTGCCGGTGGCCTTCGATGCGGTGGCCGAAGATCTCGTGGAACATCACGGCGGCGGCCCGGCCGGAGAGGATCGCCGGGCCGACGTACGGATCCACGACGGGGGCGCGCAGCATGGCCGTCGTGATCGCCCCCACGCGATCGATCCCCTTGAGGATCTCCTCGTCTCTCGGCAAGCCGGCGATGTCCTCGGCGTCGAGTACGTCGCCGTCGAAGATGTCCATGCCGTCCGGCGCCTTGGCTCGCGCGCCGAAGGTCACGCTGGCTAAGCCGCGGCCGTGCTGCAAACGCGTACCTTCGGTGTTAACGAAGTATTTCGTCTCGCGGCTCGCCGTAATGCCGACGGAGGAAGTCAGCACCGCCGGAAAACGGGCGAACTCGGCGGAGAGCTTGCGCACCCGCGCCGCGGCCTGATCCACCGGGAAGTTGAGCCGCCCGACGGGCTCGGAGTGGACCGCCGGCTCCTGGCTGGAGAAGTCGTCCGAGTCGTCCTCCTCGGCGACTTTCATCTGGAGGTTCGCCTTGATCTGGATCAGGCGCTCGGCGGCGGCCCGGTAGACACGGTCCGTCTCGAGCCACAGGATGCGCCGGATGGCGGCCTCGTCGTCCTCGATCGGAAGCGGAACGGCAGCCGTAAACTGAGCGCGAGAGTCTCGGATGCGGTGGTAGTTATCGAGCTTCGGGCTGCCGACGCGCACCGTGATGTCCAGCACGCGGCCGCGCCCGGAGCGGCTGGACTTGAGCGCGCCCAGGGAAGCGCTGACGCCCGCCGCTTCGGTCTCGGTCACTTCGTAAGCGATGTAGTACGGCGGCGGATCGCCTCTCTCCCGCAGGGAGACGAAGTTGCGCTCCATCTCCTCGGCCAGTATTCGCACCAGCGGCGCCTGGGCAAACGCCAGGGAGGCGTACAGGGCCAGCAGCAGCGCTCGAATCAGCATGGACACGGAATCAGCATAACAGCACCAGCGGGCCGGCGGCGGGTGAGGCAGCTAAAGCCTGCCGCGGCTGGGCCGATGTGTCAAGTAGGACCATTCCGACGGTCGGACCATGCCCGAGGCGACGCCAACCCGTGAATCACGAGCACTGCTGATCTCCCCGGATCGTCGCGTCCTCTCCGATCTGACCGAGGCGCTCACGCGTGCGCTTCCCGCCGTGGCGCTCACCGTTCTGCGCGCCTATCCGGAGGCCGTCGCCTCCGCCGAGGGTGTCTCGAAGCCGGCCGCAACCGTCTGTTTCCTCGACGTTTCCTCGGATCCAGAGGTCGCGCTGCGCTTGCTCGGCCGGCTCGCTGGCGACCCGCCGCAGCGGCCGGTGGTGGCTCTGCTGGCCGACAATGACCCGGACCTGATCCTCCGCTCGCTCCGTGGCGGAGCGGCCGAATTCCTCGTCCTGCCGGCCACAAGCCAGGATCTGTGCCTGGTCGCGCAGAAGCTCAGCCGTCTGGGCGTTGAGCTGGGCGGCGCCGGCCGGTCGGCGGACGTCTGCTGCGTGATGCCCGGCAAGGGTGGTTCCGGCGCCACCGCGCTGGCGGTCAGCCTGGCGCACGCTCTAAGGCGGCTCAAGAGCGGCCGGGTGCTTCTGGCGGACCTGGACGGCCTCGCCGGCACCCTCGCCTTCCACTTGAACCTCAAGTCGCAGTACAGCTTCCTGGACGTGCTGAATCACCGGGAGGCGCTGAACGCGGAGGTCTGGAGGACCGTATCCGTCCCCTCGAACGGTGTGGACGTGCTGCTGGCTCCGCAGAAGCCCGTCGACTTCCTGGCGGAACCGCTGGACTGCGCGCCGCTGGTCTGCTCGGCTCGCCTGGCCTACGATGCCATCGTGCTCGATAGCAACGGCGCTTTCGGCGAGTGGAACCTCACGCTGGCCCGCTCCGCTCAGCACCTCCTGATGGTGACGACCAGCGAGCTGCCGGCGCTGCACGCGACACAGCAGGCCTTGAGCTATCTGGAGGAAAACGGCGTCGCCCGCCGCAGAGTGCGCCTCATCCTGAACCGCTACTCGGCCAAGACGGGTCTGCGGTATGACGCCGTCGAGAAGGCGCTCCAGGCGCAGATGTTCGCAGTGCTGCCAGCCGACGGGCAGACACTCCGCAAGGCGCTCCTGGAGGGTCGGCCGGCCCCCTCAACCAGTCCTTTCGGCAAGGGAGTGGCCACCATCGCCCGCGCGCTCTACGACAACGGCGCCTCCTTGAAGAGGAAGTCCTCGCTGCCCGGCCGCCTCCTAGCCGTCGGGGCGGAGCCCGCAATCCGGACGTGACTAGGAACTGCGGCCCGATGCGGGGCTAACCCGCGTGTCCGGTTCCCTGGCCGGACAGGCTCCTGGGCGGGCCGCAGGCTCCCGCAGCGGGGCTGCGCTGGCTGTGAGTGCTACAATTACGCCGTGACGATGCGGAGTGGTCGTGTCGGCGTGATCGGGCTTGCCGGGCGGGGCTGCCGTGGCCGCTGGCCGGACAGGATTCCGAGACGGCTCTCGAACCTCGAGGCCGCCGCTCGGGCCGCCGGGATCCCGCCAGGGCTGAGGCAAGCCAGGGGACGCCCGTGCGCCCCGCCGGAGAAATGGCGGCGCCCGCTCGCCGCCTGAACCGCCATGCCGTTCCGCCTGAAATCAATGCTTCGCAGGCTCGGCTGGCTCGACTACGCCTGCTTCGTTTTCCTGGTCGCTGCCCTGGCCGCCGGCTACGCGCGCCCGGCGAGCGACACCGGCCTGCTGCTCACGCTGGTGGCCTCGCTGCTGACCCTGTTGGTCGCGATCAAGTGGCTTGTCCGGCTCGTCAAGGCGGCCATTTGGCGGCTGCGCTACCGCCTGATGGTCGCCTACTTGTTCATTGCCGTCGTGCCGGTCGCGCTGCTGGCCTTGCTAGCCTGGTCGGGAGCGCGCCTGTTCGCGGGCCAGGTGGCCGCGTACTTCGTTACCAATGAGCTGGAGCGGCAGACGTCGGACTTGCTCGACCTGACGCGCGGCCTGGCCTGGACGCAACCCTCCGCGCGGACCGGACGCGCCCAGTGGCTCGCTTCCTCCCTCTTGCGCCGCTTCCCGGACCTGGAGGTACTCGTCCGCGATGGCGCAGACTTGTGGCAGTACCCAGAGCAAACCAAGCTGTCGGCGCCTCCGCCGGGCTGGGGCGAGGCGAGCGGCCTGGTCCGCAAGGGCGGCAGTCTGTACTTCTGGGCGCACGCCGTCCGCGACTCGGCCGAGGTCGTCATGCTGGTGCCGGTAACGCAGCGCGCGCTCGACCAGATGATCCCCGTCTCCGGCGACCTCGCTCTGCTGCGCCCCGACGCCACTTCCGAGGCGCTGCCGGCCGGGGGGGCCCCCGTGGCCAGCCGCATTCCGCCCCCCGAGAACGTCTTCGACTCCGACATCACTCACCCGACCCTTGTCCCCATCGCGGTCTGGGAATCGCCCGGCCAGTACGACAATGACAAGCTGTTCCTCAGCACGCGGATGTCGGCCGTGCTGCGCACCGTCGTCCCGCAAAAGCTGGAATGGCGCCGGGGTATGAGCATCGCCACGGCGCTGTGGACGGCCTCGGTCGCGGTGGCGGTGGCGTTCCTGATCGTCGAGCTGGTCTCGGTGATCATCGGCATCCGTCTCACCCGCACCATCACCCGCGCGGTCCACAACCTGTATCGGGGCACGCTGCGCGTCCGCGAGGGCGATTTCTCGCACCGCATCGAAGTCCACGGCAAGGACCAGCTCGCCGAGCTGAGCGACTCCTTCAACAGCATGACCGAGAACGTCCAGCGGCTCTTGCATGTCGCCAAGGAGAAGGAGCGGCTGCAATCCGAGCTGGAAATCGCGCGCGAGGTCCAGAATCAGCTCTTCCCCAGGAGCGTGCCGCGCTCGAGTACGCTGGAGCTGGCGGCGACCTGCCGGCCGGCGCGGCTAGTCTCGGGCGATTACTACGACTACGTCGGCCTGGAGGACTCCCGGCTCGCTCTGGCCATCGGCGACGTCGCTGGCAAGGGGATCTCGGCGGCGCTGCTCATGGCTACGGTGCAAGCGACTATGCGCACGCAGTTGTGCGCCGGCAGCGAGCTGATCCTGGCCGCCGGGAGCACGATGCGGGCGGCCCCGCCTTCGACGGCGGCGCTGGTGGGGCGGCTCAACCAGCAGCTCTTCGCTTTCACGCCGCCGGAGAAGTTCGCCACCTTCCTGATCGGGGTCTACGACGAAGATACGGGCCTGCTTACCTACACCAACGCCGGGCACCTGCCCCCGATCCTGGTCCGCGAGGGCACGGCCTGCCGGCTGGAGGTCACGGGCACCGTCGTGGGCGCGTTCTCCTTCGCCGAATACGGCGAGAGCGCGGCGCAGCTCCGGTCCGGCGACCTGCTGGTCTGCTTCACCGACGGCGTCACCGAGCCCGAGAACGAGTTCGGCGAGATGTTCGGCGAGAGCCGCCTGACGGAACTCGTGATCAAGAACGCCGCCCGGGACTCCAGCGACATCATCCAGGCGGTGCTCGAGTCCGTCGAGCAGTGGACCGGCTCCCCTGAATTGCAGGACGATATGACGCTGCTGTTAGCCCGGATGGTGTGAGGCTGCCATGGACCGGCTGAAGCGCCGCCTGCTGCTGATCGTGCTGGCGATCGTGACCGCGCTCGCCGCGGGCACCGCCGGCTTCACGTTGATCGAGCGCTGGAATCCCTTCGACGCCTTCTACATGACGCTGATCACGATCACGACAGTCGGCTACCGCGAGGTGCACGACCTCAGCACGACGGGGCGCGTGTTCAATTCCTTTCTCATCGCCTTCGGCGTGACGACGCTGTTCTTTGCCATCGGCGCCATGACGCAGACGGTGATCGAGCTGGAGCTGGGCGAGTTCTTCGGCAAGCGACGGATGAAACGCATGATCGACAAGCTGGATAAGCATTACATCGTTTGCGGCTACGGCCGCGTGGGCCGGGCCGCCGCCCGCGAGTTGCAGCAGACCGGCGTGCCCATGGTGGTGGTTGACCGCAACCCCGAGAAGATCGAACGGGCGCTCCGCGCGGGCCTCCTGGCCGTGGCCGGCGACTCCACCCGCGACCAGACGCTGGAGGACGCGGGCGTGCGCCGGGCCAAGGGGCTGGTGGCCGCGCTGGCCACCGACTCCGACAACCTGTTCCTGATCCTCTCGGCCAAAACGCTGAACCCCGAGCTGATGGTGGCCGCGCGCGTGAGCGAGGAGGATGCGGAGGACAAGCTGCGCCGCGCCGGCGCCGACACGGTCTTCGCGCCTTACACCAACGCCGGCCACCAACTGGCGCTCGCGCTGGTGCGCCCGCACGTCGTCCAGTTCCTGGACGGGGCCACGGGGAACATCGGCCTGGACGTCAACCTCGAGCAGGTGCGCGTCTCGGAGCGCTCGGAGCTGGTCTCGAAATCCCTCAAGCAGATTCAAGTTCGCCGCGACCTGGGCGTTATCGTGCTTGCCATCCGCAAGGCCCGCGGCGAGATGATCTTCAACCCGCCGGCCGAAGCGGTGCTCGATGGCGGCGACTACCTGGTGGTCATGGGCGAGCACGAGAACCTCCGAAAGCTCGAGGCGGTCCTGGCGGGGGTGCGGACATGAAGGTGCTGACGGCCGCCCAGATGCGCGAGGTGGACCGCCGCACCATCGAGCGCGGCGTCCCGGGAGTCGTGCTGATGGAGAACGCCGGCCACCGCGTGGTCGAGTTCCTGGCCGAGACTTTCGCGCCGCTGGCCGGGCGCCGCGTGGCCATCCTCTGCGGCAAGGGGAACAACGGCGGCGACGGCATGGTGGTCGCTCGCCAGCTCTTCACGCGCATCCGGCCGCGCGCGCTCTGGGTGGTGCTGGCCGGCGCGCCGGAGGAGCTGCGGGGCGAGGCGCTCGAGAACTACCGCATGCTCCAGGCCTGCGGCTGCCCCGTCGAGAGCGGCATCCGGCCCGAGATGCGCGCCGCCACCATCGTGATCGACGCGCTGCTGGGCACCGGGCTCAAAGGCCCGGCGGCGGGCCGCATGCTCGAACTCATCCGCGAGATCAATACCGGCTTTCCGCTGGCCAGCGTCGTGGCCATCGATGTTCCCTCCGGCCTCCAGAGCGACGCGGCGGCGAGCGAGGGCGAGACCGTGCGCGCCGACTACACCGTGACCTTCACGGCGCCCAAGGTCGGGCAGGTGCTGGCGCCGAACTGCGAGCGCGTGGGGAAGTTGCGCGTGGCGCCGATCGGTAGCCCGCCCGAGCTATACGACAACGATCCCTCGCTGTTCCTCTCGCTGGCCGAGCCGGCCGAGTTTGCCGCGCTGTTCGCTCCGCGCGCGCACGATGCGCACAAGGGCGACTTCGGGCACGTGCTCGTCATCGGCGGCTCCACCGGCAAGACCGGCGCGGCGGCCATGTGCGGCCTGGCTGCGCTGCGCTCCGGCGCGGGCCTGGTCACGGTCGCGTCAGCCGCCTCCGCCATCCCCGTCATCGCCAGCCACTGCCCCGAGCTCATGACCGAGCCCCTGCCCGAAACCGAAGCCGGGACAATCTCCATCCGGAGCTTCGACTACGGCCTGCTGGAGCGCATCGCCGCCGGCAAGGACGTGCTGGCCATCGGTCCGGGACTGGGGACGCAGCCGGAAACGGTCGAGCTGGTGCGCCGGCTGGCCAGCGATTTCCCGCAGCCCATGGTGATCGACGCCGACGGCCTGAACGCGCTGGCGGGCACGGACTTCCGCGGCGGCGGCCGTTTGCGAGTGCTCACGCCGCATCCGGGCGAGATGTCGCGCCTCACTGGGGGGACAACTTCGGAGGTCCAGGAGGACCGGATCGGCAGCGCGCGCTCGTTTGCCTCCCAGCGGCAGGTGGTCCTGGTGCTCAAAGGCTACCGGACGCTGACGGCGCTCCCGGATGGCCGCGTGTGGATCAACCCCAGCGGCACCCCCGCGCTGGCCACCGGGGGGACAGGCGACATCCTCACCGGTACGATCGCCGGCCTGCTGGCGCAGTTCCCCCAGGGCGCCGAGCGCGCCATCGCCGCGGCCGTTTACATCCACGGGCTGGCCGGGGAGCTCGGCGCCGCCGAGTTCGGCGAGCAGGCGCTGATGGCAACCGACCTGCTCCGCTACTATCCCGCGGCGATGGACGCCTGCCGACGGTGAAGATCTACCGCACCGCCTCGGAGGAGGAGACGATCGCGCTGGGCGAGCGGCTCGCGGGCGAGTTGCCCGCGCGTTGCGTTGTGCTGTTGATCGGCCAGCTCGGCGCGGGCAAGACCACCCTCGCCAAGGGCATCGTCAAGGGCCTCGGCGCGGCCGCGCCCGAGGAGGTCTCCAGCCCCACCTTCACCCTCGTCCACGAGTACGGCGCCGGGCCCCGCGTCTACCACATCGACCTCTACCGCATCGAGAACGCGCGCGAGCTGGCCACGCTCGGGCTGGATGAGCTGCTCGAGCGCGACGCCGCCGTGCTCGTCGAGTGGGGCGAGCGCTTCCCAGCCCTGTGGCCGCCCGGCCGCCTGGAGATTCGGTTGGAGCACGCGGGCGAGGAGGTGCGCGAGATCTGGATCGATTGGGAGTAATGCCTGGCTGGCCCGATCTTCTCGCAGCGTTCGAAGCGAGGCGCCGCCTGAGGCGTCCCGTACTTGGATTTTCAAATGGGTTCACTCAAGCTGCTTCTTAAAAACCTGAGGCGTATACTTATTGCCGAGCGGCCGACCCAGAAATCCTCGAGCTTCGGGTCTCCCGGTAGTTGCGCCCATTCGACCAATCGGGAGGAAAGACAGTTGTTCCGGATCGACCTCGACTACGAGATTCATCCCGTTCCACGCTGGGGGTATGGTCGTCCCCGCCATGCCGGGATTAGCCAGATCCTTGAGGGGGGTCGTGCCTCGTATGGCGGACGTTTGAATGACATTCTGGCGAATGCCGACTACCTTCGAGCCATTCCGCTGGAGGAAGACCGGACCCGCCCGTACGAACCTTTTTGGCGCAACGGCTTCCTCCCGGGCCTGGACGTCGCTGCTCTATACTCTTTCGTCCGCCAATCGAACGGCGCGCGCTACGTGGAAATCGGGTGCGGCAACTCCACCCGCGTCGTGCGTCGCGCTATCCGTGACCACCAGCTCAGGACCTCCATCGTCTCGATCGATCCGGAGCCGCGCGCCGACATCGACGCGATCTGTGACCACCTGATCCGGAAGCCCTTAGAGTACGCGGATCTTTCCGTGTTCGACAGACTGGACGTGGGCGACATCGTCTTCTTCGACGGCTCGCATCGAGTGTTCATGAATTCCGATGTCACTGTTTTCTTCCTTGACGTCCTCCCGCGCCTGCGCCCCGGAGTGCTCGTGCAGATCCACGATATCTTCTGGCCAGACGACTATCCGGAAGCGTGGATTTCCCGGTGCTATTCCGAGCAGTACATGCTCGCCTGTTACCTGCTCGCACAACCGCATTTCCTCGAGGTGATTCTCCCGAACAACTTCGCATTCGCCGACCCGGCCCTGGGTGAGTTGGTAGCCGAATTGTGGCGCCGCGTGGCGCTACCCGGGATTGAGCCGCAAGGCGGTTCCTTCTGGCTCCGCATCCGGTCCCACTAGACTGCCCATCATCGAACGCCACACACCACGCCTAAGCTGGGTCAGAGGAGTTGGCGGGCGCCCCAAAGAGAAACTCGGTGCGGGGCGGGGCCAATGCGCGCCGCACCTCCGGGCCAGTGCAGCTCTTCGGACTGCGGCTCCGGAAGCGCGAAGTAAGCCTGCTGCGCGCGGTGAGACCGCTCAGCCCAGGTGTGGCTGGAGCATCTTGACGACCTCGGGCTTGCCGACGGCGCCCACGCGCTGGTCCACCACGCGGCCACCCTTGAACAGCAGCAGCGTCGGGATGCCTTGGATGCGGTAGCGCATCGCCGTCCCGCCGTTCTCGTCCACGTCGAGCTTGCCGACCTTCAGCTTGCCCGCGTATTCGCCGGCGATGGCGTGCACCGTCGGCGCCATCATCTTGCAGGGGCCGCACCACTCGGCCCAGAAATCGACCAGGACGGGAATATCCGACGCCAAAACCTCGCTATCGAAGTTCGAGTCCTGGAAGGTCAAGACGTTGCTGTCTTCCATTCCGAGTCACCCTCCCCGTGAGATCCCGGCCCAAGTCCGGCCGGAGCTCCCAAATACCCAAGATGCAAAATCGCGGACGTGGGGTTCAAGGGGCCGCCCCCGCGCCCCTTTACTCACACAGCCGCCGGTAAAGCTCCGAGTACCGCGCCGCCGAGGCATTCCAGGAGTAGTCCTGACGCATGCCGGCCAGCATCATCGCGGTCCACCGCCCGCGGTCCTGCCAGGCCTTCAGTGCCGCACGCAGGGCGCCCATCATGGCTTCGGCAGTGTACTCGCGGAACTTGAAGCCAGTGGTCTCATCAATCGCGTCCTCCAGCCCGCCCGTGGCGCGCACCACCGGCACCGTGCCGTAGCGCAGGCTGTACATCTGGTTGAGGCCGCAAGGCTCGTACAGGCTCGGCATGAGGAAGATGTCGGCGCCAGCCTCGATTCGGTGGGCCAGCGGGTTGTCGAAGCCGATTCTCGCGCCGGCGCGCTCGGGATGCTCGGCGCTCAGCCGCCTCAGCAGCGCCTCGTACTCGGGGTCGCCGATCCCCAGCGTGACGAAGCTTGCGTCCTCCCGCAGCAGTTCGTCCGCGGCCTCCTCGATCAGGTCGAAACCCTTCTGGCCCGCCAGCCGCGACACCATGCCGATGAGCGGCCACTCGATCCGCTCCGGCGGCAGGCCGAAGGCCTCCAGCAGGTCGGCTTTGCACCGGCGCTTTCCCTCCAGGTTCTCTGGCGAATACCGCGCGACGATGTGGGGGTCGCTGGCCGGGTCCCATTCCGCGTAATCCACCCCGTTGAGAATCCCCGTGACCGTCTCGCCGCGCGCCTTCAGCACGCCGTCCAGTCCGAAGCCCAGCTCGGGCATCTGGATTTCCCGCGCGTAGGTCGGGCTGACGGTCGTGATGGCATCGGCCGTCTGAATGCCTCCCTTGAGCAGGTTCACTTTGCCGAAGAACTCCAGGAACGCCGGCGTGAACAGATCGGGATCCAACCCAATCCGCGGCAGCATCTCCGGCGCGAACAGGCCCTGGTAGCCCAGGTTGTGGATCGTCAGCACGATGGGCAGGCCCAGGAAGGTGGGATCGGCGCCGAAGACCGTGCGCGCGTAAATGGGCGCCAGCGCGGCCTGCCAGTCATGGCAATGAATGACGTCCGGCCGGAATACGTGGCGGACGATGGTCAGGGCCGCGCGCGACAGCACGGCGAAGCGGATTGGGTTGTCGGGGTAGTCGCCCGAAGCATCGCCGTACAGACCCTCGCGATCGTACAGCGGAGGACAATCCACCAGGAAGTAGGGAACCTCCCGATCCGTCGCCCGGTACACGTTCGACGTGTACGGCTCCGCGCCGAGCCATACGCGCAGATCCTGGTAGACGCACGGCAGGCCTTCGAGCGAGATGCCGCGATACCGCGGCATGAGGATCGCGACGTCCTCCCCCTGCGCGCGCAGCGTCGCCGAGAGGGCGCCCACGACGTCGGCCAGCCCGCCCGTCTTGGCAAACGGCATCGCTTCGGAGGCAACCATCAGGATCTTCGTCATCGGCGAACCGGCCTCGGTCCATCTTACTGGTTGAAGCCATGCCGCGGCTGGTCGTAATCCGTCCGCAATCCGGCGCGGCCTCCACTTTGTGGCGCGAGCTCTCAGCTTGCAGCGTCGGCTTAAGCCGACGTCTGGCCGAACGTTTCCCGGGCGTGTCCCCGCACTCGCCGCGGCTGGTCACGGGGGACCGGCTGCTGCATCATAGGTCTTATGGGGAGGCAACGCGCATGCTCTATGAAGTGACCTCGCAGCGCTCGCTCGAGGATATCGGCCGCCGGCTCCAGGAGTCCGCGGCCCGCCACAAGTTCGGCGTCCTCGCGGTCCACGACCTCAAGGCGACGATGCGGAACAAGGGTGTGGAGTTCGACGGGGAGTGCATGGTCTACGAGGTCTGCAACCCGCACCAAGCCAAGAAGGTGCTGGAGGCCAACGGCGCCATCTCGACCGCGCTGCCCTGCCGCATCTCGGTCTACAAGGCTCGAGACGGTTACAGGCTCGCGACCATCCGCCCGACGGCGCTGCTTGGGCTCTTCGATGTCCCCAGCGTCGAACCGGTGGCCCGCGAGGTCGAGCAGGCGCTCACCGAGATGATGCAGGAGGCGGCCTGAGCGCGGGCCGATGCTCAACCGGCGCGCTGGAATGCGGCTTCCACCCCTCGGGTGCAGCGCCGGTCTACGGACGGATTACGGCTGCATGGCGGCCGGCCCCTCGGGTGTTGTAGAATCAAGTGTTGTCACCTTCGGCGCGCGCCCCTGCGGTGAGCCCGCGGCGTCAGGTGCGCGGGGTACACCTCCAGAGGCAGTGGCTGCCCGTCACTGAGCGTGGAATACGCCCCAGCAAAGCGGAACAGAGGTTCCTATGTACGCAGTGATTCAAACCGGCGGGAAGCAGTACCGTGTCACCCCCGGCGACACAATCCGGATCGAGAAGTTGCCCTGGCAGGTGGGCTCGGAGCTCGAGCTGCACAGCGTCCTGGCGGTCTTCCAGGACCCCGGCCAGTTGCTGGCGGGCGACCAGCTCGCGAACGCCAAGGTCCTGGCGACCATCGTCGCCCACGGCCGCGGCGAGAAGATCAAGGTGTTCAAGTTCAAGCGCAAGAAGCAGTACAAGCGCACCACCGGCCACCGGCAGGACTACACCGCCGTCAAGGTGACCGGCATCGTCGTCCAGGAGCCCGGCAATGGCGCATAAGAAAGGCTTGGGCAGTTCGCGAAACGGGCGCGATTCTAACGCGCAGCGCCTGGGAGTCAAGGTTTTCGGTGGCCAGGTAGTGCCCGGCGGCTCGATCCTGGTTCGCCAGCGCGGGACCCGCTTCAAGCCGGGCGAGAACGTCGGCCGCGGCAAGGACGACACGCTCTTCGCCAAGATCCCCGGCCAGGTCGAGTTCCACGACCGCGGGCGGATGGGCAAGTTCATCTCGGTCCAGAAAGCGGCCGCCGCGCAGTAGGCGGCTGAGAGCTGCCCGGCAGCCGGCTCTCGCCGCCGCCGCACGGACTGCATAGTTCCCCACTGTTTCAACTGCTCCACCGAGTCACCCTGGGCCGGATATCTCACCACGATCACGCGGGGGCAGCCGACCCTGGCTGTAGCGCGGGCACTCATGCCTGCCGCGTCGCCACTCCTGGCGACGCAGGGCGAGTGCGGGGCAGGCCGGGGAAGCGTTCCGCCAAGCGTCGGCACGAGTGCCGACGCGGCACGCTAAGAGCGCGCGCTACGACAAGAGCGGCGCCGGCTTACGGACGGATTACGGCCCGCGAGCCGCAGCCGAAGGCGTGTGAGAAGATCGGGCTAGCGCCCATGTTCATCGACGAAGTCACGATCCGCGTCAAAGCCGGCGACGGCGGCAACGGTTGCCTGGCGTTCCGGCGCGAGAAGTTCGTCCCCCACGGCGGGCCGAGCGGCGGCGATGGCGGGCGCGGGGGAGACGTGGTCCTGGTCTCGAGCGAGCACCACAACACGCTTCTCCATTTCCGGTTCAACCCCGAGCACAAAGCCGAGCGCGGCCGGCACGGCGAGGGCAGCAACCGGACCGGCCGAGACGGCGTCTCGATCGACCTGCCGGTTCCGGTCGGCACCATCGCCTACGACGCCGCGACGGGCCAACTGCTGCACGATTTCACCCGCGCGGACGAGAGGTTCGTGGTGGCGCGCGGAGGCCGCGGCGGAAAGGGCAACCAGCACTTCGCCACACCGACGCACCAGGCCCCCACCGAGCACGAGGACGGCCACCCGGGCGAGGAGCGGCGCCTGCGGCTCGAGCTGAAGCTCCTGGCCGACGTCGGTCTGGTCGGATTCCCCAACGCCGGCAAGTCCACTCTCATCTCCCGCATCTCCTCGGCGCATCCCAAGATCGCGGATTACCCGTTCACGACGCTGGAGCCGTGCCTGGGCGTGGTCATGCTGGAGGATAACCGCACCTTCGTCGTCACCGACATCCCCGGCTTGATCGAGGGGGCGCACACGGGGCACGGTCTGGGCACGCGCTTTCTGCGGCACATCGAGCGCACGCGGCTGCTGGCCCATCTGGTCGATGTGTCGGAGGCCAGCGGGCGCGATCCGGTGCACGATTTCGACGTGGTGATGAGCGAGCTGGCCAGTTTCAGTCCGGACCTCGCCGCCAAGCCCATGATCCTGGTCGCCACCAAGCTCGATGTGGCGCAAGACCCCGCCCGGATTGAGGCGCTCCGCCGGCAGGCCGAGGAGCGCGGCCTGGGCTTCTACGCCATCTCGAGCGTGACCGGCCAGGGTGTTCCCAGTCTGGTCCACGCCATGGCCGAAGGGGTGTTCACGAAGCCCGCGGGAGCATAGGATTCAGAGGGGTTTCGTCCGTGCCGGGTGGCGTCGCGCGATCAACGCCTACCGCGGCATCAGGATGGCCGGCGAGAACACCGGCCGCTTGCCGAAGTAGCCGCTCTCGAAAAGCTTGCGGTAGATCGAGCCGGCGATGCCCGAAGCCTGTGGGCCGCTCACGCCGCGGCCACCCGTCAGGAGCACCACCAGCACGAGCTTGCTCTGGCCGAAGTCGTTGAAAGCGCCAAACCAGCCCAGGTGCGTGGTGCCGCCCGTGCAGGTGCCGGTCTTGCCGCACACCGGCGCCTCGGGGTCGTAGGCCGCGCGGCGCGCCGTGCCGAACTCGACTGCTGCCGTCAGCCCGGGCCTGATCTGCGGGAGGTATGGTGCGATGTCCAGACGGCGCTTCACCTGCGGCACGAACTGCGCGATCTCCCTGGCGTTCTGCGGATACTGCAGGTAGTGGAGCGTGCCGCCGTTGGCGACGGCGCCGAGCAGCGCCGCCAGCCCGAGCGGCGTCTGCCGGATGCCATCGCCGAAGCTAGTCATCATCCCCAGGCCGCTCGAAGGCGGCTGAGCGGCGAAATAGCCCGGCTCCTCGCCCTGGATGCCCAGGCCGGCCGGCTCGCCCAAACCGAACAGCCGGGCATAGTAAGCCCACTTCTCGTAACCCAGCTTCACGCCCAGGTTGGCGAAGTAGTAGTTGTTGGAAACCGCCAGCGCCTGCGTCAGGTCCATGCGCCTGCGCCCGTACAGCCGGACCGGGGTCGCACGGTCGATCAGGCCCTCGCTCAAGGCCGCCAGCGCCACCGCGATCTTCACGGTCGAACACGGCTGGAACCCGCTCTGGAGCGCCAGCTTCTGATTCACCATCGTCAGGATGCGGCCGGTGTTGGCATCGACCGCCAGGACCGTGCCGTTGTAAGGTCCCAGCGCCTCGACCGCCGCGCGGCGGACCACCAGATCGTCGCCGTCCACGCGGTCGCCGATCGTGGAGTCCGCGTAAGTCGGCTCCGTCCAGCGCCTGTAAAAGGAAGGACGGCGCCCGCCCCGCACGCGCCGCGCGATGCTCTTCCTGTGCGCCGCCTCGATCCTCTGGGCCGCGGTGGAGGTCCGGCGCGAAGAGGGCTTGGGATGCTGGGGCTTCCGGGAGGTCGAAGCGGCAAAGCCCAGCCCCGCCAGGACGAACACCGCAATTGCCAGGTGCAGGCAACGAAGCAGAATCTGTCGGCGCATTCCTAGAAACATGAAACCTGCATCTTGTTTTGAGACTCTCCGGCTAGGCGACCGTAAACCATTTGGGCCAAAGATGATTGTCGGGGATCGGCTGCGGTCTGTCAAGCTGCTTTCCAGCCGCGCGCAAGCTGCCGGCGCCCATGCGCGTGTGCGTCCGGCCCCGCGCGAGCCAGGGGGTTCCGTGCGACGCACCCGCCAATGCAGGGGTGCCCACCCCGCTTCGACGCCGGAGTGTACCATAATGTCGGCGAATGGCTGTGAGTGTCAGAGGCGCCCCCTCTGTGCCAGCGGCATGAGCCTGCCCGCGGCCTTGGAGATGTCCCCGCCAGCTTCATCTTGAGCCCCGGAACCGCGCCTCCGCGGGTGCGAAAGGAGTCAGAGTTCATGCCGCTCTATGTCGGGAATCTTCCCTTCAAGGCGAACGAGGCGCATCTGGAGAGTTGGTTCAGCCAGGCCGGCGAGCGCCGCGAGCACACCTAACCCACTTATAAGGCGCACCGTCGGATGCTGGCTTGCCTGCAACGGCTCCAGCAGTTTCAGACTCCCGTAGTGCAGCAATACTCCTAAGGAATCGGGAATACTCGAAAAGGAAATCGTGCGCGCGACTCAGGCGGCGCGCTTGCGGCGGGCCAGCGCCAGCGCCGCCAGTCCCAGCACCGCCAGACCGGCTGTGGAGGCCTCCGGCACCTGCAGGCCTTCGCCTTGCAGCCACACCGCCAGCCCGGTCGGGTTCGGCGAGCTCGCCGGGTTGTTCAGCACTTTGAACTCAAGCGTGTTCCAGCCCGGCAGAAACGCCGTCGTCTGCAGGTACAGCACGTTGGACGCCCCCGGCAGCGACGCCCACGCCGGCGCTTCCGGCCCCGCAATCTCGAAGTAGTGCGCCGAGCCCAGACACGTCCCCGGCGTCATGCTGAACCCGCTCACCGCCTCCCCGTTGATCGATATAGTCTGTGTGCAGTTGTCCGAGGAAAGCGCCCCGTACAACACCACCGTCGAGGGGATTACTCCCGCCTGCACCTGAAACATCGTCTGGTAGACGTAGTCCCCGGACGGATCGGTCCCCGATGGCCGGTAGTCGTTCTGCGGCGCCACCCACTTCACGTCCAGCCCCAGGTTCGTAACGTAGTTGTACCACGGGGGGAACGGGAATCCGTTCGTGTACGGAATGTAGGCCACCTGCGGCGGATCCTTCGGATAAATGCCCGGCAAACCCACCAGAGTGTAGTTCGGATCCACGGTGCCCTCATCCCCCTGACCCGTGCTGTACACATTCAACAGCGGCACGTTCACCGGCGTGGCCTGCGCGACCGCATGAATGAGCACCACCAAGGACACCACGATCACGCAGCGGAGCCCTGCGGAAACAATCCTAGCCCTCGACATGTGCCCACTCCTCCTGCAAGTATGCTAGTGGAATCCACCCTGCGGAGTCAAGACCAGTTCAGTGACTTGAATGGGGTGGAGTACTAGTACTGCTGGACCCGCATCTGCGCTGGTGCGGCCTTCAGCTCGGCCTCGCCTGCCCAGGGCTGGCAAGCGGTCGCGGCCGAAACGTGTCAGCCGGTCTGTTTCGCGGTAATCTTAGGTGCGGGGAGGCGCAATGGGCAATCTCGACAGCACCGCTATACCGGCCGAGGGTCGGGCGATCGAGTTCCGTGACGGCGGGTTCGTGGTCCCGGATAACCCGATCATTCCATTCATCGAAGGCGACGGCACCGGCCCCGATATCTGGCGCGCCGCCCGCCTGGTCTTCGACGCCGCAGTGAAACGGGCCTACGAGGGCACACGGCGGGTGCATTGGTACGAAGTCTTCGCCGGCGAGAAGGCCTACCAGTCCAGCCAGGAGTGGCTGCCGCAGGCCACGCTGGATGCGATTAAGAGGTTT
This sequence comes from Bryobacteraceae bacterium, assembly GCA_050010255.1. Taxonomy (GTDB): domain Bacteria; phylum Acidobacteriota; class Terriglobia; order Bryobacterales; family Bryobacteraceae; genus JBEKLJ01. The sequence continues at coordinate 33,556 of JBEKLJ010000003.1, forward strand.
CGCATCGCCATCAAAGGCCCGCTCACAACGCCGGTTGGCGGCGGCATCCGCAGCTTGAACGTCACGCTGCGGCAGTTGCTCGAACTTTACGTCTGCTGGCGCCCGGTGCGCTACTACCCCGGCGTCCCTTCGCCGGTGCGGCGTCCCGAGCTGCTCAATGTCGTCATCTTCCGCGAGAACACCGAGGATGTGTACGCCGGCATCGAGTGGCGCCAGGGCACGCCGGAAGCCCGGAAGGTCATCGACTTCCTGAACGACGAGATGGGCCAGAACGTGCGCGCCGATTCCGGCATCGGCATCAAACCCATCAGCATCACTGGAACGAAGCGCCTCGTCCGCCGCGCCATCCGCTACGCCTTGGAACACGGCCATCGCAGTGTCACCCTGGTCCACAAGGGCAACATCATGAAGTTCACCGAGGGCGCATTCCGCGACTGGGGCTACGAGCTGGCCCGCGACGAATTCGCGGAACAGACCATCGCCGAGAAGGACCTGGCGGGCGAGCCGCCCGCCGGCAAGGTGATCATCAAGGACCGCATCGCCGACTCAATGTTCCAGCAGGTCCTGCTCCGGCCGGAGGAGTACGAGGTGATTGCCACGCCGAACCTGAACGGCGACTACCTTTCCGATGCGTGCGCCGCGCAGGTGGGCGGCCTCGGCATGGCGCCCGGCGGCAACGTGGGCGACGGTTACGGCGTCTTCGAAGCGACGCACGGCACCGCGCCCAAGTACGCGGGCCAGGACGCCGTCAATCCCTCCAGCCTGATCCTCTCCGGCTCCATGATGTTCCAGCACATGGGTTGGCCGGAGGCCTCCGCCCTCATCGAGCGCGGCATCACCGAAACGATCCGGCAGAAACGCGTCACCTACGACCTGCACCGCCAGATGGAAGGGGCGACGAAGCTCAAGACCAGCGAGTTCGGCGCCGCCATCGTCGAGAACATGCGGCCGGGCTAGCCCGGATGTCTCACCACGATCGTAGCGAGGCGCGACGAGAGGGCTCGAGATACAAGGCGCGCGAAGGCCGGCGCCCGGAGGTCCGTGACGGATCGAGGACGCCGGCCGAGCGCAACTTGAGTAGATGCAGCCCTATCGCGCGCCGCAGCAGATTGCTGGTGAAACATCCGGGTTCAGACCGCCCATGTCCAATCGAGAAAGCGGATGGAAACAGCGGGCTTGCCGGTACTCAGGGCCCCTGGTTGTCACCGGCTGGCCGGTGATGGCGGCGGCGCTACTCCAGCCTTTGGATGACTTCGAGCACCACAGTACCCACGACGCGGAAGCTGTCGGCGCTGAGCTTGTCCAAGGTGTCCCGGCTGGTGTGCCAGTAAGAGTTGTCCGGCCCGTAGTCGAAGTCGATCAGGTCCGCGGCGTTCACTCCGGCGCTGACGAAGGGCATGTGATCGTCCAGGATCGCCCCCGGTGCGGTGAGGAAGTACCGGCCCAGGCCGAGTTCCGCGGCGCTGTTCCAGATGAGGCGCCGCAGAGTGGCGCTCGAGTGCCTGTCGTTGAGGATGCCCAGCTCCCGGTCGCCGATCATATCGACGTTGATCAGCGCCCGCATGCGCGCCAGCGTGCCGTCGGCGGCCCACTTCCGCGCCAGGTGCCGGCTGCCATAGGTTCCGTCGGTCTGCGACCATTGGCGGAACGCTTCCTCGCCGTCAAACCACACCAGGGCGATTTCGTTGCGGTGCGGCAGCCGCGCCAGCGCCTGGGCCAGTTCCAGCAGGAATCCGGTCGAGGACCCGCCATCATTGGCGCCGACAAAGTGACCGCCCGGCATGGACTTGGTGTCGTAATGCCCGGTGATGACGACCATGCGGCCGGAGACGCCGCCAAACCGCGCGATGAGGTTGGTCATCGGGACCGGCCCGGATGGCGTCTCGGCCGTGAACGCGTCCTCCTCCACCTGGCAGCGGCAGAGCGCCAGTTCGGCGCGGATGTAGGCCCGCAGCCGGCGGGCGGCCGCCGAGCCGGAAGGCCGCGGGCCGAAGGAGACCGCGTTGCGCGTGAACTCCAGGGCCGCCCGGCCGCTGAAGGAGGGAGGCCGCGCGGGCGGTTCCGCCGCGCCGGCCAGGGCGGCGAGCGCGATCCACGCCAGGGCGCGTCTCATGCCCGCTTGCGCGCCTCCAGCACGACGGTCGAGCCCACGCGGCAGGCCGCCTCAAGCGTGGCGAATGGGACCGCCGCGATCACCAGCGCCAGGTATAGGAGCGTCTTAGCCAGTTCCTCCAGCGGGCTTTCCGCGGCGCCCCGCGCCCGCCGGTTGTCCGGATCGAGCCCGGGCGCCAGGCTGGTTGCCAGTCCCGCGGGGTTGTCCAACAGCGAGAAGTTCTTGCGCCGCAGGACCTCAAAACCGCAGGCTTCCAGCAGCGCCTCCAGCTCGCGGCCGCGGAAATCGACCAGGTGCCGCGGCACGTTGAGACCGGCCCAGTTCTCGCCCAACAGGAGGAACTGCCAACAGGCCGCATTCGGGGTCTGCACGATCAGGCGTCCGTTGGGGCGGAGCAGCCGGTGCGCCGCGGCAACATGGGCCAGCGGGTCCTCCGCGCGTTCGAGCACGTGGAGCATGGTGATCGCCGCGCAGCTCTCGGGCGCGACCGGCGCGCTGGCGAGCGATGCGCAGATCGCGGGAGCGCCACCGGCCTTCACGCTCGCTAAGGCGGCCTCGAGCGAGGCATCCAGGCCGATGACCGGCGTGCCGCGCTCTCGCAAACACCGCCGGAAGAGGCCACCAGCGGTGCTGACGTCCAGCACCGGGCCGGGAGGGCCGGCATCTTCGATGGCGCGGCGGACGAAGTAGGCCGGGTCGCAGAGCGCCAGCCGCCGGTAGGCCTGCTCGAGCCGGCCCGCGAGCGTCGCCGGGGGCGCCGGATGGGGCGCAGGGCCGGTGGCTGCCAGCCGCGCCGGACGGGGCTCAAGCCGGATCAGACGGCACTTGCCGCATTCGACAATCTCGAAGGTGTCTCGCGTGGCCCGGTGCAGCCGGTCGGTGGTCTGGAACAGCACCCGGAACTCGATTGCGTCGCAGGCGGGACAGGGAGCGGCGAGGGCCGGCCGGGGGCGGCCCCCGTCGGCGGGCACCTCGGCGCCGGGGGCCTGAGGCGCGCCCGCGCCCTCCTGCCCCGGCGTGCCGTTCGCGGGCGAGCTCGCCGGCGCCGTGGCCGTGTTGGGCCGTTTGTCAGCCAATCTGATCTAAGATCCCGCGTTGTCGGCCGCAGCGCAAGGGATATCAGGGGGCCGTCGCCGGTTCTTCCGGGGCGGGCTCGCGCTCGAGCAGGTCGAGGAAGCACTGCGCGGCGCGGTTGAACTTCTTGCGGCGGCGGTGGATGATGCCGATGGGCCGGCGCAGCTCGGCGTCGAGAGGAATGGCAACCAGCCGCCCCTGCTCGACCTCCGCTTGCATGGCCCGCTCCGGCAGGATGCTCACCGCCCCGCCCAGGGCCACCGCCTCCTTGACCATCTGGATGTTGTCGAAGTGCATGGCCAGCTCGACCGCCACGCCGCGCTCGCGCAGGAAGCGGTCGATGGCCTGGCGGATCGGCAGGTCCTGGTCGAAGCCGACGAACGCCAGGCCGCTGAGCTCGGCGGGGGCGACGCGTTTCCGGCGCGCCAGGGGATGCGAGGGCGGGGCCGCCACCACCATCTGCTCGCGGCGCCAGGGGATGACGGCGAGCTGGCGGTCGGAGTGCGGATAGCTCACGAAGCCCAGGTCGGCCCGGTCCTCCCGCACGGCCTCGTAAACCTTGTCCGGCCTGAGGTATTCCACCTCCAGCCGGGCGCTGGGGTGCCGCGCGGAGAACTCGTGCTTGACGTAAGACATCTCCGAGAGTCCGACCGAATAGATCGAGGCCACCCGCACCGTGCCTTCCACATCGGTCTTCAGCCCCTCCAGCGCCGCCTGGAATTCCGCGTGCCGCTCGAGCACGTCGCGGCAGAGCTCATGGTAGAGCTTGCCGGCCGGCGTGAGCGTGAACGGCCGCGTGGAACGGTCCAGGAGCGCCACCCCGAGCCGCGTCTCCAGCTCGTGAAGGTGCTGGCTGGCGGCGGACTGGCTGATGCCGCTCATCGCGGCGCCTCGGCTCACGCTCTTGGTCTGAACGATGTCGCGAAAGAGAACCAGTTGCTCGAAGCTCACGGAACCTCCATTGTTGCATAAAGGACGGCTGAGTCCGGATCGCCGTCCAGCTCCAGAATAACATAAGGCACCCTTATTTTAATAGAAAACAATTTCCGATTGACTAATGTTGAGGTTTGTTGTATGCTGGTCACAAATGGCCGTCCGCCGATCCTGGCGGCGCTGGCCCCGCAGTTAGGCGCCTCAGGGCGTACGAGCTAGACGGGGGGCGCAGCAAGCCGGGCGGCGGGGCGGTGAGACCGGCGCAGCGGCCCATGCCGACTGGCTGTGCCGGGCAATGCGGGGTCCGGGTCGTTCGTGGTGCCCGGGAGTGGACGCAGCACACCTCACATAGCTGGCTGCGCGACAAAGCACCTTGCTGTGTCTAAGGCCGTCCGTGTCTTCATTCGGCGGAGGGAGAGGCAACGGAGTCGAGAATGAACAACGACAAGGCTAACCGCGCGGAAGGGCGCCTGCGGCGCAAGAACGACACGTCCCGCGCCGAAGCGGCGCTCTCTGGGGAGTCGCTGCGAGGTTTGCCGGAGGCCCAGGGCTTGTACGACCCCGCCAACGAGCGCGACGCCTGCGGCATCGGCTTCGTGGTCAACATCAAGGGCGAGCGGTCGCACGACATCCTGGTCAAGGGCATCGAGATTCTTTTGAACCTGGTGCATCGCGGCGCTTCCGGCAGCGATCCGGAGACGGGCGACGGCGCCGGCCTCTTGATCCAGATCCCGCACGAGCTGTTCGCGCGCGAGTGCGGCCGGCTTGGCTTCAGCCTGCCCAACCCCGGCGAGTACGGCGTGGGCATGGTCTTCATGCCAGTGGAGCGGCACGAGCGGCTGATCACGGAAGGCCTGCTGGAGCGCGTCGTCCGCGAGGAGGGGCTGAGCGTGCTGGGCTGGCGCGACACGCCGATCGACTCCAACTCCATCGGGCGCGTGGCGCGCGTTTCGCAGCCTTACATACAGCAGATCTTCATCCAGGGCGCGCCGGGCATGGACCAGGACGCGCTGGAGCGCAAGCTGTACGTGATCCGCAAGCGGGCCGAGGCCGAGATGGCCGCGAGCAACCTGCGCGACAAGGGCTTCTTCTACGTGCCGTCGCTGTCGTCGCGCACAATCGTCTACAAGGGCCTGCTGCTGGCGCCGCAGATCGCGAAGTTCTACCGCGAGCTGTCCGATCCGGAAGCGCTCACCGCCCTGTGCATGGTGCACCAGCGCTTCTCGACCAACACGTTCCCGACCTGGCAGCTAGCGCACCCGTTCCGGTACCTGTGCCACAACGGGGAAATCAACACGCTCAAAGGCAATGTGGCGTGGATGCACGCGCGCCAGTCGGTGATGGAATCGCCGCTCTTCGGCGAGGATTTGAAGAAGTGCTTGCCGGTGTGCGTGCCCGGCGGCAGCGATTCGGCGCAGATCGACAACGCGGTGGAGCTGCTGGCGCTGGCGGGCCGCAGCCTGCCGCACGTTCTGGCGATGCTGATTCCGGAGGCTTGGGCGGGCGACCCGTCGATGCCCGAGGACAAGCGCGCCTTCTACGAGTACCACGCCTCGCTGGTGGAGCCCTGGGACGGCCCGGCCGCCATCGCCTTCACCGACGGCCGGGTGATCGGGGCCACGCTGGACCGCAACGGTTTGCGGCCGGCGCGCTACGTGGTCACCAAGAACGGCCTGGCCATTCTGGCCTCCGAGGTGGGCGTGCTGCCGGTTGAGCCCGAGGAGGTGCGCCTCAAGGGCCGGCTGCAACCCGGCCGCATGTTCCTGGTAGACACCACGCAAGGGCGCATCATCCCCGACCAGGAGATCAAGCAGGCGCTGGCCTCGCGCCGCCCCTACCGGCAGTGGATCGAGGAGCACCAAGTCACGCTCGACCGGCTGCCCGAGCCGCCGCGCTGGCACCCCACCGACTACGATTCGATCCTCCAGCGCCAGCGCGCTTTCGGCTATACGGACGAGGACCTGAAGTTCATCCTGACGCCGATGGCCGTGGACGGCCAGGAGCCGGTGGGCTCGATGGGCTGCGACACGCCGCTGGCCTGCCTGTCGGACCAGCCGCAGCCGCTGTTCAATTACTTCAAGCAGCTCTTCGCCCAGGTGACCAACCCGCCCATCGACCCGATTCGCGAAGAAATGGTGATGTCGCTCGAGAGCTTCATCGGGCACGAGCGGAACATCCTCGACGAGACGCCGCAGCACTGCCACACGCTGAAGCTGCGGCACCCCATTCTGACCAACTACGACCTGGAGAAGCTGCGGCGGCTCTCCTGGGGCGATTTTCTGGCCACGACGCTTCCGGCGCTGTTCCGGGTGGAGGGCGGAGAGAAGGAGCTGGCGCGGGCTCTGGACGGGCTGTGCCGGCGCGCTTCACTGGCCATCAAGAACGGCTACACGGTGCTCATCCTCTCCGACCGCGGCCTGGATGAGGAGTACGCGCCGATTCCCTCGCTGCTGGCGCTGACGGCGGTGCACAATCACCTGATCCGCGAGAAGACGCGCACGCAGGTGGCTCTAATCGTGGAGTCGGGCGAGCCGCGCGAGGTGATGCACTTCGCGCTGCTGATGGGTTACGGCGCCAGCGCCATCAACCCCTACCTGTGCATCGAGACGCTGGA
>JBEKLJ010000004.1:0-37139 GCA_050010255.1 Bryobacteraceae bacterium
GGGGACCAGACGTCATAGCAAGAAGGATGCAGAACTAGACGATCTCCGCCGATGTGTAGATTGGGCTTGTTTATCCTTGACTGCTCCACTAGAATCAAGGCGACGCAGGAGCCGATGAGGCCGTGCAGGGGCCGATGAGGGGGTGCAGGAGCCGATGAGGCCGCGCAGGAGCCGATGAGGGGGTGCAGGAGCCGATGAGGCCGCGCAGGAGCCGGTCCCGAGGCGCGGGAGCCGGTGAGGCGGCGCCCGAACTGGCAAGGGCTTGCGGCCGGGGCCGGAGGCGGCGGGTGAGGGGGCAGACGGCGCCTGGCAGGGCCGAGGGTGACTGGGAGGGCCGAGGGCGGCCGGGAGGAGCGAGGGCGGCCGGAGCCGAGGGCTGCCAAATGAGCCGCGAGGACGCGTGGCGCGGTGCCAATCCGCAGACGCGAGCCAGACCGTTGCGTGAAACGTAGGGCTGCGGAAAGGCATCAAGATAGATGAGGATGATATCCTTGAGGTGGCCCGGGAGAAAGGGGCGAGCCGTGGAAGAGAAATTGAAGATCCTGATGCAAGAGCTCGGCAACGCGATCAACGAGTCGCTGTCCGAGTCTGATCGGATAGCGGCCGCGATCGGAGAAATCAGGCGGGCCGGATACGACGTGTTCCTCGTGCTGGAAGCGACGATCGGCTTCAACAAGCGGGAGCAGGGCGAGACCGCGGCTGGCGACCTGGAGGCACCCCCGGAGCACGCGGGCGGGCATGAGCCCAAGGCCCGCCTCAGGTGGACGTCGCAGGATCAGAAATTCCTGCGTGCATTGAAGATAGCAGTCGACGACGAGAGTCACTAGAGGCGTGGGAGCAGTTCCGAGCAAAGCGACCGGGCTTTTGAGACGGTATCCTGCCAAGTGAAGCCGGGCGGCGCCGCCTGCCGCGGCCGGCGAATTCCGTTGTGAAATCCAGACTTTGGACGGGTGAGGGACACGACCGTCCACGCCGTGGGCGCACCTTGAGGCATCGCTTGATGCTTAGCGGCCCTCTCATCGCGCCTCGCCACGGTCGTAGTGAGAAGATCGGGCTCGTCAGGCGCCTGCCAGCCGGTAGTGCTTGAGCTTGCGGTAGAGCGTGGTGCGACCGATGCCGAGCAGGGCGGCGGCGCGGGCCCGATCGCCGCGAGTGAAACTGAGCGCCTCGGCGATGGCCTGCCTTTCCAGTTCATCCAGCGACAGCACGCTCGCGGGCGGAATGCGGGGCACGGCAGGAGGGGCGGGAGCCGCAGCGGCTTCGAACTGGGCGGGTTGCCCGGTGAAGAGCGCGGAGTGAAGTGCGGAGGGCAGATCGGCGGGGTGGAGCAGAGGACCGGAGTTGATGGCGACCATCCGCTGGATGCAGTTCTCCAGCTCGCGGACGTTGCCGGGCCAATCGTAGCGCGCCAGCAGGTCGGACAGCTCGGGGGTGAGCTGATGGCTCCTGCCATGGCGGGCGAGGAAGCAGGCGGTTAGCGCGGGGATATCCTGCTTGCGCTCGCGCAGCGGAGGCAGGCGTAAAGTGACGACGTTGAGGCGGTAATAGAGGTCGCGGCGAAAGCGGCCGCGAGCGACGTCGGCGGCCAGGTCGCGATTCGTCGCAGCGATGGTGCGGAAGTCGGTCTTGCGGTGGACCAGGGAGCCGAGCGGCCGGATCTCCCGGTCCTGGAGCACGCGCAGGAGCTTGGTCTGGAGATCGAGGGGCAACTCGCCGACTTCGTCCAGAAACGCCGTGCCGCCGTCGGCGATCTCCAGCAGGCCGGGCTTGTTCGCCACGGCGCCGGTGAATGCCCCTCTCACGTGGCCGAAGAGTTCGGTTTCGAGGAGATTGCCGAGGACCGAGCAATCGATCGGGACGAAGCAGCCCGGGCCGGCGGCGCCGTGGATGGCGCGCGCGAGGACTTCCTTGCCGGTGCCGGTCTCGCCGAGCAGCAGCAGAGGCGAGCGCGAGCGGGCCAGCTTGGGGATGAGCGCACGGATCTCCCGGATGCGGGGCGAATCCCCGAGCAGGGCGGGCGTGGCCAGTGCGAAGGCGGACACGAAAAGGGTCCCGATTAAGACTAGTCGTTCCGGGAGGCCTCTACTCTCACCACAAAAACGGCGCCTCGTTCGGCGCGGATGCGCTGGGCCAGCGGGGCGGCGCCCTCGATGGACGGCTGGCAGCCGACCAGCACGCGCCAGAGCGGCGGGCTGCCGTCCCGAACGGACAACCGCGCGACGCCGTAGCGCGCGGCCATCCGCTTGCGCTCGCGCTCGGCGTTGCTGCGGTCGCGGAAGGCGCCGGTCTGGACGGCGAAGCAACTCATGCCGGCGTCCTCGGGCAGCGCGAGGATGCGCAGCCGCACCCTGGCGGTGCCGGGGCCGAGCATGCCGATCTGACTCGCCGCCGCGCGGGAGAGGTCGATGATGCGGTCGCCGACGAAGGGGCCGCGGTCGTTGATGCGCACATCCACAGTGCGGTCGTTGGTGAGGTTGCGCACGCGGACCTCGGCGCCGAACGGCAGGGTGCGGTGGGCGGCGGTGAGCTTCTCCATGTCGTAGATCTCGCCACTCGATGCCCGGCGGCCGTGATATGGATGCCCGTACCAGCTTGCGACGCCGGCTTCCTCGTCGCCGATGCGCGGCACGGCCGCGGGGCGTGGCGCGGCGGGCGGAACCCGCGCGTGCTTCTTCCTGGCGCAACCGGCCAGGAGCAGCGCGAGAGCGAGGACGAGCCAGACGCAGCGCTTCATTTCTCCCGATGATAGCCCCGGCGCGGCGGTTGTTGTAGCGCGTGCTCTTAGCGTGCCGCGTCGGCACTCTCTCGAAAACCCGGTTTTCATCCTCTGTTGTGCGTCCCCGACGCATGGTCACTCGTGCCGACGCACGGCGGAACGCTTCCCGGGCGTGTCCCCGCACTCGCCCTGCGTCGCCAGGAGTGGCGACGCGGCAGGCACGTTCGGAACGGATCCAAACAACGGAAGTGCCCGCGTTACGGCGAGCGCCGGTTGTACCCGCCGCGTGGATGTCGCATTCCAGCGCCCCGCCCCCGTCGCTTGAGTTCGTACCCGCTGCGCGTTCTTGCGGACGGATTGCGGCAAGCCGCTTCCGAAGAACGCGACGCGACGCGCGCTGGAGCGGCGAAAACAATTCTGCTCGTCCACGTTCGGGGGGCGGAGGCGGGCAGGCGAGACTCCGCTACTGCATTTTTCTCTTGACTTTCGGCCGGAAGAACCTTATATATGAATCACACTGCGATCTTTCCGAGATTGCAGATTCTGATGTCAAGGGAGAATCGATCGATGAAGAACGCCACCAAGAAGGCTGCGAAGAAGAAGGCCGCCCCGAAGAAAAAGGGCAAGTAAGCGCCTCACAGCAGCAGAATCAAGTTCTCACCCAGGCCCCGAGCTGTCGGGGCCTTTTTAGTCTCCACGCAGTCCCCGCCTGAAGTTTCCTCCGGTTGAACGTCGGCGAGCGGCGCTGTCCGCGCGGCTCACGTCGCAGCGCCCCTGCGTCGCCACGCGGTGACGTGTTGGGACCGCAGCGTCAGCCAGCGTCGCGCACCTTGCGTTGGATGAGGACGCGGAAGGTTTCGCCCAGGCCGAACAGGAGCGTTTTCAACTGGAGACGGCGACGGGTCTCCTCGGCGGCGGTGGGGGCGGCGAGCGCGGCGGCGAAGGCGTGCTCGCCGCAGGCCAGGAGCGTTCGCGCAAGCGTCTCGAAGCGGACCGGCTCGAGACCGTGCCGCCGGCCGTGCTCCTCGAGGGCGGTGAAGCAGACGTGGGCGGTGATGTCGCGGCCGCCGGGCTCTTCGAGGACATCCTCCAGGGCCACGTGGCGGCGATACCCCATGAGCGTGCCCTGGCGGAAGCGGACCGATTCGCGGCTGGTGTAGCCGTAGTCGATGGTGAAGACGAAGCCGCGCTCGAGCGAGCGCGCGATGCGCTCGATCCAGCGGAGCGCTTCCAGGTTGACCTCGACCAGGGCCGTATCCTCGCGGAGGGGCAGCCAGGCGGCGATGTACTCCTCCAACTCCGGGCCGACGGGCCGGTCCTCGACCCAGGCGAACCGCTCGCCGCTCCATCCGACTGAAAGTTCGCGGAACACACCGCCCCGGCAGACGGCGACGTGGACCGGAAGCGCGTCGAAGAACTCGTTGGAGAAGACGACGCCGGTGAAGCGCTCCGGGAGCGCGCCGCTCGCGAGGTCCACGGGCAGGTAGCGCCACTCGGAGAACGCCGCGGCCATCTGGGCGCGGCCGGCGCCGAGCTCGACCACGGTGAAATCGGCGGGGCGGCCGAGCTGGTCGAACAGCTCGCGCAGGCGCGCGGCGATGAGCGCGCCGAAGACGGGCTGGAGCTGCTCGGCGGTGAAGAAGTCCCCGGAACGGCCGAACCGCTCGCCCGCGCGGCGGTAGTAGCCGTGCTCGGGGTGGTATAGCGCGAGCTCCATGAAGCGGCGGAAGGGGATCGGACCGTCGCGTGCGATTTCCTCGCGGATCAGTGAGGCAAGCGGGCTCATGCAGGGGCGGGGCGGGCCCAGCCCAGCCCCTACAATTCTAGGCTAGGATCTTCCGTAGATGGAGCTGCCGGAGAGGATTCGCGTCAAGATCAGCTCGGAAGAGGCCGGGTACGCCGCCATCACGCCGGTTGTGGTGCGGGAGATGCGGGCCGGCGAGCTGATCGAGGTGCTCCTCGGCGTTACCGGCAAGGACGCAGCGCGGATCGGCGAGCTCCTGCTGCGCGGGACGCTGGTGAGCGGCGCTTCGCGGTTCCGTTGGCAGGGGTTCGCCGCCGGGCGCGAGGCGATCCAGGCGGTGCTGGCGACGTTCCCGGATCCCGAGCCGGAGCGGCGGTTCGCCTCCGAGGCCTGCGTGCGGGCGGTGCTGCGCGGGCCGGGGACCCGGATCGAGATCTCGCGCGAGGCCGCGAGCGAGCGGCGGTGGTTGCGGCGGCAGCGCTTCTGGGACGTGCTGACGGAGGTGGCCGCGGCGGCGGCGCCGCGCTACGCCGGGTACTCGTACTCCGACCGGGCGGACCGCTACGCGGCCGAGATCCCGCGGGCCGCGGCAGCGCGCCTGCGTGAGAGCGCGGGCATGCTGCGCTACTCGAGCCTGCAAGCGCAGCTGCAGCGGGGGAGGCTGGAACAAGTCGAGCTGTTGGTTGAGCGGCGCCTCGCTACGATCGTGGTGAAGCATCCGGGCTAGCCGCCGGCGGCTGATGGCATAATAGGCGAGCTGTGCCGAGACGCTTGAAGACTGCCGCGCTGGCGGCGATCCTCTTTGCCCTGAACCTCTGGATTGCGCGCGAGCTGTTGACAGCGCAGTTCATCGCGCACATGGGCTCGATCGAAGGCGTGTACATCGGGCTAAGCCGCTACATCCTGAAGTACTGGCCGGATCTTGGCTGGTTTCCGCTGTGGTACGGAGGCGTGCCGTATCAGAACACGTATCCGCCACTGCACCACTTTTTGGTTGCGATTCTGTCCAAGGCGCTCGGCCTCACGCCGGCGCTTGGGTATCATGCGTTCACCGCCGTTTCCTATGCGCTGGGGCCGGTGACGCTGTTCCTGCTGGCCTTGAAGCTCAGCCGGTCGCGCGTGTGCGCGTTCGCAGCGGCGCTGCTCTACTCGGTAACGTCGCCGTCAGCGTGGCTGATCCCGGCGGTGCGGCAGGACGTGGGCGGTATCTGGCACGGGCGGCGTCTCCAGGCGCTGGTGCAGTACGGCGAGGGGCCGCACGTGCTTGCGATGACACTGCTGCCGCTGGCGCTGCTGGCGCTCATCGTCGCTCTGGAGAAGCGACGGCCCGGCTGGTGGCTCCTCGCGGCGCTGGCGCTGGCTGCGGTGGCCCTGACGAACTGGATTGGCGCGTTTGCGGCGGGGCTGGGGGTGGCAGCGTGCCTGGCGGCGACTGGGCTGCGATGGAGAGACTGGCTGGCCTCGGCGGGGGTGGGCCTCCTGGCGTACGTGATCGCGTGTCCTTGGATTCCGCCATCGACCGTCGAGACCATGCGGCGAAACGAGATGCTGGTGGGCGGCGCGGTGGCGCCGCCGCTCGCATGGTGGAGTTCGATTGCGCTTGCCGTAGCGGTGTTCCTGCTGGTGCTGTGGATCCTGCGGCGGCTTGCCGCGCCCCGCTTCCTGACGTTCGCGGTGCTGTTCCTGATTCCGATTGCGTGGCTGACGCTCGCGGCCGGATGGACGCAGGTCCAACTCCTGCCCCAGGCCAAGCGGATCCACCTGGAGATGGAGATGGGGATTGCGCTGGCGGCGGCGTTCGCCGGCCTGTTGGTGCTAAAACGCCTGGGGCCCCGCGCGCGGGTGGCGATCGCTTGTGCCGTGGGTCTGTTCCTGGCGTATTCGGCCATCCGGTACCGGAATAACGGGCGCCAACTCGAAAGCGCGATTGACATCCGGCAGCGCATCGAATACCGCGAGGCGAAGTGGCTTGAAAGGAACGTGGGCGGCGGGCGCGTGCTGGCGGCCGGATCAGTCGGGTTCTTTCTGAATGCGTTCACCGACGTGGCGCAATTCCGGGGCGGGTTCTACCCAGCGGTCATCAACCCGCTGTTCGAGTCGTTCCACTACCAGATCATCACGGGCGAGAACGCCGGCGCACGTGAAGGAGAGGTGGCGGTGCTGCTGATGCGGGCGATGGGCGTGGATGCGGTGACCGTGAGCGGCCCGCGCAGCCCGGCGCCGTTCAGGGACTTCCGCAACCCGAGGAAGTTCGAGGGGCTGCTGCCGGAGCTGTGGCGCGACGGCGACGATGTGATATACGGTGTGCCGCGGCGCTCGCCGTCGCTGGCGCACGTCATCCGGGCAGCCGACCTGCCGCCACGGCCGCCGGAGAACGGACTGGATATCGAGCCGGTCCGGCACTACGTGCGCGCGCTCGAGGACCCGTCGCTCCCCCTCGCCGAGATGAGGTGGCGCAGCCAGCACGAGGCGGCGATCCGGGCGGTGCTGGCCCGCGATCAGATCGTCTCGGTGCAGATGAGCTATCACCCCGGCTGGCACGCCACGGTGAACGGCGAGGCGCGGCGCGTGTTCGGCGACCATCTGGGTCAACTGGGTGTCGAGGCACGGTGCGAGGGGCAATGCACCATCGAGCTGATCTACGACGGAGGGGCGGAGATGCGTATAGCGAGAATCCTTTCCTGGGGGGCGCTGCTAGGCGGAATCGGCTGGATCGCCCTGGACGGGTTCGCGCGGAGGCGGCGCCTTCGGCTGAGGGCTGATGCCCGCTGAGGGGAGCCGCCGGGCAGAGCCGTAGGCCCGCCGCTGGCCGAGCGCAACTTGAGTAGATGTGGCCCCATCGCGCGCCGCCGCAGGTTGTTGGTGAGAAATGCGGGCTAGCAGCAGCCCGCCGCGTCGAGGATCGCCTGGCGCAGGTCTTCCGCGTCCATGGGCTTGGAGAGGTAACCATCCATGCCGGCCTCCAGGCAGCGCTCGCGGTCGCCCTTCATGGCGCGAGCGGTCATGGCGATGATCGGGATGCGGCGCCCCGTGCCAGCTTCGAGGTCGCGGATGGCCCGGGTTGCTTCGAGTCCATCCAGCTCCGGCATTTGGACGTCCATAAGAATCACATCGAAGCCGCCGGTGCGGAACTGATCCACGCCCTGCCTGCCGTTCTCGGCCGTGGTGACGCGATGTCCGTCGCTCTCGAGAATCCGGGTTGCGATCTTCTGGTTGATGCGGTTGTCCTCCACGAGCAGGATTCGCAGGCTGGGCGCGGGCGGAGAAGAGCCAGCGGATTCGGCGGCAGTGTCCGCGCTCTGCGGGATCTCGGCGGCCTCGACGGGCGCGAATTGGATCGTGAAGTGAAAGCGGCTGCCCCGGCCAGGCTCGCTCTCGACCCAGATCCGCCCGCCCATCATAGGGACAAGCTGGGCGCAAATGGCCAGCCCCAGTCCGCTACCTCCGTACCTGCGGGTCGTCGAGCCGTCGGCCTGTCGAAACGGCTCGAAGATGAGGCGCTGTTTCTCCTGCGGGATTCCGGCGCCGCTGTCGCTCACGGAGAACTGAACGCCCAAACCCTGCGGCGAGCCGGGCAGCGGCTCGGCGCTTACTGAGACTTCACCACGGTCGGTGAACTTCACCGCGTTTCCCAGCAGATTGATGAGGACCTGCCGCAGGCGGACCGGATCTCCAACGACCCATTCCGGAGTGCCAGGGTGGCAGTGGACGGTCAGAGCCAGCTTCTTCTCCGCCGCCCTGGGCGCAACGGCTCTGGCGGCTTCCTCCAGGACGCCGCCCAGCGCGAACGGAACCTGCTCCAACTCCATTCGGCCGGCTTCAACGCGCGAGAGGTCGAGGATCTCGTTCAACAGGCGCATGAGCGAGCGCGCCGAGGCCAGTGCGTCGTCCAGATAATCACGCTGGTCCGCGGCCGACTCGGTCTCGAGCGCCAGAGACAGCATCCCGATGACGCCGTTCATGGGGGTGCGGATTTCGTGGCTCATGTTGGCGACGAACTCGCTTTTGGCGCGGCTCGCCGCTTGCGCCTCCTCCTTGAGAACCCCCTCTTCCTCGAGCTTCTTCTGGATGAGCAGCGTCTGCTTGCGGACACGGCGGCGAAGCATGAAGACCCAAGCCGAGGTGATCAGCGAGGAGATCGCCATGATGGCTATCAGTTGCGATCCGGTCCGCGTGGTCCACCACGGAGCATTGCGCAGGATCGCGACGTCGGCCGGTGACCGCAGGTACAGGTGGAACGCCTTCGGCAAAGCCACTATGTGCCCCTCTTCGATCTGGGCGGAGCAGACGCCCGTGAGTCGCGCGGCCGCGCCGTTTCTCGGCCAGGAGAGGTGTCCCAGCGCCTGATCGAGATAGGCGTTGAACATCACATTCCCGGCCTGAAGGATGAGCACCTGCTCGGTGGAAGTCGTCAAATGGTCAACGACTGTCGCGTCAATCTGGACCAGACGCGAGTCGTATTGACCATCGAGGGCTTCGGCTGCCGTCAGACGGGCAGGCTGGATGCGGCCATGAGAGCGGGCGAGCCGCAACTCGGCGCGGTCCAGTACGGGTGTGAGCTGTCCGATAGTGGCAAACCCGATGGCGTCCACCACGTCGCCGGGTTCGACGGGCTGAGAGCCGGCCAGGCGCACCTGCACAGCGCCGGTTGCATCCTCGACGTAGACCAAGCCGCTCATCTGCCGCAGTGTTACGACGCCGCGAATGTGGACGCGGTGTCCAGCGGGACCGGACGTGAATTGCATAAGGGACCCGACGCTTTGTGCTGGCAGAGCGAAGGGGTCCTTCACTCCCGGCTCGAGCGAGGTCACATAGGCTCGATCCGGGACGTACAACTGGATGCCGAAGAGTTGCCGTTTTTGATTGAAGAGTATGGCGCAGACGCCGCGGACCCGGACCCGCGCGTCGATAAGATCCATCAGCGTGGATGGTGGCGTAAGGACGTGGGTGTTGAACCTGTGCGTACCCTCGACGATTTCCAGCACGGCATGGCCGGACTGCTGGCCGACCGAGTGCACCACACCTGTTGCCTCCACCCACCGGCTGTCAAACGCGCCCCTCAACAGGCCGTCAATACCGGGTGCATCGGGCGGTGGCATGCGCGCAGGCCCCAGCATGGTGATTCTTGACGCCCTGATGACAGGGGCGAAGTCGCCCGGCGCGCTGGAGCCGTCTATCTGAACCTCTTCGCCAGCCTTGAGATGCGGGGCCGGCCTGCCGCGCAGATCGATGAAGATGCCGGTAGTGCGGTCTTGCACGAACAGGGTCATCTGAACGGGATCGTAATAGGTGACGGTGGCGCGCAGCTTGACGGGATACCCCGCCCCCGCCTCCTCGGGCGGCAGAGCGTGGACTTCCGCAGCCGTGGTGAGGAGGCGAAGCTGCCGCCTGGGTGAGTTCGCACCCGGCCGGACAACAGCATCCTCGATGACCAAGGTGCCGGAGTGGATGGCTGGGAATCCGATCACGACAGCCTCGGTTCCCACATAGAGAGGTTCGGCGGGCGACGTGATAACTCCTGCCTCGCCGGCGGCGTCGGTGAAACGAAGTCCACGCTCGGCTCCCACCGCCAGCACTCGTCCCCGGAGCAATACGCGATGCCGCGGCACGCTGGCGGGCGCCATACGCTTGAGCTGGCCGACGGACATCTTGGGCAAAGTGTCCGCCGCTGGAGCGGGAACCTCGACTGTGACAAAACGGAAGTCCTGCGTCCAAACGTCGGCGGCAACCCGCCTGCCATTTAGATCCGAAGCGGTCGTGATCACACCCCTGAGCCGGACTGTCGCGTCGGGGAGATCGCGGTAGGGCACCCCTGGGTACTCCACGACATGGACCCGCAGCCGTATGCCATCCACGTCGATGTCCATGCCGAGGCGGCTAGTGCGCTCGATGAGCGCAGTTCGGATCACGGCGCGGACTTCCGTCCAAACGCCATCGAGGTGATCTGTGCCAAGGTCCGCCGGGCTGGCTGGCACCGGCGCGGGCATGCCTGGCATGCCCAAGACAGTTGCGCTGGGCTGCACCAGGGTGGGAGTCTGTTCTCCGGGTCCGGCCAGGGCACAGATCTCCACTAGCTCGCCGTGGGCCAGCGCCAACCCGCTGCGATTGTCCACTCGGAGGCCGGCTCCGCCCTGCTGCAAGTAGAGGAACCCGTTGATCTCGTCGACATAGGTGACAATTCCGCGCACGCACACCG
Source organism: Bryobacteraceae bacterium (assembly GCA_050010255.1). Classification (GTDB taxonomy): domain Bacteria; phylum Acidobacteriota; class Terriglobia; order Bryobacterales; family Bryobacteraceae; genus JBEKLJ01. The sequence goes on from JBEKLJ010000004.1 coordinate 10,657, forward strand.
GAGTGCCGGGCGGGAACCGGTTGCGCACGCGGAGCGCTTCGATGGGCGTCAGAGGCGGTGTTGTTCTGTCAGCCGTGGGGGATGGCCCGGCGGCCGCGATTGCCGCGGCACAGAATAGCAGCGTGACCGCCAGACGGCGCACCCGACTGCCCGACGTTGACACAGATGGCACGGAAGCTCCCAACGCCTCTTATCGGCACGAACCGGCGATTCTGTGACCCGGGATCATGGCCTGTGACCAAATGCGACGCGAGGTGCGCCCTTGGCCTGCAACGCCCGTGTGGCCGTAGCCGCCCGATGCCGGCGGGAAGGCCGGCCTGGCAGCCTGGAAAGGCCGCTCCACACCTCAGGCGACGCGGATTAGGATAAAAGCAGCGTGATCCTCATCGAACTGGTTTACGAGGAGGGATGCCCGCACGTGGCGGCGGCGCGGGCCAATCTGGCCTGGGCGTTCGTGGAAGCGCGTGTTTCGCAGCGCTGGACTGAATGGAACCGGGCTTGGCCGGCCGCTCCAGCGCGCGCCCGCGGGTGCACCTCGCCGACGATCCTCATTAACGGCCGCAACGTCATGGACGGGCCGCCGGATGCCTCCAGACGCCTGCTTGCGGTTCCGAGCGTGCTGCTGCTCGTGGCGGCGCTGCGGGCGGCGGCAGCGGCCAGCCCGGACGTGCCGCGCCGCGGCAGGAGAAGGGGACGCGCGCGGTGAGGCGGGTCTGGCCGGCAGTCGGGCGCGCCTTCGTCTCGGCTTACCGCGACGACGTCTCGGGCTACGCCAAGGGCGCGGCCTACTCGGCGCTGCTGGCATTCTTCCCGCTGCTGGCCACCGTAGCGATGATCCTGGTGAGCGCCAGGGCTGAGTTCGTCGCCGATGCCATTTCCGACTTCCTTTCCCAGATCCTGCCGCCGGGGACGCAGGACCTGGTGTTCGACTACTTCGTGACCAAGGGCCGGCCGCCGGTGCTGGTGCCGATTGCGGGCGCGCTGGTGTCGGTATGGGCGGGCTCGGGCGTGATGGTGAGCCTGATGCAGGGGTTCCACGTGGCCTACCGGATGCCGCCGGCCGGGCGGCCACTGGTCAAGGAGTGGATGGTTGCGATTCTGCTGGTATTCTTGGCGGCGATTCCGGTACTGGTGGCCTCGGCGCTGGTGCTTTTCGGCGCGTACGCCGAGCGCTGGACCGTCTGGTGGCTGGGGCTGGTTCCGGCGGGTGCGGAACTACGGGGCTCGGTGGCGGTGATCGGGAGCATGGCGCGGTACGTGATCGCGCTGGGTGCGCTCGTGCTGGGCGCGTCGATCCTCTACTACGTGGGGCCGAACCGGCCCCAGCGCTGGCGCGCTGTGTGGCCGGGGGCGGTACTGGCCACCATCCTGTGGCTCGCGGCGACCTCGTCGTTCGCCTGGTACGCACGGCACCTGGCCAGCTACAACGTGATGTACGGCAGCATCGCCACGGTGATCCTGCTGGTGGTGTGGATGTACGTGCTGGCGATCATCGCCTTCCTGGGCTGCGAGTTCAACGTGGAGCTGGAGCGGAGTTTCCCCGAGTTCTTTCGCAAGCCACAAGCCTAAACTGAGATTGTGGGTTTCCGGATTGGAGTCGACTACCAGCCTCGCGGGGACCAGGCGCAGGCGATCGACCAGCTTGTCCGCGGGCTTCTGGACGGCGAGCCGCACCAGGTGCTGCTGGGGGTGACGGGGTCGGGCAAGACCTACACGATCGCGAAGGTGATCGAGCGGGTGGACCGGCCGACGCTGGTGCTGGCGCACAACAAGACCCTGGCGGCGCAGCTCTATCACGAATTCCGGACGTTCTTCCCGTCGAGCGCGGTGGAGTACTTCGTCAGCTACTACGACTACTACCAGCCTGAGGCGTACCTGCCTTCGAGCGACGTCTACATCGAGAAGGAGGCCACGATCAACGACGAGCTGGACAAGCTGCGGCTGTCGGCGACCAAGTCGCTGTTCGAGCGGCGGGACGCGGTGATCGTGGCGAGCGTCTCGTGCATTTACGGGCTGGGGTCGCCGGAGGCCTACTACGGCATGCTGCTGATGCTCGAGAAGGGGCAGAAGATCAAGCGCGAGCAGATTACGCGGCGGCTGGTGGAGATGCTTTACGAGCGGAACGACGCGGACTTCCGGCGCGGCACGTTCCGGGTGCGCGGGGACGTGATCGAGCTGTACCCCACCTACGACGACTACGCGTACCGGATCGAGCTGTGGGGCGAGGAGATCGAGAGCCTCTCGCAGATCGACCCGCTGCTGGGCCAAGTGCGGCAGACCTACCTGCGGCTGCCGGTGTACCCGAAGACGCACTACGTGATGAGCGAGCAGACGCGGGAGCAGGCGCTGAAGTCGATCGAGGCGGAGCTTCAGGCCTGGCACGCCGAGTTGGAGAAGCAGGGGAAGCTCATCGAGGCGCAGCGCGTGTGGCAGCGGACGATGTTCGACCTGGAGATGATCCGCACGATCGGCTATTGCCACGGCATCGAGAACTACTCACGGCACTTCTCGGGTCGGCTGCCGGGCGAGGCCCCGCCGACGCTGCTGGACTACCTGCCGCACGACGCGCTGATCGTCATCGACGAGAGCCACCAGACGGTGCCGCAGTTGCACGGCATGTACCACGGGGACCGCTCGCGGAAGGAGACGCTGGTGGCCTACGGGTTCCGGCTGCCGAGCGCGCTGGACAATCGGCCGCTCACCTTCGAGGAGTTCGAGAACCGGGTGAGCCAGGTAGTCTACGTCTCGGCGACGCCGGGGCCGTATGAGCTGACCAAGTCGGCGGGGGTGGTGGTGGAGCAGGTGATCCGGCCGACGGGGCTGGTGGATCCCGAGGTCGAGGTGCGGCCGGTTCGCGGGCAGGTGGACGATTTGCTCGAGGAGATACGCAAGCGCGCCCAGCAGGGCGAGCGGGTGCTGGTGACGACGCTGACCAAGCGCATGGCCGAGGACCTGGCCGAGTATTACTCCGAGGTGGGGGTGAAGTGCCGCTACCTGCACTCGGAGGTTTCGACGCTGGACCGGGTGAAGATCCTGCGCGACCTGCGGCGGGGCGAGTTCGACGCGTTGATCGGCGTGAACCTGCTGCGCGAGGGTCTGGATTTGCCCGAGGTCTCGCTGGTGGCGATTCTGGACGCGGACAAGGAAGGGTTCCTGCGGAGCGGGGGGGCGCTGATTCAGACCATCGGCCGCGCGGCGCGGAACGTCAACGGCAAGGCCCTGCTCTACGCCGACGTCATGACGGACTCGATGCGCACGGCCATCGGCGAGACCGACCGCCGGCGCGCGATCCAAACGCAGTACAACCTCGAGAACGACATCACGCCGCAGTCCATCATCAAGCCGATTGACATGAGCCTGGTGGCGATCGCCGAAGGCGATTACGTGACGGTTCCCCTGGAGCCGGAGGCTCCCGAAGAGGAGCTGACGCCGGAGCAGCGCGAGAAGCTCGTCGGCGAGCTGGAGGAGCGAATGCGGGAAGCGGCCCGGAAGTTCGAGTTCGAGGAGGCGGCCGAGCTGCGCGACAGGATCAAGGGGCTGAAGGCGAAGATCATTTACGACGAGGGGAGCCGCATCGAGGCGGGGGCGTAGGCGCCGCGCCGGATGGGGTTTGCGTAATCTGTATACATGACCGATGCCGCTGAGGATGCCCGCCCGCGGATCGTGGTGCTGGTGGGGCTGCCGGGGAGCGGGAAGACCGTTTACCTGGAGAGGATCGGAGCGCCGGCGCTCTCCTCGGACGCGATTCGCGGCCTGGTGAGCGACGACCCCACCAACCAGTCGATCCACCGCCGTGTGTTCGCCACCTTGCGGTACCTGCTGCGGCAGCGGCTGGAGCTGCGGCGGCCGGTGACCTACATCGACGCCACCAACCTCACGCCGCGCGAGCGGCGGGCCTACATCCGCATGGGCGAGCTCCATGGCTGCGACGTGGAAGCGGTCTTCTTCGACGTGCCAGTTGAGGTGTGCCTGGAGCGGAACCGGCGGCGGGAGCGGGTGGTGCCAGACGAAGCGGTGCTTAAGATGGCGGCCAAGCTGCGGCCGCCGGCGGTTGCGGAGGGCTTCACGCGGGTGACCGTGGTGCGGTAGCAGGCTTGCGCCACAGGCGCATGGCCCCAAGCCAGCCCAGCGCCGGCAGGAAAGTCAGCAGGCCGGTGCCGAGCGCGACGTGCCGTGCCGACATCCCGGCATCGACGAGCCGGCCGGCCAGATAGCAGGCCACCGACATCGAGAGGATGTGGGAGGCGAAGTCGGCCGAGAAGACGCGGCCGCGGAAGCGGTCCTCGGTATGGTGCTGGAGCAGGGTGGTGGAGAAGACCCAGCCCATGGAACCGCCGCCGTTGGTGAGGATGACAGCCGCGGAGGCGAGCCAGAGCGAAGGGGCCATGGCCAGGCCGAAGTATCCCGCCGCGCCGAGCAGGAGTCCGAACAAGATCCCGAGGCGCAGCCGCGGATGACTCTCGCCTACCCAGATGGCGCCGAGGTTCGGGCCGAGCAGGGAGCCGACGCCGCGGGCCGCCATGAGCACGCTCATCGCGAGCATGGCGCCGCGTGCGGGGTCGAGGCCTGCGGCCCGGACCGGGAAGACGCGCTCGCCAAAGATCGGTAGCAGGACCCAGTGGGGCGCCAGCACGCCCAGGCCGGCCTTGGCGAACAAGAGCGCCACGAGCCGCCGGTCGCGGGCCACGTAGCGGAGGCCCTCGGCCATGGGCGAGAAGTCGATCAGGTCGCGCGGGCGCAAGGGCTTGGCGCCCGCCAGATGAGGCTCTTCGAACCGCATGCCGCGCAGCAGAGCGGCGGAGCCGAGGAAGGACAGGGAGTTGATCAGGAAGACCGCGTCGGTTCCGAGCAGCGTGGCCAGGGCGCCGCCCAGGCCGGAGCCCAGCGCCAGAGCCGTGGACCAGGTGATCGAGGAAAGCGCGTTGGCAGCGACCAGCTCCTCGCTGGAGGTGATATTCGGCACCACGGAGCTGCGGCCGGGCTCGAAGCAGGCCCACATCACCGTTTCCAGGAACAGCAAGACGTAGATGAAAGTGACCGATTGAACGCGAAACGCCACCGCCATCAGGAGGACGATGACCGCGCGGGTCAGGTCCGCGACAATCATGACGCGCTTGCGGCTGGCGCGGTCGTTCAGGATGCCGGCGCTGGGGGCGACGAGAACCTGCGGGAGCACTTGCAGGACGAAGGCGATGGCGACCGAGCGGGCCGTGCCGGTCAGTTTCAGCAGCAGGGCGTAGATGGCGACGACGTAGAGCCAGTCGCCCAGTTCGCTAATGAGCTGCGCCAGCCAGAGGCGGCGATAGTTGCGGTTGTAGCGGACCAGCCGCCAGTAGACCCGGGCCGACGTCGGGGAAGAACCCATGTCAGCAGGCGGTATACAGCCCCATGCGCTGCTTGACGGTCTCGACGGTGGCGTTGGCGATGGGGGTGACGCGCTCGGCGCCTTCGCGCAAGACACGGTCCACGTAGCCCGGCTCGGCGGCGATCGCCTGATAACGCTTCTGCAAGGGCTCCACCCGGCTGACGACCATCTCGGCCACCTGCTTCTTCAGCTCCCCGTAACGCATGCCGCTGAAGTGATCGCGCAGCTCCTCGGGCGTCCACTCGCTGAAGGCCTGATAGATGTTGAGCAGGTTCTCGACGCCGGGGCTTAAGACCGCGAAATCGACCGCGGGGGCCGAGTCCGTGGTGGCGCGCATGATCTTCTTGCGGATGACGGAGGGCGGGTCGAGCAGGGCGATGGCGTGGCCCGTGCCGGGCTCGGACTTGCTCATCTTCTTGGTCGGGTCGTCCAGGCCCATGATGCGCGCGCCGACAGCGGGCAGCTTCGTCTCGGGGACCACGAAGGTCTCGCCGTAGAGGGAGTTGAAGCGCTGGGCCACGTCGCGCGTGAGCTCGAGATGCTGCGACTGGTCCTCGCCGACGGGGACGATGGCGGCGTTGTAGAGCAGGATGTCGGCCGCCATGAGCACCGGGTACTGCAAGAGTCCGTCGCCCACGGTCTCTTGCTCGGCGGCCTTGACCTTGTACTGGGTCATGCGTTGCAGCCAGCCGACGGGGGTGACGCAGGTGAGCATCCAGGCCAGCTCGGCGTGCGCCGGCACGGAGGACTGCACGATAATGGCGGTCTGCCTCGGGTCGATGCCGGCGGCCAGATAGAGCGCGGCCAGCTCGACGATCTTGGCGCGCAGCTCGGAGGGGTCCTGGTAAAGCGTGACGGCGTGCAGGTCCACGATGCAGAAGATGGCCTGGTAGTCATACTGGATCTTGACCCAGTTCTGGAGCGCGCCGAGATAGTTGCCGATGTGCAGGTCGCCGGACGGCTGCATTCCGGAGAAGACTCGTGGTTTCATGCTAGTTAGGGCGCTGACCGCGGGGCATCCGGCCTCGGGCCGGGGGACCGCACGTCAAAGAACCATCCTACGAGATGAACGGCACTGACACAAACGCAAACCCGCTGCTGACGATCGAGAAGCTCGTCTACGGCGGGCAGGGACTGGCGCGGCAGGAGGGGAGGGTCGTGCTGGTGCCGTTCGTGCTGCCGGGCGAGGTGGCGGAGGTCGCCATCGAAAGCCAGCGGCGGGGCGTGCTGGAGGCGCGGCTGCGCGGCGTCGTGACGCCGGCGGCGGGGCGCACGGAGCCGGCCTGCCCGTTCTACCAGCGCTGCGGCGGGTGCCAGTACCAGCACGCCGAGTACGCCCTCGAGCTCGAGCAGAAGCACCAGATCCTGCGCGAGGTGTTGCGGCGCGTGGGCAAAATCGAGGCGCCGGAAGAGATCGCGGTTATCTCGGGCGAGCCCTGGGGCTACCGCAACCGCACGCAGTTCCACCTGGCCAACGGCGAGCTGGGCTACTTCGGGTTCGGCACGCATCACCTGGTGCCGGTGGACCGCTGCCCGATCTCGTCGCCCCGGATCAACGAAACGCTGGGGGTGCTGCGCGACATGGCGGGGGAGCGGCGCTTCCCGCGATTCGTCCGGTCGATCGAAGTGTTCACGAACGAGACGGACGTGCAGGTGAACGTCACGGAGACCGGGCAGCCGGTTTCGAAGCGATTCTTCGAGTGGTGCGCCGAGCGGATCACCGGTTACGCGGCGGACGCGATCGAGTACGCGGTGGCAGGCGATCTTTACCGCGTGCGGCACCGGTCGTTCTTCCAGGTGAACCGCTTCCTGGCGGAGGGGCTGGCGCGGGCGGCGCTGGAAGGGGCGGAGGGCGAGGTTGCCTTGGATCTCTACGCCGGCGTGGGGCTGTTCTCACTGCCGCTGGCGCGGCGGTTTGCGGACCTGACGGCGGTGGAGTCGAGCGGGAGCGCCGCGGGCGACCTGGAGTTCAACGCCGCCAGGGCGGGGGTGAAGCTCTCGGTGCGACGCCAGCCCGCCGAGGCGTACCTAGACGAGCTGGACCGAACGCCGGACTTCGTCCTGGCCGATCCTCCGCGCGCGGGACTGGGCAAGCTGGTGGTGCAGCGCCTTCTGCGGCTGAAGCCGCCGCGGCTGACGGTGGTGGCCTGCGACCCGGCGACGCTGGCGCGCGACCTGGCGCTGCTCCTCGTCGGGGGGTACCGGCTGGAGGGGCTGACGCTGGTGGACCTGTTCCCGCGAACGTTCCACATCGAGACCATCGCCAGGCTGCGGGTTTAAGATTGCACTATGGTCGCCCGGCCGGCTGCGCTCGCCGATTGCGAGGTCATCTCCCGCATTTACAACCAAGGGATCGAGGACCGCGTAGCGACGTTCGAGACCGAACCGCGGTCGGCCGGGGACATCCAGGCCTGGTTGGATGGCGTTCACCCGGTTGTGGTCGTGGAAGATGCCGGCGAGGTGATCGCGTTCGCCTCCAGCCGGCCCTACAGCGCCCGGGAGTGCTACCGGGGGATCGCGGACGTCTCGGTCTACGTGGCGCGGAGCGCGCGGGGGCGGGGCGCCGGGCGGCTGACCTTGGCCGCGCTGATCGAGGCGGCCGAGAAGGCCGGCTACTGGAAGCTGCTGTCGCGGATCTTCGTGGAGAACGCCACCAGCCGGGCGCTCTGCCAGTCGCTGGGCTTCCGCGAGGTGGGCGTTTACGAGAAGCACGGGCGCCTGGACGGGGAATGGCGGGATTGCGTGATTGTGGAGCGGCTGATCCCGGCCAACCTGGGGCGGGGACCGGAGACTATCCCCGGAGCATAGTAGGGGGTCCCGCGCCCGGGTGTACAATTAAAGCCCGGCCCGTTTCAGCGGCCCATGGCGGAAGCCGTATGCCGTTCGCGTTCAGCCCCGCGCTATTGCTGACCCTGAGCGCCTTCCAGCAGATCAAGCGCGCCCTCCTGGACGACACCTTCGCCGGAATCTATCAACTGGAGTGGTTTGACTGGGCGATCCTGATCCCGTACTTCGTCCTGCTCGGCATCCTTTCGATTTACGGCGTGTACCGGTACGAGGTCATCCGGATGTACTTCAAGCACCGCAAGAAGCTTTCGAAGGAGGCCCCGGCGCGCTTCGAAAAGCTTCCACGGGTGACGGTCCAGTTGCCGCTGTACAACGAGCGCTACGTGGTGGAGCGTCTGCTCGGAGAAGTCCTCAAAATTCAATACCCCAGGGAGCTCCTTCAGATCCAGGTGCTGGACGACTCGACGGACGAGACCGCGCCCTTCACCGAGCGGCTGGTCGCGCAGTATCAGGCCGAGGGCTACCCGATCGAGTACCACCACCGCGGGAACCGCGAGGGTTTCAAGGCCGGCGCGCTCCAGGAAGGGCTGAAGACGGCCACTGGCGAGCTGATTGCGGTCTTCGACGCGGACTTCCTTCCGCCGTCGGACTTCCTGACGCGGACGGTGGACTTCTTCACCGACGCGAAGGTGGGAGTAGTGCAGACGCGCTGGAGTTACGTGAACCGCGACTTCAACGTGCTGACCGAGGTGCAGGCGGTGCTGCTGGACGGACACTTCGTGCTGGAGCACGGGGCGCGCTGCGGCCGGGGGCTGTTCTTCAACTTCAACGGCACGGCGGGGATCCTGCGGCGGGAGACGATCCTGGACGCGGGCGGGTGGCAGCATGACACACTGACCGAGGACTGCGATCTGAGCTACCGCGCCCAGCTCAAGGGCTGGAAGTTCGTCTACCTGCCGGGGCTGGACTGCCCGTCGGAGCTGCCGGTAGAGATGTACGCCTTCCAGGTTCAGCAATCGCGCTGGGCGAAGGGGCTGACGCAGGTGGCGCGCAAGCTGCTGCCGGCGATCCTGCGCGCCAAGGTACCCTGGCGGGTGAAGCTCGAGGCGGCCTTCCACCTGACGCCGAACATCAGCTACCCCATGATGATGGTGGTCTCAGCGCTGATGCTGCCGGTGATGATCGTGCGGTTCTACATGGGCTGGTTCCAGATGGTGTTCCTGGACCTGCCGCTGATCGTGGCCTCGTTCTGGTCGATCTCGGCGTTTTACGTGATTGCCCAGCGGGAGCTGTTTCCGCGCAACTGGAAGCGAACGGTGTTCCTGCTGCCGGCGCTGCTGGCGGTGGGGGTGGGGCTGACGGTGATCAACACGCGGGCGGTGCTGGAGGCGTTGCTGGGCGTCCGGACGGGATTCGTGCGGACGCCGAAGTACGCGGTCGAGAAGGGCCGCGAGCGGCTGCGGACCGTGAACTACCGGCGGCGGAGCGGCCTGTTGCCGTTCATCGAGATCGCCATCGGCACCTACTTCCTGCTGATGTGCGGGTTCGCGATCGATGTCAACAACTTCTTCTGCCTGCCGTTCTTGGTGCTGTTTGTGGCGGGTTACTATTGGGCCGGCTTCGCCGCGCTGGTCCAGGAATTCCGCGATCGCGTGGCCTACCGGCGGCGGCAGGTGGCGCTGGAAGCCACTGCCCAGTAGACGACCCGGAGCTGTAAATCCCGCTGATCCTGTCGCTTTGGCTAGTGCATGACCATGGTAATATGACTATAGTCATGACAAAGCGAATCGCCGCCGGAGAGTTCAAGGCCAAGTGCCTCGGCCTGCTGGATGAGGTCAACGAACGGAGAATGCGAATCATCGTGACCAAGCGCGGTAAGCCCGTGGCGAAAGTCGTGCCGATCAACCGGGATTTGGACGCCGGGCTGTTTGGGAAGATGAAGGGCACGGTTAAGATTCTGGGCGACATCGTGGAGCCGACGGGCGAGATCTGGGATGCCGAACGATAACGGTCCCGACCCCCTGCTTCTAGACACCCACTGCTGGGTCTGGCTGAACACGGACGAACCGCGGCGCCTGGGCCAGCAGGCGCGTGCTGTAATTCGGGAAGCGGCCTCCCAAGACATGTTGCTGGTCTCCGTGATCTCGGTGTGGGAAGTCGCAATGCTCGAAGCGAAGGGCCGCCTGCGGATGAGCGGCTCTTGCGAGGTTTGGGTGCGTGAAGCGCTCGACCTGCCGGGGCTACGCCTTGCACCGCTCACTCCCGAGATCGCGATCGACAGCACGCGGCTGCCGGGTGAGATGCGCGGCGATCCCGCTGACCGGATCCTGGTGGCTACGGCCCGCCGCCTGGGGGCGCGGCTGATGACAGCCGATCGCCGCCTGCTGGACTACGGGGCAAGGCAGCGCTTCAAGGTTATTCACCCCTGAATCTGGTCCGAGCGCTCGACGCGCGGCTTGCACCACCCGTGGGGTCGAAAGCTGCGCCTTATGACGGCAGGAAATCCCGCAGGGCGGAGAAGAACGCCTGGACGAAATCACGGGCGGTCTCGGTGGAGCGTTGGACGTCGTTGCCGGCGACGGGCACGACCACGCGGATGAGCGCGGTGTCAGTGCGGTTGTAGCGGATGGCGTCGGCCACCAAATAGAACTTGGCGGAATACTCGCTGGCGATGACGCGCTCGCGCGACTGGTACCAGTAGAGGACCACGCTGCGTTCCTCGCCCTTCGAGACTACATAGCGGTTGACTCGAATCGGCGCGGCGCGGCCGGCGATCGGAATCTCGAGCACATCCGACTGGGAGGGCGCCCAGCCCGAGCCCGGCAGGCAATTCTTGGGCGAGTGCGGGGCCTGGCCGGTGCGCTGCGATTGGAAGTAGGCGACAAACAGACTGGCGCCGCGCTTGCGAACGGGGTCGTAATAAGTGCGGGTCAGAAGGTCGTCGGCCCGCAGGACCTCCGCGACCTCCTGCTCGACCACACCCTCGCGGTACATACTCCAGCCGCCGACCTCGGTGGGGAACTCCGCCAGCGGCCGCCGCAACGGCACGGTCTCGCGCCGGGAGACGGCGAACGAGCCGAGCAGTTGGGCGGCCAGCACCAGCGTGAGAACGCGCGCGTGCGTGCTCTTCAGGAAGCCGAACCTGCCCTTGCTCCCGGGCATCAGACGGCCTCCCGCTTGCGCGCGCAGACGAAACGGTAGACCCGGTTAACCAGGAAGTGCGTGAACATGAGCAGCGCCAGACCGACCATGAAGATCACCCAGCCGGAGGCGGCGTGGAAGACGCCCTCGGCCAGCTCGGGGTTGGCCTCGCTGAGCAAACCCGTCACGGTGACCCGGCTGGCGTTGGCGACGAGCGCGATCGGGACGGCGGCCAGGAGCAGCACCCAGCGCATCCAAACCTTCTTGTCGAACAGATAGGCGTAGACCAGCGAGAGGAACGAGAGTGTCAGCAGCGAGCGAATGCCACTGCACGCCTCGACCACGGAAAGCTGCTGGCTTGCCAGCTCGAGAATGTTGCCCTCCCGGAGAACCGGCACGCCCAGCAGCGAGAGCGTGGCTTCGGCGATGCTGCTGGCCAGCAGTTGCAGCCGAAAGGTGACCTGGTTGTAGACGATGGCCGGAATCGGGACCATGAAGCACAGCAGGAAGAGCGGGAAGGCCAGGATACGGAGAATCGGCCGGCCACCCAGCAAAAGCACCACGCCGACCAGGGAGACGATGAACGCCGTGCGCTGGAGGAACAGTTCGGCGCCGAGCGCGGCTACGTACAACTGCGCGGCGCCCCAGGCGAGGATGAGCAGGCCCCACCAGCTCGGCGCGGGCAGGGTCTCGAGCAACTCCCGCCGCCGCTGCCAGGCGATGTAGCCCGCCACGAGTGGCACAAAGAAGCCGTGTCCCATGTCGTCGTCGTGGGCCCACTGGCCGGCCAAGCGGTACAGGACCGGGCCGTAGCAGGCGATCAGGAGCAGGGCGAACCAGACCACGGCTGTCCAGGGAAACGATCGCAGGGCCTGTTGAGAGGGCAGCTCTTCGGGGGCGGTGGGAGTCCCGGCAGACATTGGCACAACCAGTAGAGCATAACGCTCACGGGGCAGGCAATGCCTCACGCGTGGGGGACGCTTTTGGGCAGCGGAGCCGGTCATCGGTCTGGGGCAGCGGGGTTCCGGAGCAGTCGCTCCGCTACAATGAGAATGTGCGGTTTCTGTGCGGTCTGACGCTGGCCGCGGCCCTCTCTGCTGCTCAGCTCTTCCCGTTGAAAGACGTGCGCCCGGGGATGAAGGGCGTTGGAAGGACTGTGTTTTCGGGCACCGAGATCGAGGAGTTCCAGGTTGAGATCCTGGGCGTGCTGGAGAACGTGGGCCCCAGGCAATCACTCATACTGGCGCGTCTCTCGGGCGGGCCGCTGGCGGAGACGGGGGTGCTTCAAGGGATGAGCGGCAGCCCGGTCTACATTGACGGGAAGCTGCTCGGGGCCGTGGCAATGGCCTTTGCGTTCTCGAAGCAGCCCATTGCCGCCATCCGGCCGATTGAGGACATGGTGCGAGTGGGGGAGGGGGCGCCGGCGCCGGTCAACTCCGCGCGGCTGCGGGCCTGGGACGGCACGCTCGCCTCCGCGCTGCCGCCGCGGGAGGACGTGCTGGCCGCCGGGGGACGCATGGTCGACATCGCGACTCCGGTTTCCTTCGGCGGGTTCACACGGGCCACGATCGAGCACTTTGCGCCTGAATTGCGCGCGCTGGGCCTGGAGCCGCAGCAGGGGCTGAGCGGCGGCGGGAGGCTCGAGCCGGGCTTGGGCGACCCCTCGAAGCTCCAGCCCGGCGCGATGATCAGCGTGCAGCTCATCTCGGGCGACCTGAGCATCGGCGCCGATGGCACGCTAACGTACATCGACGGCAGCCGCGTCTACGCATTCGGCCACCGGTTCCTGGCGGTCGGAGGCACGGACCTGCCGTTTGCGCGATCCGAGGTGCTGACGCTGCTGCCGAGCCTGGCGGCCTCGTTCAAGATTTCGAGCGCGCGCGAGTGGATGGGCACCATCACGCAGGACCGCAGCGCGGCGGTTGCGGGCGAGCTGGGCCGGAGGGCCGCGACGATTCCGGTCTCGATCGCGGTGAACGAGCATGGAGCCAAAGCGCCGAAGATCTCGACTTACGAGATGCGGATTGTCAACGACCGGGTGCTCTCGCCGTTCCTGTTGCAGATGGCGGTGTTCTCGGCGATTGACGCCACCGAGCGAACCACCGGCGAGGCGACGCTGGCCGTCAGCGGCAGAGTGGAGTTCGAGGGTGGCTTGGCGCCGCTCCAGCTGGGCAACACCTACGCGGGGGATTTCAACCTGGCCGCGCAGGCGGCGCTCGCCACCGCCGCGCCGGTAGCCTACGTGATGCAGAGCGGATTCGAACTGCTGAGGCCGAAGCGCGTCGCGCTCACCATCGACTCCTTCCCGCGGAAGCGGCAGTTGCAGGTCGACCAGTTCTGGGCGTCGCCGCGCGAGGTGCGCCCGGGCGAGAGCGTCGAGCTGAGGGTGGTGCTGAGCGGGGAGAACGGCCTGGAGCTGACGCGCACGGCGACCTACCGGGTCCCCCTGGGCGCGCCGGCCGGGCCGCTGCAATTCACCGTGGCCGACGCCAACGTGACGAACATGACCGAGTTCCGGCAGTTCCTCGGCACGCCGCCGAAATCGCCGTCGCAACTGCTGGGCTTCATCAACTCGCTGCGCGCGAACACGAAGGCCTACATCCGGGTCTGGCGCGCCGAGCCTTCCTTCGACGTTCAGGGCGAAAACCTTCCCGACCCGCCGCCCTCGCTGGCCATGATCCTGGGGCGGAGCCAGGCGTCGCTTTCCTCCGTGCCCGCGCCGCCCAACTCCAAGCTCGCCGAGCTGGAGATCAGCGGCGGCGAGGCCGTGATCAGCGGCGCAAAAACGATTCAGGTGGAAGTGAGAGAGTGATGAAGAATCCTGCCGCTCTTGCGTGTTTATTGGCCGCGCTGGCGTGCGCCGTCGCGCCCGCATCGACCACGGCCACATGGGAGATGAACAGCTACCGCGACTTCGCCGCCGGCCGGCTCACCGGCCTCTCGCTTACCCGCGATGGGCGCCTGATTCTGGCGCCGAAGATCGAGACGTTGTTCGCCTCCGACCAGCCTGTCGTCTGGAGCCTGGCGCAAGCGCCGGACGGTGCGATCTACGCTGGCACGGGCCATCGCGGCCGCGTGTTCCGCATCGACAAGTCGCGGACGGCGTCGCTGGTCTGGACGGCCGACCAGTCCGAGGTCTTCGCGCTGGCGGTGGACTCCCAAGGCGCGCTGTACGCCGCGACGTCGCCCGACGGCAAGATCTACCGCATCCAGGGGGGCCGGGCGCAGGAGTACTTCGCGCCGGGAGCGAAATACATCTGGGCGCTTGCCTTCGGGCCGGACGGCGCGCTCTATGCCGGCACGGGCGACCGAGGGAGGATCTTCCGCATCGAGGGAGCCGGGAAGGGAGAGGTCTACTACGACACCGAGCAGGGCCACGTGACCTGCCTCGCCTTCGACGCCCAGGGCCGGCTGCTGGCCGGGAGCGAGCCGAACGGGATCCTGTACCGGATCGTGGCCAAGGACCGGGGCTTCGCTCTGTACGACTCCTCCCTGCCCGAGATTCGCTCGATCGTGGCGGCTGCGGACGGGATGATTTACGCCGCCGCGCTGGGCGGCTCGATGAGCCGGCGGGCGCTGGGCGGAGTGCCTTCCGGGCCCGGTGTGCCCTCGAGCGTCAGCGTGGGCGCGACGACGGCGACCGTGACGGTGGAAGCCTCGGCCCAGGGCGGGGTCGAGATCAGGCCGAAGCCGGACGCCGCTAGGCCCGCCGCGGCAGGGGCGCCGCCCCCTCAGCCCGCCGTGCCCATGATGGAAGTGGGCGGAGTCGAGAAGTCCGCCATTTACCGCATCAGCCCGGACAACACTGTGGAGAGCCTGTGGAGCTCGCGAGAGGAGAACGTCTACGACCTGCTCGTCCGGGGCGGAGAGATCGTCTTTTCGACCGACGGCCAGGGCCGCATCTACCGGCTCAGCTCCGATCGCAAGCTGACGCTCGTCACCCAGACCAACGAGGGGGAGGCCATCCGGCTGCTCGCCAGCGGGCGGGGCATTCTGGCCGCTACCGGCGACACGGGGAAGCTCTACCGGCTGACCGACGAGGGGAGCGCGAGCGGCACCTTCGAATCTCCGGTGCACGACGCGGGCAGGGTGGCACGCTGGGGCCGCCTGAGCTGGCGCGCCGAGCTGCCCGCCGGGGCGCGGCTGCAATTCCGGACGCGGACCGGCAATTCCCTGCGGCCGGACAGAACCTGGAGCGAGTGGTCCGAGCCGGTGGGCGACGCCAGCGGGTCGCCGGTGGGCGACGCCAGCGGGTCGCCGGCGGCAAGCCCGAACGCGCGCTACATCCAGTGGAAGGCTGAGTTCAGCGGGGCGCCGGCGGGGGGGCCGGTGCTGGACAGCGTCGCAGTGGCCTACCTGCCGCAAAACACCCCGCCGGTGGTGAAGAGCATCAGCGTGACTCCGCAGACCTCGGCAGCGGCCGCGGCCGCGGCCGCGCAGAAAGCGGCCGCGCAGGCGCAGACCAGCGCGGCTTACACCGTGACGGTGACAGACACGCCCGACGCCCCGGCGCCGGCCACTTCGACCGGGACGCCGACCCAGGCTGTCGGCCGCGCCGGCGGCGAGCAGTTGCAGATCGCCTGGCAGGCCGAGGACCCCGACGGCGACCGGCTGGCCTACTCGCTCTTCTTCCGCGGCGAGGATGAGCGCGAGTGGAAGCTGTTGAAGGCGAACTCGAGCGACAACACGTATGCGATCGACGCCGATGCGCTGGCCGACGGCAGGTATCTGTTCCGCGTGGTGGCCTCGGACAGCCCGTCGAATCCGCCCTCGAGCGCACGGACAGCCGAGCTTGTCAGCTCGCCCACGCTCATCGACCACACGCCGCCGGTGGTGACGCTGGCGCCGCCGCGACGCAGCGGCGCGCAGGTCGAGATCGACGTCGAAGTCGCCGATGCGGCGTCCCCGCTACGCCGTTGCGAGTACGCGGTGGATGCGGGGCCGTGGGTGCTCGTGGAGCCGGTGGACGGCATCCTCGATTCGCAGCGCGAGCGCTTCCTGCTGAAGCTCGGTGGCGTTGCCCCGGGCGAGCATCTCATCGTGGTGCGCGCGGTGGACCAGGCCGGCAATGCCGGGCTGGCCAAGGCGGTGGTGCGGTAGAGGCCGGCCCCCCCCGGGAGCGGTTGCGGCGGCGCTCGCCACGCGGCGCCAACGGCTGGGACGTTGTGCGGCTCACAAGCGTTGCCCGAGTCAATCAGAAGATCCGGGCTTCGGAGCCTCGCCCGAGGCGCCGTATGGCCAAGCACGCTCGAACTGCCTTGATGGCGAAAACCAAGCCTATGGTTCTGAGAGAGACCTCGAAAACAATGCCGATAATAGCCACCGGCAGAAGTGTTCCCCTTGTCAACCCGCCTGCTATGAGAACTCCATAATAGGGAACCAGGGCTAAAAAGTGGGGAATCGGGGCTGCGAACCAGACAAGCGCAGCTACCGACCAACCTAGCGAGGCTACTTCAATTCGACCCGCACACAGGAATACGAAAAACACGGCGAGCAATGGAACAACCAGGAACGCGATCAGCAGCAGGGCTCCAAGCCCCGCCCTGCCGCTGAGGGAGAACACGAGAAAGAAACACCATAAGGAAAACGTGGCCGCGTAAGAGTAGCCGATCACCCGTATCACCAGGGCACTTGTCGCGGCGGCCGCCCGGTAGGGCTTTGCGGCGTCCACATCTCCCAAATCAAGCGTCAATAGCGACATGGCCGGCACCTCACCACGGCCTCAACGCCGCCTGCTGTTGTTGGGGGCGTGCAACCCGAGGCCTCCGTCTTGGGCTTCCGGATCGTTGGAAGTGAGTATACACCGATCTGTTTCCTTCCGAGCCGCGTCCGCACTCATGCCGGTGCTTGGTGTTACTTCACCGCGGAATCACCGGCAGGACCAGCGCTGACGGGTGTTCGGCGTCGTGATAGATGCGCTGCCGGGCTTTCAGCATGCGCGTCGAGCGCGCCACCGGCTCCCCCGTGTTCAGGTTCCGGTTGAACCGCGGGAAGTTGCTGCTGGATACGTACAGCCGGATGCGGTGCCCCGCCTGGAACAGGTTGCTGGTGGCCCAGAGGTCGATGTCGTACTGGTAGATCTGGTCCGGTTCGATGAGTTCCGCCGTCACGAGCGACTTGCGGTAGCGCGCGCGCACGATGCCGTCGGTGAGGAAGCGCGCGTAGCCCGACGGCTCTACGTCGGCGAGCAGCGCGGTGAAGTCGGTGTCCACGGCGGAACTGGCGGCGTACAGCTTCAGGTGAACGAAGCCGGTGACCTCGACGTCTCTCTCCAGCGGCGGCGTCGAGAAGACCAGCACGTCCGCCCGGCCCTCGTTTGGCCGCTGGTCGAACGGGCCGGGCGCCAGTTGGTCGTTCGCGCAGCAGAGGCGGCCGCCGATGGTTGGTACCGGCTTGGCGGGGTCGTACTCATAGGCCTCCGGCGCTTCTTCGCCGGGCGGCTGGAGGCTCAGCTCGGCGCGGCGCAGGAAGTAGCTGGTGTAGCGGGTCCGCGCCAGCGGGAACTCCTGTTCGTCGCGCCAGGCGTTCTCGCCCATCACGAAGAGGCGCACCGGCGCGCCGCCGGCGAACTCGTTCCGCACGCCCTTGAGGGTGTAATCCGCCCACCGCAGGAGCGTGCCGGTCAGATCCACGACCGCCTGCCGGCCGAAGGTGACGTCGCCGATTTTGCCTTCGGGCGACATCGAGGCGTGTGCCCAGGGGCCGAGCAGCAAGCGCTGGTCCGCGGCCGCGGGCGAGGCGCGCCGCAGGCCCACGTAGTTGTTGATGGTGCCCTTGAGGAAAATGTCGTGCCAGCCGCCGGCGTTGAGCGCCTTCACCTTCATCTCCGCGTAGTGGTCCGAGATCCTCCACGGCCGCCAGTAGTTGTCGTCGGTCTCGTGGAACACCCAGTCGCGGAAGTACGCCGCGAGCGTGGGCGCGGGAGGCGCCTCGATCAGGCGGTAGTCGTCCACCGGCAGCGCCTGGGCCCATTCCTTCGGGTTCGAGAGCGCACCGGCCTTGCGGCGCAGCGTATCAATGGCCAGGCTGCCGGCCCAGGATTCGGTGAACCATTGGAGCAGCGCGCCGCTCTGGTAGGTCCACCCGTCGTAGTATTCCGACGCGGTTACGTAGGGAAAAATGGAAACCAGGTGCGGCGGGCCCGCGATCGCCGCCAGCATCTGCGTCGCACCGACGTACGAGCCGCCGTACATGCCCACCTGGCCGCTTGAATACGGCAGCGCCGCGGCCCACTCGACGGTGTCGTAGCCGTCCTGGCTCTCGTAGCGGAACGGGTAGAACTCGCCGCCGGAATCGAACCGCCCGCGCGTGTCCTGAATGACGACAACGTAGCCCTGCGAAGCGAGCCGGTGCGCCTCCGCGGCGCCGCTGGCGCGGTTATACGGCGTTCGCTGGAGCAGCACGGGGTATTTGCCCTCCCCCTCCGGCCGGTAGATGTCGGCGACGAGCCCCACGCCGTCGCGCGTCTTCATCTGCGCGCCGCTCTGCACCAGGACGCGGTACGGCTGCGCCCAGGCGCTGAGAGCGAAGGCGAAGGAAAGGATGAAGGAGACGAGAAGTCGCATGGGCTACAGTGTAGCCTGTCTCTACGCCTCTGTGGTTAGGGTGCCGCTGCGATCTTGTCCGCCGCTTCTTTGCCCATGCGCACGCAATCGGGGATGCCGATGCCGTGGTAGGCGTTGCCGGCCAGGTGGAGGCCGGGGAGGCGCTCAAGCCGGGCCTCAATCTGGCGTACGCGCGCCTCGTGGCCCACGGTGTACTGCGCCATTGAGCGCGGCCAGCGCGCTACCTGCGTGAACAGCGGCGTCTCCCTCACGCCCATGATCGCAGCCAGCTCGGCCCGCACGGTCTCGATGAGGTCGTCATCGGAGAGCCTGAGCGCCGAGTCGTCTTCACCGCCCACGAAGCAGCGCAGCACGGCCTTGTCCGGCGGCACGCGATAGGAGAACTTCGTACCGACCCAAGTACAGGCGACCAGGAGTTTCCGCTCCTTCTTCGGAACCAGGAAACCGAAACCGTTGAGCGGGTGGCGGAAGCCGGCGCGGCCGTAGCCGAGCGAGATGGTGATCGAGTTCGAGTAGGGGATGGCATCGAGCAGGCGCGCCAGTTCCGCATCCACGCGAGGAAGCAGCGCCGCGGCCTGGTAGGCCTGGCAGGCGAGCACAACGTGATCGGCTTCGATCCAGCCGCCGTTGACGCGCACCAGGTACGCCGCGGCGGCGCGCTCGATGGTCTCGGCCGAGGCCGTCAGCACATCGGGCGCGGGCCGGGTGGCGGCGAGCACGGCGTCGGCCAGCGCGCCGAGCCCGCTCTTGAGCGTCTGGAACAGGGGAAGGCCCTTGGCCTGGCGCGCGGCTTTGCGCCGCTCGTGCAGCACGCCCCTGGTGAGCGAACCGTAGCGACGCTCCAGCTCGACGAAGCGCGGCAGCACGCTCGCCACGCTCAGCTTCTCCGGGTCGCCGCCGTAGACGCCCGCCAGCAGTGGCTCGGCCAGGTAGTCCACCGTCTCCTGGCCGTAGTGGCCGGCGACGAAGTCGGCTACTGACCGATCGGCTTCCGCCTCGCAGCCAGCCTCGGCGCCGGAGGCGCGCGGCGGCGCAGCTGGCGCAGGGCGCCGGAACCACTCCAACCCCATGCGGATCTTCGTGTTCCATCCCAGCAAGCGGCTCGCCACCAGGGGCAGGATGCGCGTGGGAATCATGAACATCAGGCCGTCGGGCAGCCGAACCAGGCGCCCGCGCCTGAGCACGTAGGTGACGCGCAGGTGATCGTTCGAGCCAATGACCTCGCCGGCCAGGCCCAGCTCGCGGATCAGCTCGAGCGCCCAAGGCTTCTGCGAGAGAAAGCTATCGGGGCCGGCCTCCAGGAGGCAGCCCTCCTTCTGGATCGTCGAGATCACGCCGCCCAGGCGCGGCTGCCGCTCCAGGATCGTCGCCGGGATGCCGTGCCTGGAGAGGTGGTAGGCCGCGGAAAGTCCGGAGATGCCCCCGCCGACAATGATTACGCGCCGGGGCATAGCCTCTCTCTCACGACCGCGGCCAGGGCGCGGATGAAGGTCGGTGAATCGTTCAGCGATTCGGTGCGCCGCAGCTCGATTCCGCGCTCGCGCGCGTAATTGCGGAACACCACGTCCACGCCGTAGAGGATTTCGACGTGGTCGGAGACGAAGCCAATGGGAACGAGCACGACCTCGCGGACGCCGGCGGAGGCATACTCGTCGAGCTTCGATTCCACCGTGGGCCCGAGCCATTTCTCCTCGGTGAAGCCCTGGTTTTGATAGGCGAAGTCCCAGCCCGCGATGCCGGCGCGCTCGGCCACCAGACGCGCCGTGGTCTTGGCCTCCACGTCGTAGGGGTCGGCGCGTTCGAGCGCGCGCTCGGGCAAGCTGTGCACGGTGAAGAGGACTTGGGATGGCTCCGCTCCCGTGCGGTCGCGGCTCGGTTCCGGCAGCAGCAGCTTCAGCCGTTCATAGAAGGCCTCGATGAGCAGCGGGTGAGCGTGGAAGGTCTTGGCCCAGACCATCTCGGCGGCGTAGCCGAGGGCGACCTTGGCTTCCTGGGTCCGGCGGAAGTAAAGTCCTACGCTGGACTTGGAATACTGGGGCGCCAGGCACAGGGCCACGATCCGTTCGACGCCGCCGGCCCGCATCCGCTCCAGTGTTTCCCGGATGGAGGGTTGCCAGTTGCGCATGGCGAAGTAGACCGGGATGCCCAGCTCGCGCTCGAGCGCCGCGGCCTGCTCGCGCGTGCGGGCCGTGAGCGGCGAGCCGCCTCCAATGGCTTCGTAGCGCTGCCGCACCTCATCGAGGATCTGTGGCGGGGTCTCGCGGCCGCCGCGAACGTCCTTCAAATACTCGGGGAGGTCCTCGACCCGCTCGGGTGCGCCGTGGGCCAGCAGTAAGACCGCCTGCTTCAACGGCTCTCCCGTTCTCGACGGGTGGCCCGTGGCTTGTGGCTCGTGGAATGTGGAGTGCGTAGCCTCAATCCCCGTACCGGTTCTGGCCGGGCCTGGAGGCCCGACGGCGGCTCTAGCCCTACTTTCCTCAGCCCCTCGCCTACGGCTTGAACTCCCGCACCATCTCGACAACCGCTCTGACGTTCTGCACCGGGGTCTCGGGCAGGATGCCGTGGCCCAGGTTGAAGATGTGGCCGGGGCGCGTGCCGGTGCGCTTGAGCAGCTCATGGACGCGCATCCTGAGCTCGGGGAGGGGGGCGAACAGCGCGGCCGGGTCGAGGTTGCCCTGGATGGCCGAGCGGTAGCTGATGTCCATCCAGGCCTGGTCGATGTTGATGCGCCAATCGACGCCCAGGACGTCGCCGCCGGCGGCGTGCAGCTCGCGGAAGTAGCCGCCAGCGCCGGTGCCGAAATGGATGACGGGTACGCTGGTGGAGCGGATGCGCTCGATGAGCGCGCGGGAGTATGGGGCGACGAAGCGGACGTAGTCATCCGGCCCCAGTGCGCCCACCCAACTGTCGAACACTTGAATGGCGCGGGCGCCCGCGGCCACCTGGAGGAGGGCGAACGGGCCCAGCACATCCACCAGCTTGCCCATCAGCCGCCGCCACAGCGTCTCGTTGGAGTACATCATCTGCTTGGTGCGCAGAAAGGTGCGCGACGGCCCGCCTTCGATGCAGTAGCTGGCGATGGTGAACGGGGCCCCGACGAAGCCGATCACCGGCGCCTTCCCGCCCAGCGCCTTGACCACGAGCTGGATGGCCTCGCCAACGTAGCCCAGGTCGTCGGTGTTGGAGATCGACAGCGTGTCTATGTCTTCCGAGGTCCGGACCGGGTTGTCGATGACGGGGCCCTCGCCGGCGGCGAAGCGCAGCTTCAGGCCCATCGGCTCGGTGGGAAGCAGCAGGTCGGCAAAGATGATGGCCGCGTCCACGTCCAGAATCTCGACCGGCTGGAGCGTGACGGCGGCCGCCAGATCGGGGCGCTTGCAGATCTCCAGGATGCCGTGCTTGGCGCGGATGTCGCGATATTGTCTGAGATACCGGCCCGCCTGGCGCATGAACCACACGGGCCGGACATCCGTGGGCCTGCGGCGGCAGGCATCCAGAAAGCGGCTGTTCATTGGAGCCACGCGCATGGTTGCTCCGCTCTGTCCTCGCATAGGAAAACGCGAAAGTCCTTGGGCTTGTGTCTGGCCGCCCACTGGCGGCCGAGAATGAAGCACGGCTTGGTCCAGGCCTCGCTGTCCAGGGCCGTGGGCGCGATCACCGAGGCCGACAGCATCCCCGGGGCGGGGTAGCCGGTGCGGGGATCCATGATGTGGCTGTAGACCCGGCCATCGGCTTCGAAGAACTTTTCATAACTGCCGGAGGTGGAAATCGACTGGTCCCTCAGCAAAAGGGTCTCGACGGTCTGCCGCCGGTCCTTGGGGTGACGGATTTTGACTTCCCAGCCCGGGCCTTCCGGCCGGGGCGAGCCGAGCGCGTACATGCTGCTGCCGCCCGCCGAGACCAGGGCGGAGGCGATGCCATTCTCCCTGAGAACATCCACCATGCGATCGACCGCGTAACCCTTTCCAATGCCGCCGGGATCGAGCTCGACGCCGGGCTCGGCGAAGCGGACCGTGTGGTCCGCCGCGTTGAGGAGGACCTTGCGATAGCCCACCTTGCGGAGTGCCAGCGCCACCTCCTCCCGGCTCGGGAGCCGCCCGGAGCTTCTGTAAAAGCCCCACACCTTCATCAACGGCCCGACCGTAATGTCGAACGCCCCCTGGCTCTGGCCGCTATACTCCGCGCACCTCGCCAGCAGGTCGAACAGCTCGGGCGTGACCCTCACCGGCCGCTCGGCGGCCAAGCGGTTGATTCCGCTCAACTCGCTGTCCGGACGATAGTTAGACAGCATCTGGTCCAGCCGCCGCACCTCGGCGAACGCCGCCTCGACGGCTGCCTCCAGCTTCTCGCCGTCGTCGCCATAGAGGGTGACCGTGAAGGTCGAGCCCATGGCGTCCAGGCTCTCCTCGAGGCGAAGCAACTGCCCCGGCTGGGCGGCAGCCGCCAGGGCTGGCGGGGCTTGCGACCGCCCCACCAGGGGCGACAACCACAAAAGTAGCACGAAGACCGCGGAGACAACGGCGAAGATTTGGCGAAAGGGCGGCTTTTTTTGTGGGCTGCGAAGGGTCATTGGCTCACCGGCCCGGACTCCTTCTCCCGAGCTTTGCGGACGCGGCGGAGCAACTCCTCAATGCGGCCCTCTCCTGCGCCGGCGGCGTCCTCCTCAAAGTGCAGCTCCGGGGCGCGGAACAGGCGCAGGCGGCCCGCCACCTCGCGGCGGAGGTAACGGCTGGCGTGGTCGAGGGCCGCCAGCGCCTGGCGGTGCTCCTCGGGCTCGTCCGGAAGCAGGACGATGACGCGGGCGTGGCGGCCGTCCGGGGAGAGGTGAACTCCGGTCACCGTGACCGGGGCCAGGCGGGGGTCCTGAAGCTCGTAGCCGATCAGCTCGGCCAGTTCCTCCCGCAGCGCCTCGGAAACGCGCTGGGCGCGGCGAGCATCCATAACGGCCTACTCCAGCCACTCCACGGTGGCGTTTACCAGCCCCGGCCCCAGCGTCGAAGCGGCCTCCTTCTCGACGGACTGGAGCACCAGGGCGGCGTGGCCGTGATCGCTGGAGACGGTGACGGCGGCCAGAACGGCGCGCTGCCACAGGTCCTGGCAATCGATTTCGGCCACCGAGACGTTGAACTTGTGCCGCAGGCGCTCCTTGAGGCTCTGCACGACGTGGCGCTTCTCCTTGAGGGAGTGGGAGCTCTCCAGCCGCATCTCCAGGGTGAGCACGCCAATGGCGGCCATCGCGCTGTTCAGACCAGGCCCTCGGGCGCGACCCGCTCGGTCGAAAACGCCTCGATGATATCGCCCGGCTTAACGTCGTTGAAGTTCTCGATCGCCATGCCGCACTCCAGGCCGGAGCGGACCTCGCTGGCGTCGTCCTTGAAGCGCTTCAGGGAGGAGAGCTTCCCGGTGTAGACGACCACGCTGTCGCGCAGTATGCGGACCTCGCTCGAGCGCGCGACGGCGCCGTCGATGACCAGGCAGCCGGCCACGGTACCGACCTTGCTGATGCGGAAGATCTCCCTGACCTCGGACCGGCCGCGGTAGACCTCTTTGAACACCGGCTCGAGCATTCCGGCCATGGCGCGCTTGATCTCGTCGGTGAGGTCGTAAATGATCGTGTGCAGGCGGATGTCGACCTTCTCCTGCTCGGCCAGCGCCTGCGCGTTGCGGTCCGGCCGGACGTTGAACCCGATGATGATCGCGTTGGAGGCGGAAGCCAGCAGCACGTCGGTCTCGGTGATGGCGCCGACGCCGCTGTGAATAACCTGGATGCGCACCTTGTCGGTGGAGAGCTTCTGGAGCGTCTCGGCGAGCACCTCGGCGCTGCCGCCCACGTCGGCCTTGAGGATAATGGGCAGCTCCTTGGTCTCGCCTTCCTTGAGCTGCTTGTGCAACTGGTCCAGTGTGAGGCGCGCGCTCTTGGCCATGGCCCGCTCGCGGGCCTTGGCCTCGCGGTACACGACGATCTGCTTGGCCTTGGCGGTATCGGTGACCACCTGCAGGCTCTCGCCGACTTCCGGCAGCGACTCCAGGCCGAGCACTTCGGCCGGCGCCGCCGGCTCGGCGTCCCGGATGGCGTTGCCGCGGTCGTCGAACATCGCGCGGACCCGGCCGAACACCGATCCGGAGATGAAGTAATCGCCCACGTGCAGGGTGCCGTTGCGCACCAGCACGGTGGCGACGGGGCCGCGGCCGCGGTCCAGCTTCGCTTCCAGCACCGTGGCCACCGCCGGACGGCTGGGGTTGGCCTTCAGCTCCTGCATGTCGGCCACCAGCAGGATCATCTCCAGCAGCAGTTCGAGATTCTCCTTGGTGCGCGCGGAGACCGGCACCATGACGGTCTCCCCGCCCCAGTCTTCCGGAACCAAACCGCGGTCGGAGAGCTGCTGCTTGACGCGCTCCGGCTGCGCATCCGGCCGGTCGATCTTGTTGATGGCGACGATGATGGGCACCTTGGCCGCCCGGGCATGGTCGATCGCTTCCAGCGTCTGCGGCATCACGCCGTCGTCGGAGGCCACCACCAACACCACGATGTCCGTGACCTTGGCGCCGCGGGCGCGCATGCGGGTGAAGGCTTCGTGGCCGGGCGTGTCGATGAAGACGATCTTACGGCCGTTCTTCTCGACGGTGTAGGCGCCGATGTGCTGGGTGATGCCGCCGGCCTCGCCCTCGGCGACGCGGCTCTGGCGGATCGCGTCGAGCAGCGAGGTCTTTCCGTGATCGACGTGGCCCATGATGGTGACGATGGGCGCCCGCTTCACCGGCCCCGCATCCTCTTCGTTCCCGATTGCCTGAAGCTCGTGCAGGTCTGCCGCTTCCTGCTCGAAGCTGACGCTGGAAACCAACGCGCCGAAGTCCCTCGCCAAGTCCTCGGCCAGCTTGACGTCGAGCGTCTGGTTGATGGTGGCGAAGATCTTGCGGTCGACGAGCTTCTTGATGACCAGATTGGCCTTGAGCCCGAGCTTCTCGGAAAGCTCCTTGACCGTGATTCCCTCGGCCACGATGACCTGCTTGCCCTCGGCGAGCCGGCCGATTTCTTCGCGGCGCTGCGCGGGGAGCCGAAGAAGTCTTCCCTCGCGCTCGCGCTCGCGGTCGATGGCCGGACGGCCGCGATCCCTCTGGCCGCGGCGGGTGTCGACTAGCGGCACTGCGGACGGCTCGGGCCGCAGTGGCGTGGTGGGGTGCAGACCGCGGCCTCTGCCGCCGGCGGGCGACAGGGGGGCGCCGGTGGTGGTGCGCGCGCGCAGCGGCTGGCCGGGGCGGATAGGCCCTCTGTAAATTGGCTGGCCCGGAATCGGAATGGTGGCCGGGCGGAATTGCGCGCCGGCCCGCGGGGCGGGCTGGCCGGGGGTGGCGCGGGACTGTCTGAGGCGCTCGACCAGGTCCGGCCGCGGAGGAACCACGGGGCGCGCGGCGGGCTGGCCGGCCAGCGCGCGCGGAGCAACGACCGCGTTCGGCGCCGCGGCCTGAGGGGCCGGCGGCTGCGCCGCGGGACGCGAGGCCCCCGCGCGAATCGGGCGCACCTCGGTGGCCGGGGAGGCGGCGAGCGGCTGCCGCGGGCCGGAGATGATCTGGCCGGGCCGCGGCGTGGAGGGCAGCGGCCTGCCCGCTACCACCGGACGCGCTGC
>JBEKLJ010000005.1:0-36330 GCA_050010255.1 Bryobacteraceae bacterium
AGACCTGGACGCCGCCGGACCTCGAGCACCAGCGGCACTCCTGGGAGGGCGCGGTCATCGCCAAGACGCCCGGCACGCTCACCATGCGCGAAGCGATGTACTACTCGCTGTCGCTGCCGGTCAGCACCGTCATCATCGGCTGCGACTCAATCCAGCAGCTTGAAGAGAACCTCGCCCTCGCACGCGATTTCACGCCGCTCAGCGAACAGCAGATGGCTGCCCTCGCCGACCGCGCCCAACCGGTGTCGAAGCAGGCGCTCTTCTTCCGGTTTGTGAGCCGCGGCTAGCCCGCCTCGTATCCACGGGCTCATCGCGCGCCGCAGTAGATGTTGTGTACTACTATCCTGCGGTTTCTTGTTCCGGCGCGACGATTTTCAGGCGGTTTGGTTGCGGCTATGCCGCGCTGTGAGAAGATCGGGCTGGAAACTCCCCATGATAGCGGGACTACGGCTCGGCCGGCCGGCTGGGATTGCCGGGGCCTGCGCCGGTGCTACAATAGCCGTTCAATCCATGGAGAGGGCCGGCAGAGTCCTGCGCAAGCTCAGCGTTCCGGGAGGATGCCCCGAGCCGGAGGCCATGGCGCGCGCGGCCTGGGCGCCGGCCGTCGGCAAGCGCATAGCAGCGCGCACCCGCGCGGTCGGCTTCTCGAACGGCTGCCTCCTCGTCGAGGTCACCGACCCGGTCTGGCTGCCTCAGCTCGAGACCATGCGGGCCCAGATCCTGCCGCGCTTGCAGGAGATCGCCGGCCAGGAGACGGTTCGCGCCCTCCGCTTCCGCGAAGGCCTGCCACGCATCGAGCCCCGGCGGGCCGCCGGCGCCCGCGCCCGGCAGGACGAGGCCGACGGCATCGAGGATCCCGTCCTGCGGCGGCTTTACAGAGCGTCGCGCTCCCGGTCGCTGGCCTGACGGAGGAAACGTGAAGCTGACCGAAGAGCAGGTCCGGCATGTCGCCGACCTGGCCAACCTGCGGCTGACCGACGAAGAGGTGGCCCGCATGGCCGGGGAGCTTGGCGAAGTGCTCACCCACATGGAGAAGCTCAACGAGCTGGATACGACCAGCGTCGAGCCCATGGCGCAGATCCTCTATGAGGCGGAGGAGACCGCCACGCTGCGCGAGGACGTCGAGCGACCCGGGCTCGGCAGCCAGGTGGCGCTCGCCAGCGCGCCCTCCGCCAGCGCGGAGTTCTTCAAGGTCCCCAAGGTGATCGAACGGTGAGCGCGGGCGCCGATATCCCCAGCCTGACCATCCGGCAGGTCAAGGAGGGCCTGGCCGCCGGCCGCTTCAGCGCCGTCGAGCTGGCGCGGGAAGCCCTGCGCTTCGCCGAGGCCGAGAATCCGAAGACAAACGCCTACCTGCACTTCTGCCCGGAGCGCGCGCTCACCGCGGCGCGAAAGGTGGATGAGAAGCTGGCCAGAGGAGAGGACCTTGGCCCCTTGGCCGGCGTCCCCGTCGCGGTGAAGGACGTCATCCTCACCCAGGGCGTGCGCACTACCGCCGGCTCGAAGCTGCTGGCAGACTACATCGCGCCCTACGACGCCACCGCGGTAATCCGCCTGGAGCAGGCCGGCGGCGTCATCCTCGGCAAGACCAACTGCGACGAGTTCGCCATGGGCTCCTCGACCGAGAACTCGGCCTTCGGGCCGGTGCGCAACCCGGTGGCCCTGGACCGCGTGCCCGGCGGCTCTAGCGGCGGCTCCGGCGCCAGCGTGGCGCAGGGAACGGCGGTAGTGGCGCTAGGCTCCGACACCGGCGGCTCGATCCGCCAGCCGGCTTCGTTTTGCGGCGTGGTCGGCGTGACGCCCACCTACGGCCGGGTCTCCCGCTACGGTTTGATCGCCTTCGCCAGTTCGCTAGACCACATCGGCCCCTTGGCGCGCAACGTCCACGACGCGGCGCTGCTGCTCCAGGTGATCGCCGGCCGCGACGCCAGCGACGCCACCTCGGCCTTCGCCCCCGTGCCCGACTACACCGCCCTGCTCGACGGAAACGTTCGCGGCGCCAGGATCGGGCTCCCGAAGGAGTACTTCCGGGGCCTGGCCAGCGAGACCGGCGACCTCATCCTGGCCGGCGTCGAGAGGCTCAAGAAGCTCGGCTGCGAGGTGCGGGAGATCAGCCTCCCTCACACCGAGTACGCCATCGGAGCGTACTACATCATCTGCACGGCCGAGGCCAGCTCCAACCTGGCCCGCTACGATGGCGTGCGTTACACCTACCGTTCGCCCGCCTCCGAGACGCTCAGCGACATGTACCGCAACACGCGCGGCGAGGGCTTCGGCGCCGAGTGCAAGCGCCGCATCATGCTCGGCACCTACGTCCTCAGCGCGGGCTACTACGACGCCTACTACCTGAAGGCCCAGCGGGTCCGCAACCTCATCGCCCGCGACTTCTCCGAGGCATTCAAGCAGGTGGACGCCATCCTCGCGCCGGTCTCGCCCTTCCCGGCGTTCAAACTGGGAGAGAAGCTCGACGACCCGCTGGAGATGTACCTTTCGGACATCTACACCATCACGGGCTCGCTAGCCGGCATACCGTGCATGAGCGTGCCCTGCGGCGACACCGCAGCCGGCCTGCCGGTGGGGATGCAGATCCTGACGAACCATTTCAATGAGGCGGGCATGTTCCGCCTGGCGGACGCCTTGGAGAGGTGCGCGGGACGATTCTGATCGGCCCTGCAACCTTTGGGCTGCGATTTCATCTATTCAGTGGGGAAACCAAACAAGATGGCACACAAACTCGAAGCCAGGAAGTTCGACTCGATCATGCGGGACCTGGACGGAATATCGGCCCGCACCATGACCGAGCACTACAAGCTCTATCAGGGCTACGTCAACAAATACAACGAGATCATGGGCAAGCTCGAGGCCGTGGACCGCGGCCCGGCCAACCAGGTCTTCAGCGACTTCCGCTCGCTCAAGGTGGACCTGTCGTTTGCCATCGGCGGCGTCAAGCACCATGAGATCTACTTCGGCCACCTGGGCGGCAAGGGCGGCGAGCCGCCGGCCGAGATCAAGCGGCAGCTAGAGAAGGACTTCGGCTCGGTCGAGAAGTGGCTCGCGGACCTGAAGGCCACCGGCATGGCCTCGCGCGGCTGGGCCTTCACGGCCTGGGACCGGGACTGGGGCTACCTGTTCAACTACGCCGGCGACTCGCAGAATACCTTCCCGGTCTGGAACGCGACGCCGATCGTGGCCCTGGACGTCTACGAGCACGCCTACTACCTGGATTACGGCACGGCCCGCGCCGCCTACATCGACACGTTCTTCAAGAACCTGAGCTGGGAGGCCATCGGCGGGAACCTGGAGCGCGCCCAGGGCGGCCGCGCCTCGCACGCGTAAGGGAACTGTGAAGTAGTTCGGGGGTACTCCGGGCTCAGCGCCACAGTCAGCCACCGGCCGGGCGCGCCGGTGGCTGGCCCGTGCTTCCGGCTGGCCTTCAGTTCCTGCTGTATCCGCTCCGGCAGAGTGAGCATGATCAGGGGCTTTGAGCCCGCTCCCAGTTGCCCGTTTGGCCTCTGGAATGCTACTGTCTTTTGAGTACTTAGGTTTCGAATGAGTACTTTCCCGCGCCAGAGGTTTCCCCGGGTTGGCACGTCAGCGCGCAGGGCGGCACGATTCGCCATTCTGCTCACGGCGCTCGCCGCCGGCCTGCCCGCACAGACCAAACCAGGCACGCCGCGGGACGTCGCCATCCTCTACGACGGGCCCACGGGAACCCAGGCCAAGGGGTACATCCACGCGCTGTTCATCGAGAACCTCCTCGGCCACTTCGGCTTGAGCGGCGAAGTCATCCCCATCACGAAGTACCAGCCGGGGCAGCTCCAGCGCTATCGGGCGGCGTTCTTCGTCGGCGTCTACCTGGGCACAGAGCTCCCGAAGGGCTTTGTCGAGGACGTCCGGGCCTACGGCGGGCCGTTCTGCTGGCTGGGCCAGCACGTCGAACACCTGCTGAGCCTGCCCGGTGCGCGCCAGCAATACGGCTTCCGGTACATCGACTACAACCGCACCGCGGGCGCCACGCGGGTCATGTACAAGAACACGTTGCTGGACAAGGGCGAGCCGGACCTGAACTTCGTCGCGGTCGAGTCCAGGTCGGTCGAGGTGGTGGCCACGGCGCTGACCCCGGACCAGGCTTCGCATCCCTACGCCCTGCACCGCGGCCGCTTCTGGTACTTCGCCGACAGCCCGTTTGCCTACGTCGAGGAGACCAGCCATTACCTGGCTTTTTGCGACCTGCTGCACGATATCCTTGAGATCCAGCACCCGGCGGATCAGCGCGCGCTGGTGCGCATCGAGGACGTGAGCATCGATGACGATCCGGTGGACCTGAAGCGCGTCTCGGACCTGCTGGCAGGCGATAACGTCCCCTTCCAGATCGCGCTCATTCCGGTCTTCCGGAATCCGGCGCGGGAGCTGGAGGTCAGGTTGACGGACCGCCGCTCGTTCACCGATTCGGTGCACTACATGATCTCGCGCGGCGGCACGCCGATAATGCACGGCGTGACGCACCAGTACCGCACGCAAAGCGGCGACGACTACGAGTTCTGGGACGACTCCGGCGACCGCCCGGTCTCCGGCGATTCGGCGGAGTTCGTCATGCACCGCCTGGAACTGGGGCTGTCGGAGTGTTTCGCCACCGGCATCTATCCGGTGGCGTTCGAGACGCCGCACTATGGCGCCTCGGCGATCGACTACCGCACCATGCGGCGCGTCTTTACGCTTTTCTACGACCGCACGATGTCCACGCCCACCCTGAACTCGCTGCAGTACTTCCCCTACCCGGTGGTGGACATTTGGGGACGGTTCATCGTGCCCGAGAACCTGGGCTACGTGCCGCAGGAGAAGCCGTCGGCGGAGCCGGTGATTGACGCCGCGCGCAGATTGCGCGTGGTACGCGACGGCATCGCCTCGTTCTACTTCCACTCCTTCATGAAGGTCGAGCTGCTGGAGGAGATCATCCGCAGCCTCCGCGGCATGGGCTACCGGTTCATCTCGATCCGCGAGTTCCCGAGCGAAGTGAACTACCAGGGCCACTACGTGGTGCGGACCGCCTCCGGGGAAGCGCACCTGGCGCCGCAGGGCGAGTTCTGGCGCCTGCGGCTCTACGACCGGAGCGGAAACCTGGAGGAGACGCGCCTGTCGGAAACGCGCCAGACCGGGCCGGTCAGTGTCGCGGTCAGCGTGCCCCAGGGCGGCTGGGCGGCGCTGGATTGCATCCGGGACAAGCCCGTGGAGCGGGCCGAGCCCACGTTCAGCGCGCGGATTCAGCAGTGGTGGAGCCAGCTGTTCGCCTCCGAGCGGGCGCCGGCGGGCCACGCGTTCGTCTCGTCCAGGAAGGCCTGGCTGCTGTGGCTGGACAAGACGCCGCCGCCGGACACGCGGGACCTGGAAAGCTACCGCGCCGTGCTCGACACCTTCGGCTACGAGGTGCGCGTGGTCAAGGTGGCCGACTTCACCCAGGCGCCCGCGGATGCCACGACCATTGTCTTCGTGCCGCAGGCCTGCGGCGCACGGCTGGCCCCGCGCCAGATCGAGGAGCTGCTGCGGTACCTGTCCTCGGGCGGACGGGTGGTCCTGGAGGGGCGGTTGAACTGGCTCGACAAGCTCGGCTTCCACTGGGAGGGTCGGTATGTAACCGCGTCCACGGTCAGCGACCAGGTTTACCCGGAGATGTCGCTGCGCTGGCGGCCGGAAGACAAGATCGAGCGCTTCACGGCGCCCGAAGGCGTCCGCGAGCTGATGACCGAACCCGAGAGCGGCCAGACGCTGGCGCTGTCCGGCAGTTACGGCTCCGGCCAGTACGTGTATCTGGCGACGCGCCTGGATCCGCACACCAGCGACGGCACCAGCCACTATCCGTACTTCCCCAGGTACCTGACCGAGGCTTTCGGGGCCAACACTTCACTGCGAACGCCGCGCTTGGAGGCGTACTTCGACCCCAGCTACCGGCCCGGCGCGGACTACAACCGTCTGGCGGCGCATTGGCGCCGCTCCGGCATCCGCGTGATCTACGCCGCGGCCTGGATTGTTTACCCGTGGTACTCGTTCAAATACGACGAGTTCGTGCGCGCCTGCCATCGCAATGGCGTCTCCGTATATGCCTGGTTCATCTTCCCCGCGGTCACGCCGAAGATGTGGGAGGACCACCCGGAGTGGCGCGAGAAAGCGGCCAGCGGCGCCGACGGCCGCGTGGGCTGGCGCCCCCTGATGAATTTCCAGAATCCGGCCTGCTACCGCGCGGCCATGGACTGGATGAAGGCGCAGCTCGCCTCCGCCGAGTGGGACGGCGTCAACATCAGCGAGCTGAACTACGACGCGGACTTCAAGGACTACCTCAAGCCCGAGCACTTCGTCCCCATGAACGCCGAGGTGCGCGCGGACTTTCGCAGGCGCGGCGGCTTCGACCCGGAGCTGCTGTTCCAGCCCGGCTCCCCCTATTACCACCGGAGCAACCCGGGGGCGCTCCAGAAGTTCCTCCGCTATCGCGAGAACATCGTCACGGAGTGGCACCGCCGCGTGCTCGGCGAACTGGAGCCGATCCGCCGCGCCAGGAACTGGGAGGTCGTCGTCACCGCGATGGACAGCCTGCACAGCCGCTACGTCCGCCCGGCGCTGGGGGTCGATTCCAGACGCATCATCGGACTGATGAAGGAGTTCAACTTCACGCTCCAGGTGGAAGACCCGGCCGAGTACTGGATGCAGCCGCCGGACCGCTACCGGCGCTTCGCGCAGACTTACCTGAAGCTGGTGAAGGACCCGCGGCGCCTGATGTTCGACGTCAACGTGGTGGTGGACCGCGATATTGGAAGCACGTTCCTGCCCTCATTTACCGCCACCGGCGTGGAGCTGGCGCGCACCGTCGTGGCCGCCGCCTCGGCCAGCGGCCGGGTGGCCATCTACGCCGAGCACACCGTGCCCCCCCAGGACTGGCCTCTCCTGCGCATGGCCCTGACCCGCGACGCGGAGCTGAGCCCGGGCACGCGTGAATGGAAGGTCAACAGCAGGGTGCCGGTGATGCTCACCCCCTCCGAGGACCGCGACTATTATCTGGACGGCCGGCTCTGGCCCGCGGTCTCCATCGACGGCCTGCTGGCGCCGCCCGGGCGGCACTGGATCTCGATCGACCGGCCCTGGCATCACTTCCTGGACCCGGGGACGCTCCCGGCGCGTCTGCTGAGCCTGAGCGGCGACCTGCTGGATGCCCGCGTGCTCCCCACCGGCCTGGTCTTCCGGTACTGGAGCCCCGGCCGCGCGGTGGTCGTCGTCAACCAGCGGCCCCTCGAGGTGCGCATCGACGGCCGCCTGACCCCGACGCCCGCGGAACCGGCTGGCAGCGGCTGGACGATGAGCCTCCCCGCCGGTGATCACTGGGTCGCCCTCACCACGAACACCAACGCGGGCGTGGCCGTGAGTTTGTGGGGCTGGGCGTCGGCCTCGGCCATCAACGCCTTTGGTACACTTGCCACGGTGCTGATGGTTCTGATTTATTTCGAAGTCCGACTCCGGCGCCTCATCCGCCGGCGCGCCTGACATGGTTTCCAACGTTTTCATCGACGGCCTCTTCGTTGCCGCCGTCACGCTGATCTGGTTCATGCTGGGCTACCAGTCCCTGTTGTTCTTTCTCGGGCACCGGTACTACCGCCGTACCCGCCGCCGGAAGACGCAAGGGCCGCAGGTAGCCGACGCCGATCTGCCGGCGATCTCCGTGCTGGTGCCCTGCCACAACGAAGAGCGCGTCATCGCCCACACCATCCGCGCGCTCCAGGCGCTGGTGTACCCGGCGGACAAGCTCGAGATCCTGATCATCGACGACGGCAGCACGGACCGGACCGCCGAGGTGGTCCGCGAGTTCTCCCGGGATCCGCGGGTGCGGCTCTGCGAGGTCCCCAAGCCGATCTCGGCGCGCGGCAAGTCCGGCGCGCTGAACTTTGGGCTCCGGCAGGCCTCCCACGGGGTGCTGGCCATCTACGACGCCGACAACATGCCCGAGCCTGGCGCCCTGCGTCCGCTGGCGGAGCACCTGGTCACCGACCCCACGCTCGGCGCCGCGCTCGGGATCTACCGCGCCTGGAATCGCCGGCGCGCCTGGCTGACCCGCTTTCTGAACATCGAAGGGATCGGGTTCCAGTGGATCCTCCAGGCCGGGCGCTGGATGCTGATGCGGCTGACCACGCTGCCCGGCACCAACTACGTCATCCGCCGCGACCTGGTCGAGCGTTTGGGAGGTTGGGATGAATCCGCGCTCACCGAAGACGCGGAGTTGAGCATCCGCGTCTATCAGGCCGGCTACTACATCCAGTTCGTGCCCGCCTCGGTCACCTGGGAGCAGGAGCCCGAGGGCCTGAAGGTCTGGTTCCGGCAGCGGCGGCGCTGGGTGCGTGGCTCCAACCACATCTTCCAGAAGTACGCTGGCAGCCTCCTCAAAACGCGGCCGCGGCGGATCGGTTGGGAGCTGCTCTACTCGCTCGCACTCTACTACCTGTTCTTCCTGGCGGTGGTCATCTCCGACGTGCTGTTCATCCTCAGCGCCTCCGGCCTGGTCCGCATCACCGTGCCTGGGCCATACAGCACCGTCTGGCTGTTCGCGTATTTGATGTTCGTCCTTCAGTTGGTCATCGCCCTGTCGTGCGAGCCGGGCGAGGACACGGGCATGAACATCCTGCTGACCTGCGTGATGTACTTCACATACTGCCAGCTCTGGATCCCGGTGGTGGCGGTGGCGTTCTGGGACGATTTCGTCGCCCGCCGCGAGACCAAATGGGCGAAGACCGAACGCTATGAGGTCAACCCGTAGGCTTCGCGCACTGGCTCTCTGGGTCCTGCTCGCGGCGGGCTTCTACGTGGCTCTGCATCTCTATGCCGCCGGCCAGCTCTACTGGCCGATGCGCTACCCCGCGGGGTACTGGCACGCGCAAGCCGGGCTGGACGCGCGGGATGTCTGGCTCAGGGCTTCCGACGGCGTCCGCATCCACGCCTGGTGGAAGGCGGCGCGGGAGGCGCGGGTGGCCACCTTGTTCCTGCACGGAAACGGCGGGAACCTCACGCATCGCGCGGACCACCTTCGCGAGATCGCGGCCGCGGGCTCGGATGTGCTCATCCTCGACTACCGCGGTTACGGGAGGAGCGACGGAAGCCCCTCGGAGCGCGGCCTGTACGCGGATGCGGACGCCGGTTACACCTACCTGCTGAGCAGCGGCAAGCCGGTGGTGGTGCACGGCGAATCGCTGGGCGCCGCGGTCGCCGTGGACTTGGCGGTCCGCCGGCCCGCCGCGGGCGTCATTCTGGAGGCGCCCTTCACCTCGGTTCGCGACATGGCCGGCCTGGCGCTTCCGGTGCTGGGGCCGCTGGCCATCTGGGGCTACGACAACCACGCCAAGATCGGCCGCCTGCGGGCGCCGCTGCTGATCGTCCACGGCGACAGGGACTCGATCGTGCCGCTCCGCTTCGGCCAGCGGCTGTACGCGGCAGCGCCCCCGCCCAAGTCGCTGTGGGTCGTGCCGGGCGCCGGCCACAACGACATCGTGGACGCCGCGGGCCCCGCCTACCGTGAGCGGCTGCGCCGCTTCTACGACGCGATTGCGCCCGCCGCAGCAGTGCAGCCTAGCCCGACCTTCTCACACCGTTCGAAGTGAGGCGCCGCGCGAGGCCGGTAGATTCAAGGCGCGCGACGGGGTGAGCCCGCAGGTCCGCAACGGATCGAGGACTCACCCCGAGCGCAACGCAGAAGATGCCGGCCTCCCGCAAGCCGCAGCCGAAGGCGTGTGAGAAGGT
Source organism: Bryobacteraceae bacterium (assembly GCA_050010255.1). Lineage (GTDB taxonomy): Bacteria > Acidobacteriota > Terriglobia > Bryobacterales > Bryobacteraceae > JBEKLJ01. The sequence continues at coordinate 9,769 of JBEKLJ010000005.1, forward strand.
CGGGCTACCGTGCCGGTCGCTCGCTGAACTCCGCCACGGGGCCGTCGAGCTCCTCGATGCGGATGGTCAGGTTCCGGCGCGCTTGCAGCACCTTCTCGGGCACCTCGAACCGCGCGGCGATCATCCGGTCTATGGACTGGCCGGGCTTCACCTTGGTGCGGATCAAAAGGCACTCGTTGTACCTCTGTCCGAGCTGCGGGAAGTACTCGAAAAGCTTCGCCGCGTCCGCCTGCGCGATCACCATGCCTGCCAGCGGCTGGCCGGCCGGATCCAGCGCCGTCAACTCCACCTGCCGCACCACGAACAAGTAGTCGGAGGGGTTGCGCACGCGGAAGTCGATGATGGCGGCCGAGCTTCTCTCGTCGAGCGCGAGCGTCCGCACCTTCCCAATCGAGCCGGCCAGCTCCACGCGCGCGCCGCGCTGGGCATGGACGATCAAGGCCACGACGATCGCCACCACCACCAGGCCGATCGCCACGAATGGCAGCAGCTTGAGGTAATGTTTCAATGCTCAGTCTCCCAGAAGTCTGCCGACCGGTTCCAGGCCTCCGACGTTGTCGCAGACGGCCTTGATGCCGGCCGTGAGCGGGATTGCCAGCATCAGGCCGGGGACGCCCCACAGCACGCTCCAGAACATCAGCGCCACCGTAACCACCACCGGGTTGAGGTGGACTCGCGGCCCCACGATCTTCGGATACAGGAGGTTCGCCGCCACCAGATGAAGCATGGCCGTCACGGTGAACACGAGGATGTAGGGGGCCAGCGTACTGTAGACCGTCAGCATGGCCATGAGCGGCGGAACCAGCGCCAGCGGCAGGCCGATATAGGGCACCATGCTCAGAAAGCCGCTGATAGGCCCCACCAGCAGCGGGTACGGCAAGCGTAACGCCCAGAAGGCCACCGTGCTCGCGACCGCCATCAGCAGCCCCAGCACGAAGTTGCCCACCACGAACGCGCGCACCATGGCGGCGATGCCGTCCAGGCTCTTCGACGCCATGACCCGCCCTTGACCTTGGAAGAGCTGGAGGAAGCTCCGCTGGATGTGGGCCCGCCAGCTCAGCATGAAATAGACCAGGAAGGGGATGAACGAGGCCATCAGCAACCACTCGTAAACCGGCCTGAGGTGCGAGTAGATGAAACCCACCAGCGGCGGTTGCTCGGACCGAATCCGTACCTCGGGCACCTGACCGGGCGCCGCAACCGCAGGCTGCGGTTCGCGAGCGAGGGGGCGCCGGGACACTCTGGGCGGCGGCGTTGGCTGCGGCGCCTGGTCGCGAAACCGCTTCGGCATCACCAGGTCGGAGACGGAGCGCTCCACCACTTCGGCCTTCGCCAGCACCTGGTTGACGATTTTGCCGACCCGCTCGCCGTACCTCGGCAAATCGTCGGAGAAGCCGGCCGCCTGCGTGTACAGGCCGAGCCCGACCAGGTACAAGACGCAGATGCTGATGGCGCACACGACGAAGCTGGCCAGGCTCCGCGGCAGCCGCAGCCGCATCAGCAGCCCCACGAACGGATCCAGGATGAAGGCGATGATCACGGCGACCGAGAGCGTTATCAAGAACGCCTGGCCGTAATACAACAGCGCGATCGCCCCGGCCAGCGCGATCAGGGACGCACTGATCCGGCCTGGCAGGTTCTCTCGGAGCGTGCGTGAAATCGTACTCACCGAATTCCTTCCCGCGCGGGCAGCCGGCCCCGCACGGCCGCCGCTCTCACGGCGGAGAGCCGCGTATCCCAGCCCGCTGGAAGGGGCCGGCACGCCGCTGGCGGGAGACTATGGCGCCCGCGGGCGTATTGTCAACCGCTACTCTAACATGGCGGGCCGTATAATGAAATTGCGCACAGCGCGTGCGCAGCGACCGTTTTGGCACCCTTCGGCACAGGAAGGATCCTCGCCCTGGATGTGGGCCAGCGCCGCATTGGGGTCGCCGTCAGCGATGAGCTCGGCCTCACGGCGCAGGGTCTGGAGACGATCGAGCGAAGCCGCACCCGCGAGGACTACGGTCGCCTCTCGCGCCTGGCCGCCCAGAAGGGCGCGGTCATGATCCTGGTCGGCAATCCCATCCACATGAGCGGCCGTGAAGGCCGGCAGACGGAGTGGGTGCGCCGGTTTGCCGCCGGCCTGGCGGCGCGAAGCGGTCTGCCGGTGGAGCTGTGGGACGAGCGGCTGACGACCGCCGAGGCCCAGCGCGTCCTGCGTGCGAGCGGCGTCAGCCTCCAGAAGCGCACGCGCGCGGTGGACCGGCTGGCGGCCGTGATCCTGCTCGAAAGCTACCTGGATGCTCGATCGACGAGCGACGCCACGGAACGGGAGGAATGATGCTGCGCCGGCTGGCCGCGGTTCCTTTGATCCTGATCGCTTTGCTTCTCATCGCTATGTATTCCACCCAGGTGCCCTACGCGGGCTTCCGCCAGCCGGTCTATGTGGACATTCCGAGGGGCACCGGAAGCCGGGGCATCGCCGCGCTGCTGGAGCGGAACGGTGTTATCCGGTACCGCTGGCAGTTCCTGCTAGCGCGCGTTCTGCGGCCGCGGGTCACGCTGCAAGCCGGCGAGTACTTGTTTGAGCAGCCGGCCAGCCCCTGGCGTGTGCTGGAGCGCCTGGCGTACGGAGACGTCTTCTACCATGAGCTGGTGGTCCACGAGGGCGACAACACCTTCGACATCGCCGCGGCGCTTGAAGCGCAGGGCATCCTGCCGGCGGCCGCGTTCCTGGAAGCCTCCCGCGACGCCAGCCTGGTCCGCGACCTCGACCCGGGCGCACCTTCGCTGGAGGGTTACCTTTTCCCGGACACGTACTGGGTCACGCGCCGCACGACGCCCGCACGGCTGTGCCGCATGATGACCGGCCGCTTCCGCAGAGCCTGGCGCGAGCTGGGCTCACCCAAGGCCGGCATCCACGACACGGTCACGCTGGCCTCGCTGGTGGAGGAAGAAGCGAAGCTGCCCCAGGAGCGGCCGCTCATCGCCTCTGTGTTCCTCAACCGGCTGCGGGCCGGCGTGGCGCTCCAGTGCGACCCGACGGCCATCTACGCGGCGCTGTTGGAGGCCCGCTACCGCGGCGCGATCCACCGCTCCGATCTGGACCGCCGGCAGGCCTACAACACTTACCAGTACCCGGGCCTGCCGCCGGGGCCGATCGCCAACCCCGGCCTGGCGTCGCTAAGGGCGGCGCTCCACCCGGCCCAGACGGATTACCTCTACTTCGTCCTGCGGGCCGACGGTTCCGCCAGCCACCAGTTTTCCTCGAACTTGGCCGAGCACACCCGCGCGGTCCAGGAGTACAGGCGTGAGCTCCACAACCAGGCCCAGCAAGCGCACGGCGCTGCGCGCGTACGTTGACCAGCGGCGCCCGCCCGCGATCGGCGCGGCCGAATGGGTCGAGTTGTCTTCGCTGCTGGCCCCGGTGACGGAGGGCTATCTTCGCAAGCTGGTCCGGGAGGCCGGTCTCCCCATGGCGCCCCTGGTCGAGGGCGTCCGCCAGGATTCGCTCCAGGATCTGGAGCGAACCTTGCTGGCGCTGGAGCGCGAGTACGAGGCCGCATCCGAGGCCGCCGAGCGGACACGCACGAAGAGCATCCGGCGCGCCGTCATCAGCGCCAAGGATCACGCACGCTTCGCGCTCGCCCGGCTGGCCCCGGAGAAGCGCGCCCAGCGCGAAGAGATGATCCTGTGGATGACAACCTGGCTGGAGAACCCGGGCGCCTTCCCCGCTTGGGTAGAGTTGCGCAAGAAGGCGCGCGCCGGCCCCGCCGGCGGCGTCGCAGCCGAGGCGTGATGCCGATTGCGGCGCGCCGCGCCGCGTTCGTGTCAACATCGAATGAGGAGACCATCGTGACCGAGACCTACACCTATGCGGAGGACCTCATCCAGCAGGCCCGGGTTCCCGAGAACGGCATCCTGAGCCAGACCCTCCAGAACGACGACCGCACCAAGGTCATCCTGTTCGGCTTCGCCGCCGGGCAGGAGCTTTCCTCGCACACTGCGTCCTGCCCGGCGACGCTGGTGTTCTTGAAGGGCGAGGCGACGCTGCGCCTGGGCGCGGATACGCACGCAGCCCGCCCCGGAACGTTCGTCCACATGCCGCCCAAGCTCGAGCACGGCATCCAGGCCAGGACCGAGGTAGTCATGCTCCTGACCATGCTGAAGTAGAGGACGGAGACCGCGCTTGAAGAAGCCCAAGCCGATCACGCTGAAGCGTTCGGAGATCCGCAAGAGCGTCCGCAAGCCCATGCCGAAGCCCGCTCAGACGCACGCGGACAAGCGGCGCAAGAAGCTCCAGCGGATTATCGACGCCGAGGTGCACACACAGCCTTGAGGCCGGGCGGCGCCAGCCCGAGTGTTTCACCACTATCGTAGCGAGGCGCGATCAGAGGGCTCGAGATACAAGGCAGGCGCTTCGGTGCTGCGGCTTAGCCGCGACCCGGAGGAAACGGTGTCTCGCCGCTATGCTAGGCGAGCTTTCGCCGGCGGATCACGCCGAGAAGGCCCAGGCCCAACCCGATCAACAGCAGGCTCGCGGGCTCGGGCGTACGAATGTCGGTCACGTCGAAGCGTGCGCCGACGGGGTTCGGGCCACCATTACAGTCCGGGCACGGCTCATTGTGGACGTGGATGTCCAGCGTGTTCAGGCCAGACTGAAAACCGCTGCTGATCGTGAACGCATGCAGCGTATGGTAGTCCGTCACACCGAGCGCCCCGACGCCGGTGTCCCCACCGTTCAACGCGATTTCCACTCCCTGGTTATCAGTGGACCACAGGCCGCTTACGATCAGAGAGCCCGGGTCCACGCCGCTCACCGTGAAGGTGGTGCGGAAGATGTAGTCCCCGTCCGGATCCGCTGTCAATCCCGTGTAGTCTGCGTGCGGGGCGATCCACGCCGAGCTGGGGTCATTCGCAGCCCAAGCGCCGGGATAGCCGTTGTTCACAACAAAGTAGGCCTCACCCAGGCTGGTCCAGATGGAACCGTTGTAGTACAGGACTTCCCAAGACTGGTCTTGCCCAGCGACCAGGTTTATCCCCGTGTTGTTGAGGTCGAGCGGAGCCGCGACAGCCGTTCCGGCCAGCAACAGCATTAAGCCCGCCAGGGCGGCGACAAGAAACCCCCGGCGCACAAGTAGATTCCTCATGATGTCACCAGTAAAGCCGTTCTGCCCTTCATTGTCAATACCTTAAGTTCCGAAACGGTACTACGCGCGGCCTACTTTCGTAATAGTACTCACGGCGCCAGCATGCCGCCGTTCACTTCAATCGTTTGGCCGTGGATGTAGCGCGCCGCGTCCGAGCACAGGAACACGATCACGTCGGCGATGTCCTGGTTGGTGGCCAGGCGTCCGGCGGGCGTGGCCCCGGCGATGCTCTCCAGCATCTGGCGGGTCGAGAACTTCTGGTGGAACTCGTTGTCCACGGTGCCGGGGCTGACCGAGTTGACGCGGACGCCCTGGGGCGCCAGCTCGCGCGCCAGGCCCTTGGTCATGGTCATGACGGCGGCCTTGGCCGCGGCGTAAACGGTCGCGCCCGGCCCGCCGCCGTTGCGGGCGGCGATCGAGCTGAGGTTGACCACAACCCCGCCGCCCCGCTCGATCATCCCCGGCGCCAGCGCCTGCGTGATGAAGTAGGCGCTCTTCAGGTTCAGATTCATGACTTCGTCGTAGAGCGCTTCGGTGAACTCGAGCAGCCAGGCCCGCCGAATGAGCGAACCCGCGTTGTTGACCAGGATGTCGGCAACGGGCGCGGCCTCCTTCAGAAGGGCGATGAACGAGCGGATGCCCTCGACCGAGCCGAGGTCGGCTGGCAGCACCTCGCCTTCAGCGCCCGCCGCTCGAACGGCCTCGAGCGTCCGCTCCGCTCCCTCCCTGTGGAGGTGGTAGTGCAGAACCACGCGCGCGACGCCCGCGCGCGCCAGCGCCAGGGCCGTGGCCGCGCCGATTCCGCGCGAGGCCCCGGTCACCACCGCCGTCTTGCCGGTGAACTCCTCAGCCATATCCGCCTCCAAAGCGGCCAATTATGCGCTCACCGCCGCCGCGCCGCAAGGCGCACAGCCGCTCGAACAACGTCCCGCCTCTGCGCCAGAGGCGCGCCGCCGCGCGGTTAGCGCCCGCGCGGTCAGTATCCTACCGCGGGTCCAGCCCCGCCCAATAGAGCAGCATGTAGGAGAACCACGCCACCGCCGCCGCCGCGGGTATGGTGAGGACCCAAGCCCAGACGATGTTCTTGGCCACGCCCCAGCGCACCGCCTTTACCCGCTGGATCGAGCCGACCCCGGTGATTGCGCCGGTGATGACGTGCGTGGTCGAAACGCCGACTCCAACCGCCGTCGCCAGCAGAATCGAGGTGGCCGCCGCCGTCTCCGCGCAGAAGCCGCCGCGCGGCCTGAGCCGGGTGATACGGGAACCCACCGTATGCACGATCCTCCAGCCCCCGGTCAGGGTCCCCAGGCCGATTGCCGCGCCGGCCGAAATGATTACCCACGCCGGCACGTGGAATTCGGGCAGGTACTTCGTCGTCACCAGCACCCCGGTGATGATGCCCATGGTCTTCTGCGCGTCGTTGGTGCCGTGCGAGTAGCTGAAGGCCGCCGCCGAGACGAGCTGCAAGCGCCGGAAGTGGACGTCCATCTTCTTGGGACTGGAGTGCCGGAACAGCCAGTACACCGCGACCATGAACGCGTAAGCAAGCGCGAAACCGAGCAGCGGCGAGACGATCATGAACACCAGCGTGCGGATCCATCCGCTCCAGATCAGCACGTCGACGCTGTGCTCAAGGCCCTTCCCGAGCGCGGCGCGCGCCATCGCCGCTCCGGCGTATCCGCCGAACAGCGCGTGCGAAGAGCTGGTCGGCAGCCCTAGCCACCACGTGACCAGGTCCCAGACGATGGCGCCAATCAGCCCCGCCAGGATGACGTACACGGTCACCGAGCGCAGGTCCACCATGCCCGAGCCCACCGTGCGCGCCACCGCGGTGCCGAAGCTGAACGCCGAAACGAAGTTGAAGAACGCGGCCCAGATGACCGCCTGGAGCGGCGTCAGCACGCGCGTGGCAACCACGGTGGCCACCGAGTTCGCGGCATCGTGGAAGCCGTTCAGGAAGTCAAAGGTGAGCGCAACCGCGATGATGACCAGGACCAGGATCAGCGTGGGCGACATCAGAACGCCGTCATACCGAGGGCCCTAGCTGTTCTTGACAACCACGTTCTGCAGAACGTCGGCGACGTCTTCGCAGCGGTCGGTGGTGTCTTCGAGCAGCTCGAGAATCTCTTTCTTCTTGATGAGGGCGATGGGGTCCTTCTCCTGCTGGAACAGCTCGGCGATCGCGCGGCGCACCAGCAGGTCGGCATAGTTCTCCAGGCGGTTCACTTCAATGCAGTCTTCCAGCAGCTTCTGGTCCTGGTTCAGCTTCTCGAAAGCCTTCTCGAGCGCTTTGGCGCAGTCGTGCACCACCACGCACAACTCCACGGCGGTCTCCGGAATGGGCTCCAGCCGATAGGCCACCATGCGGTAGGCGGCGTCCTCGATGCCGTCCAGCACGTCGTCCAGGCGCGAGGAAAGCGAGTGGATGTCCTCCGGATCCAGCGGCGTGATGAAGGTCTGGTTAAGGCGCGTGAAGATGTCGTGGATGATCTCGTCCCCTTCGTGCTCGAGCTGCTGGATGTGGACCGCGGCGCGGGAAAGCTCCAAGTTGCCGCCCTGCACCGCTTCCAGCAGCAGCTTGGAGGCTTTAGCGATCAGGTGGACCTGGCTGAGGAACGACGTGTAGAACTTTTCCTGGCGTGGTAGCAGTCTCATGGGCGCTTCAGTTCTCCATGCCGCCCCGCCGCGGCGCGCGCGATTCGACTCGCCGCAATGAGCCATCCGGCGGAAGGGAAGAACTCTATCTTCTCATCCTTGAAAAGCGCGGGTCAATCCGCCGCCTCGGGGTTCCAGCGCCCCCCGGCTGGCGCGTCGGCCGGCGGGTCCGGCTCCGCTCCACCGGCGCCGCCGGGCGGCAGGAATCTTGGGTCGAGCAGGCGCGGGGCGTCGATGTTTCCCATGGCCGCCAGAAGGTGCTCCTTCAGGTTCGGGTAGTCCTTCTCCAGCGTGGCGAACAGGTCGCGCAGCGCGCGGCGCACCGTGCCGGTCTTCTGCGAGCAGCCGCACGGGACCAGGGGGGCGCCGGCGGCCTCGGCCCAGCGCCGCGTGAGGTCCTCGGAGACGAACACCAGGGGGCGGATGAGCCGGAACTCGCGGTCGCGGGAGTGCGTCACGGGCGGCAGCGCGCTCAGCTTCCCGGTGAACAGGGCATTGCGCAGCAGGGCCTCGCAGAAGTCGTCGGCCGTGTGGCCGAGGGCGATCACCTTGGCGCCCAGCCCGCGAGCCACTTCGTAGACCGCGCGGCGGCGGTAGCGGCTGCACAGGTCGCAGCCGTGCTCGGGCTGCTCCGCGAGCAGGCTGAGCGAGGGGGCGTCCCGGAAATACGTCCACTCGACGCCTTTGGCGCGCAGGTGCTCGGCCAGCGGCTGGACGGGCCGAAGGAACTTGCCCTGCTCGATGGTGAAGGCGCAGACGGTGAACTCAACGGGCGCGCGGTTGCGCAACAGAAGCAGCGCATCGAGCAGCGTGTACGAGTCCTTGCCGCCCGAGAGCGCCACGGCCACGCGATCGCCCTCGTGGATCATCTTAAACCGGCCGATCGCCTCGCCCACCTTGCGCAGCAGGGTCTTCTCGAGGTCCACAGTACGATTATCACCGCACAGGCTCAGAGGACGCAGCGAGGGCCCACGCACTGCCGGCCACTCGCCGCGATCCACGAGCTCACCGGCCCCGGTTACGATGAGAGCGTGGTCTCACCCGCGCGGCTGGTGGCGTTCGACATTTTGATGCTCGTCGAACGCGGCGGCTATGCTTCCGATCTGCTTGCCGGCCGGAGCGTGGCGCTCGACACGCGCGACGCCGGCCTGGCCGCGGAGATCGTCCTGGGCTCGCTGCGCTACCAGGCGCAGCTCGATTTCCTCATGGAGCACACCTCCGGCCGGGCGGTGGGCCGCCTCGACCCCGAGGTCCGCATCGCGCTTCGAATGGGGGTCTACCAGCTCCGCTACCTGACGCGGGTGCCGGCGTACGCCGCAGTGAGCGAGGCCGTCGAGCTGGTAAAGCGTGCGCGCAAGCGCTCGGCGGCGGCGTTCGTCAACGCGGTGCTGCGCAAGCTGGATCGCCTCCCGGCGCCCTGGCCGGACCGCGCCACCGAGTTGTCGCACCCCGTGTGGCTGCTGGAGCGCTGGGACCGCCAGTACGGCCGCGAAACAGCCGACCGAATCGCCCGCGCGAACCTCACCACGCCCCAGACCTACGTCCGTGTGGCCGGCGCGCCGCCGCTGGGCGTCCAGCTCGAGCCGACCGATGTCCCGGGGGCGTACCGGCTGGTTGAAGGCGAACCCTCTGGCCTCAGGATTCAGGACGTCGGCTCGCAGGCCATCGTGCCCCTCCTCGAGTTGAAGCCGGGCCAGCGGTTTCTCGACCTGTGCGCCGCGCCGGGCAACAAGACCGCGCAAGCCCTGGAGGCGGGGGTTCGCGCCGTGGCTTGCGACATACACCTGAGTCGCCTGCGCAACATGAGGGACCTCGGCTGCCCCCTGGTGGTGGCCGACGGCACCGAGGCGCTGCCTTTCGCCACGCGCTTCGGTCGCGTCCTGCTGGATGCGCCCTGCTCGGGCACCGGGACGCTGGCGCGGAATCCCGAGATCAAGTGGCGCCTGAAACCCGCGGATCTGGAGGGTCTCCACGGCAAGCAGGTCGCGCTGCTCGGGAGGGCGCTGGAATGGCTCAGCCCCGGCGGGCGTCTGGTGTACTCGACCTGCTCGCTGGAGCGCGAGGAGAACGAGGCCGTGGTGGAGCAGGCCGGCGCCCGGGTGCTGGGCCTGTGGCGGCGGCTGCCGGGAATCGACCCGGGGGACGGCTTTTTCGCTGCTGTGATAACATCGGATTGACCCGCAAATGGTTCAAATCGTTCCATCTATCCTTTCCGCCGACTTCGCCCGCCTGGGGGAGCAGATCCACCAGGTCGAACAGGGCGGGGCCACCATGCTTCACATCGACGTCATGGACGGGCACTTCGTGCCCAACCTCACCGTGGGTCCCCCGGTCCTGCGGTCCATCCGCAAGATCACGAAGATGACCCTGGGCGTGCACCTGATGGTGACCGACCCGGACCTGCTCGCGCCGCTGTTCATCGAGGCGGGCGCCGACCAGGTGTTGGTGCACGTGGAAGCGGCGCGGGACCTCGATGGCACGCTGCGCAGGATCCAGAGCGAGGGTCTCCAGGCCGGGGTCGTGATCAATCCCGCCACCCCGGTGTCGCTGCTGGAGGACGTGCTCGGCTTGGCCGACTGCGTGCTCGTGATGACCGTTAACCCCGGCTCCGGCGGCCAGCACCTCATCCCCGGGATGCTGGATAAAGTCCGAGCGCTCGACCGGCGCCGCAAGGAGCTGGGCCTCAACTTCGCCATCGAGATCGACGGCGGCGTGACCCTGGAGAACGTGGAGGAGATCGTCCGGGCCGGGTGCGACTGGCTGGTCAGCGGCGCCACGATCTTCCACAGCCCGGATCCGGCCGCCACCGTGACCCGAATGCGCGAGATCGCCGGGCAGGCGGCGGCCTCCCGGCTCTGAGCGGGTCTCCGGGGGGCGTTCCCCCAGCGCGTTCGGGTGTAGGATCAAGGAATGTGATTGGGGCCGGCGTCGCGGGCGCACCCGGCGGGCGCGGCGGCCGGGAAAGTGGTTTCGAGTGAGGCTATGAAGGTTTACCGAAGCTGGTTCAAATGCGGCATCACCGTGCTGGTGCTGGCGGGGCTCACCTGCTCTTGTGGCTTGCACCGCAAGAAGTACGAGAACCCCATCACCAGGGACACGCTCCAGCCCGACAAGGTGCTCTTCGATAGGGCCATCCGGGACATCGAGCGGGGCCGCTTCGAGGTGGCTCGGCTGACGCTCAACACCCTCATGAACACCTACGACCAGAGCGAGTTCCTCGCCAAGGCCAAGCTGGCCATCGCCGATAGCTGGTACCGGGAGGGGGGAACGCACGGGCTGGCGCAGGCCGAGGCCGAGTACAAGGACTTCATCCTGTTCTACCCCACCATGGAGGAGGCCGCCGAGGCGCAGGAGAAGGTCTGCCTGATTCACGTCCGGCAGATGGAGAAGCCGGACCGCGACGCCATGCACGCCCAGCGCGCCGAAGAAGAGTGCCGCCAGCTTCTGACGCAGTTCCCCAACAGCCGCTTCGCACCCCAGGGACAGCAGGTCCTGCGCGAGATCCAGGAGGCGCTGGCGGAAGGCGAATACCGCGTCGGCTCCTTCTATCACACCAAGGGCGTCTATTACTCGGCGGCGAACCGGCTGCAAGGCCTCACCGACCACTACCCGCTTTACAGCCGGGCCGACCAGGCGCTCTGGAAGTTGGGCGACGCCTGGGGGCGCCTGGGCCCGAAGTTCCGCGACCGCAGCGCCGCGGCTTACGCCCGCCTCGTCGAGAAGTACCCCCTCAGCCCCCTGGCCGAGGAAGCCAAGAAGAAGCTTCGGGCGATGGAGCGGCCCATCCCGGAGCCGGACCCGGTGGCGCTGGCCTGGCAGAAGTACGAGCTTGAGAACCAGCACCGGCCGGGGCTCATGAGCCATTTCTGGGGCGTCTTCCGCTCGCAGCCCGATGTGTCGCTGGCCGCCAAGTCGGGCCAGCCGCCCATGGAGAGCTACCGGCCGCTGACTCCGGTGACGGTGCCGGTCACCGCCGCCGGCGGCGCCAGCGCCGACGTTACCGCCACCACGATTTCCGGGCCTTCGGCCCTCGACACCCTGCCGGACGCCCGGCAGAACCCGCCCAAGGAAGGCGCGCAGAACACCACTACGGGTCAGGGCCAGCAGCAGAACGCCAGCCAGGGCCAGCAGCAGAACACCACCACGGGTCAGGGCCAGCAGCAGAACGTCAGCCAGGGCCAGCAGCAGAACACCGACAACAGCACACCGCAAACCCCTCAGAACGCGAAGAAGAAAAAGAAGAAGAACAAGCAGCAGAACGTCAGCCAGGGCCAGCAGCAGAACCCCGACAACAGCACCCCGCAGACCCCTCAGGACGCGAAGAAGAAACCCACGCAATGAGCCGGATCCTGTTGGCCGACGACAGCCCGCACGCCCAGCGCATGGGCGAGCGAATCCTGCGCGAAGAGGGTTTCGAGGTAGTCACGGTCACGGACGGCGAAACCGCGATCATCCGGCTCGGCGACGTGGATCCGGACCTGGTGATGGCGGACGTTTTCCTGCCGCACAAGAGCGGCTACGAGGTCTGCCAGCACATCAAGTCGCACCCGGCGCACCGGCACACCCGGGTGGTGCTGCTGGCGGGGCTGCTCGAACCGGTGGATGAGGCCGAGGCTGAGCGGGTGCAGGCTGACGGCATTCTGAAGAAGCCCTTCGAGGCTTCGGTGGTCGTCTCCACCATCCGGCCACTCCTGGAGGCGGCCGAGGAGGCGCGGCGGGCGGCGATCGAGGAGCAGCAGGCGGTTCCACCGGAGCCCGATCCCGAGCTTCAGCCGCCGCCTCAGCCGGAACCCGCGCCGGCGCCCGCAACCGCAAGCCCAGCGCAGTCACCCCCGGAGATCGACTCGGGGCGTGTCCGCGCCGCTGTTACGGTGGCCCTCGATCGCGCCATGCCGGCGCTCATCGACGAGATCACCGAACGCGTGCTGGTGGCGTTGGGCGACTAGACCGCATTTTTCACCAACAACCTGTTGCGGCACCCGATGGCAGCCCGTGGCACGAGTGGGCGATCACACAAGGAAGTCGGCTCCCGTGCGGCAGATTCTGGGGGAACGTTCCGTCTGTCCCCGGTTTCCCGGTTTTCCTGTCCCCGGTTTTCGGGTTTTCGACAGATTCTCCGGGAACGTTCCGTCTGTCCCCGGTTTTCGCCGAGGAGCGCCCCAATCCGGCACTTGTCCGGATCGGGGCTCCTGGGAGTCTACCAGCGTTGTCTGCGGCCGTAGCCGCCACCACCCGAACGATTGCCAGACCCACGGTCCTCTTTGGGACGCGCTTCGTTGACATTCAGCGCTCGGCCATCCAGGTCCTGACCGTTCAGGGCGGCGATTGCCTTCTCGCCTTCGCCATCGTTGGTCATCTCGACAAACCCAAAGCCTCTGGGTTGGCCTGAATCACGATCCGTGACGATGCTGACGCGTTGAACGGTTCCGTGAGCCTCGAACAGCGCGCGGACGGCTTCTTCGGTGGCCCCAAAACTGAGGTTTCCTACAAATATGTTTTTCATGCTTGGTTTTCCTTTTCCGATCTGAAAGCGGGCTAATTTGGGGCCGACGAACGAGCGAAAGCGCCGAAAGATCTGGCCTTAGATTGGCGGGACGATCAAACCTGCACCTAGTGTACCACGGCTACGGCCGGAGCACGGCGCTGGTGGGGGGAGGGCAGTCCGTCCGTAAGCCGGCGCGGCCTCCACTTTGTGGCGCGAGCTTCAGCTTGCTGCGTCGGCTTCAGCCGACGTCTGACGGAACGCTTCCCGGGCCTGTCCCCGCACTCGCCCTACTACGGGGTGAAGTCCTCGGCGCCGGTGAGCGCCAGGGCGAACTGGGCCAGCAGCTCCGCGGCGTGGTCCAGGTCGTTGAGCGAGACCATCTCGACCGGGCTGTGCATGTACCGGTTCGGTATGCCGATCAAGCCGGCGGCGACGCCGGCGCGGTTGATCTGCATCACGTTGGCGTCGGTGCCCGTGGCCGCACCGCTGGCGTCGAGCTGATAGGGAATCTGCGCCTTGATGGCCGCCTCGATCAGCCGGTCCGCCACGCGCGGGTTCATGTTCGGCCCGCGGAAGATCACCGGACCCTTGTCGAGCGCGACGTCGCCCGAGACCTTCTTCTCCACGGTCGGGCAGTCGGTGGCGTGCGTGACGTCCACCGCGACGCCCACGTGCGGGTCGATGCGGAACGAGCTGGTCTTGGCGCCCCGCAAGCCGATCTCCTCCTGCACCGTCGAGACCGCGTACAGGGCGCACTTCAGCTCCCGGCCGTGCGTCCGGCGGAGCGCCTCCATGGCCACCCACAGGCCGGTCTTGTCGTCCATGGAGGGCGAGCTCGCGCGCTCGTTGAGCATGCTGCGGAAGCCGAGCTCGAGCGTGACCGGGTCGCCGATGCGCACCAGCGAGGAGGCCTGCGCCTGGTCCTTGGCGCCGATGTCCACCCACACGTCCTTGAGCTTGACCACCTGCTTGCGCTCCTCCTCGGTGAGCAGATGGATGGGTTTACGGGCGATGACGCCGAAGACGGGGCCGCCCTGGGTCCAGACCGTCATGCGCTGGCCGACGACGATCTGCGGGTCCCAGCCGCCGACGGCGTGGACGTAGAGGTAGCCCTCGGTGTCGATGTAGTGGACCAGGAAGCCGATCTGGTCCGCGTGGCCGGCCAGCATCACCCGCAAGGGCGCGCCGGGGTTGCGGACCGCAATCACGTTGCCGTGGACGTCGGTCGAGACCTCGTCGGCGAAGCGCGCGGCGAACTCGCGCACGAGGCGCTGCACCGGTTGCTCGTAGCCGGAGGGGCTCGGCGTTTCCAGGATGCGTTTGAAGAAGTCGAGTGATTCGGGTTGTATATTCATCGCAGGGACGAGTACCTACAGAAATCAAACCATAACCGTGAACGTCGTGTCGCTTCGCGTTACCGGTCGGTAGAGCGTGTCCCGCTCCAGGGGCTCGCGGCCGGAGGCGCGGATCAGGTGCAGCAGCTCGCCGCGGCGGAGCGACCGCGACGTGGTGGCGCCGGCGTCGTGGTAGATCCGCTCCTCGACCACGGTGCCGTCGATGTCGTCTGCGCCGAAGCGCTGCGCGATCTGGGCGAGGCGCGGCGTCATCATCACCCAGTAGGCCTTGATGTGCGGGATGTTGTCGAGCAGCAGCCGCGCCACGGCAATGTTCTTGATGTCGTCGAAGCCGGTGGTTCCCGGCAGGTGCCGCAGCAACGTGTTGTCGGGGTGGAACGCCAGCGGGATGAAGGCTACGAAGCCGCCGGTCTCCTCCTGGAGCCCGCGCAGACGCAGCAGGTGATCGACGCGGTCCTCGGCGGTCTCGATGTGGCCGTAAAGCATCGTGCAGTTGGATTTCAGCCCCAGCCGGTGGGCGGTTCGGGCCACCTCGAGCCACTCCTGGCCGGTGATCTTGTGGTCGCAGATGATGCGGCGCACGCGGTCGCAGAAGATCTCGGCGCCGCCGCCGGGAAGGGAATCCACGCCGGAATCGATGAGCCGCTGAATGACCTCGGCATAGGAGACCTTGGCGCGCCTGGCCAGATACGCGATCTCGACCATGGTGAGCGCCTTCAGGTGCACTTGCGGGAAGCGCTGCTTCAGGCCGCGGAACATTTCGCAATACCAGTCCAGCGTCAGCTCCGGGTGCAGGCCGCCGACGATATGGAACTCGGTGACGGCATGGCTGGCGCCGCTCGCGGCAGTCTCCCAGACCTGCTCGAGCGACATGGTGTAAGCGCGCGGGTCCCGGGCTTTCTTGCCGAAGGCGCACAGGCGGCAGCTCGCCACGCAGACGTCGGTGGGGTTGATGTGCCGGTTGACGTTGAAGTAGGTGACGTTGCCGTGCAGCCGCTCGCGCACCAGGTTGGCCATGTATCCGAGGGCGAGGAGGTCCGGGGTGCGGTACAAGGCCAGGCCGTCCTGGCCACCGAGGCGCTCCCCGGCAGCGACCTTCTCGAGAATCGGCTTCAGGCGCTGGTCTTCGATGAGGAGTTCCATCTCAAGTCCCCGAGCGGACCAGCAGGATGTCCGCGGCCCACAGGCCGAAGAACAACACGCTGACGTACCCGTTTACCACAAAAAAGGCGGCGTTGACGCGCGAGAGGTCGTCCGGCTTCACCAGGCTGTGCTCGTAGACAATCAGCGCGGCCACCAGCGCGATGCCCGCGAGGCTCACCAGGCCCAGCCCGAAAGCGTGAGCCAGCGCGAGCAGGCAGCCCAGCATGGCGGCGTGGAAGGCGCGGGAAATCCAGAGCGCACCGGCGATGCCGAACCGGCGCGGCAGGCTGAACAGGTCCTCCGCCACGTCGAACTGGTAGTCCTGGCAGGAGTAGATGACGTCGAAGCCGGCGGTCCAAAGCGTCACGGCGGCAGTGAGCCAGAGGATGCGCGCATCCAGCGCGCCGCGCACGGCGATCCAGGCCGCGGCTGGTGCCATGCCGAGCGAGAGGCCCAGGATGAGGTGCGAGAACGTGGTGAACCGCTTCGTAAACGAATAGAAGAAGACCACCGCCAGCGCCAGGGGCGCCAGGTGGAAGCACAGCGGGTTGAGCATTCGCGCCGCAAGGAGGAAGACGAACGACGAGACGGCGACGAACAGCCAGGCGAAGGTTTTCGAGAGCGCACCCGCCGGGATGTGGCGCAGGCGCGTGCGCGGGTTGCGGGCGTCGAGGTCCGCGTCCAGCAGGCGGTTGAAGGCCATGGCGGCCGAGCGCCCGCCGACCATGGCCGCGACGATCCAGCCCAGCATCCAGGCCAGGCCCGGGACGTGGTAGCCGGCATCGCGGATGGCGAGCAGGACGCCGGTGCCGGCGAAGGGAAGCGCAAACACGGAGTGCTCGAACTTGACCATCTCGAGCGTCAGGATGAAGCGCTTCCAGAGGTTTGCCATGACGCCAGACCGCCGCTTCCCGGCGCGCGCACCGGCGCATCCGGACCCCACCCCAAGGGGGCGGCGGTCCAGGCCCTTCGACTGCGCGCGAGATTCTCGCTAATATTCTAGTTCATGCGTGTCTCGCTGCCCGCCTGCCCGCTGGCGCTCCTGGCCGGGCTGTGTGCCTGCCAGGGGCCGAAGCCGGCGACGCTGGAAGACCTGACCACGCGCGTTGTGACGCTCCCCAACGGCCAGAGGATCCGCGCCGAGGTGGTGACCGGCCAGGAGGAGATGATGCGGGGCATGATGTTCCGCGACTCGCTGGCGGCCGACCGCGGTATGCTGTTCATTCACCAGTAGCCCGGCAACCACTCGTACTGGATGTATCAGGTCCGCATTCCGCTCGACATCATCTGGCTGGACTCCGGGCGCCGGATCGTGGAGATCTCCGCCCAGACGCCGCCGTGCCGGACACGGGCCAGCGAGTGCCCCAGTTACGGCGGGAACAGGCGGGCGCAGTTCGTTTTGGAGCTGGCGGGCGGTGCGGCGGACAGGTATGGGCTGAGAATGGGAGACCGGCTGGAGTTCTAGCTATGAACCAAGACCAACTCCGGGCGCTGCTGGAATCGGTGCGCAGTGGCGCCGTGGATATCGACGTTGCCATCGAACGCATGCGGCACCTTCCCTTTGAAGACCTGGGCTTCGCCAAGCTCGATCACCATCGCGCGCTGCGGCAGGGCATGCCGGAGGTCATCTTCGCGGCGGGCAAGACGCCGGAGCAGGTGGCCGAGATAGCGGCGCGGCTGGCGGAGAAGGCGCCTAACGTGCTCATAACGCGCGCCGACGCCGCGGCGGCGGAGCGCGTGCGCGAGCGGCTCCCGCAGATCGAGTATTTCCCGCTCTCGGGCGCGATGCGCGTCTGGGGCGACCGCGCCGTCCGCGGGAAAGGCAGGATCGCCGTGATTTCCGCCGGCACCAGCGACATCCCGGTGGCCGAAGAGGCGCAGGTGACGGCGCAGACGATGGGCAACGAGGTCGAGGCGATCTTCGACATCGGCGTGGCGGGCATCCACCGGCTGATGAACAGCCGCGAGCGGTTGATGGGCGCGCGGGTGGTGGTGGTTTGCGCGGGGATGGAGGGGGCGCTGCCCAGCGTGGTGGGCGGGCTGGTGGCCTGCCCGGTGATCGCGGTGCCGACCAGCGTCGGCTACGGCGCGAGCTTCCACGGTCTGGCTGCCCTGCTGGGGATGCTGAACAGTTGCTCCAGCAACGTGACCGTGGTGAACATCGACAACGGCTTCGGCGCGGGCTACGTAGCCAGTCTGATCAACCGCGTGTAGCGAAGCGCGGGCGGAAGCACGCGGCTTGCGCCCGCGACCAACAAACGGGCGCGCCTAAGCGGTTCTGGCCACCTCGCGCGGCTGGGTCTCCTGGGCGACGAGGTACAGACCGAACAGCGGCTTCGGTTCGCCGTGACCCCAGCGCGCGACCTTGCATTCCGCCTTCAGGTACTCGACCTCGGGATGCTCGGAGAGATCCAGCAGCAACTGATAGGTGCCGCAGTAGAACTTCTGCGGGAAAGCCGCCAGGGGCTTCGATCCCCAGTTGATCTGGTCGGACGAACCCCAGATGAGAACCTCCAGGCTCTCCTGTTCGATAATCCGGGTGATCCCGAGAGTAAGCAGAAGCAGCTTCGGCTTCGCCGCGTCAAGGCTGATGACGGGGCCTTGGCTGTCTTCCCGGATTTCCGCTTCCGGAATGAGGAAGTTCGGCAGCATGATTCGATATCTCCAGCCAGGCTGAGTTCGGGGTCCTCGCCAACATCCTACCTCGGGTTGGAGCCTCTGGGAAAAAGGATCGGGGCGCCGTAGACTGCGACCGCCGTCTGAGGCGGCTTGGCGGCGCTCCGGTCTATTCCAGCGTCTCACAACTGCGGCCCCGGCAAGAGCCGCTTCCGAGCCGGTTTCTTCTCCCCATGCGCCGCCGGTCGCGCCGGTTTAGGATGGAAGCAGGATGAGAACCGGCGCTCTTCTTCTGCTCTCGCTTATGTTCCTCTCCGCGCAGACCAAGCAGGAGCGCGGAAGGCAGATCATCAACGACACCCTCGCGGCCCTTGGCGGCCAGCGCTTTCTGGCGATGGAGGACCGGGTCGAGACCGGCCGCGCGTATTCCTTCTACCGCGAGCAGCTCTCCGGCCTCTCCCGCGCAACGATCTACACCCGCTATCGGAAGCCGTCCGATCCGCGCGCGACAGGCGAGCTGTTGTCGGACGAACGGCAGTCGTTCGGCAAGAACGAGGGCTCCGGTGCGGTGCTGTTTGCGGGAGGCCAAGGCCACGAGATCACCTTCCGCGGCGCCCGCCCCGTGGCCGCGGACCGGCTGGAGCGCTACCGTGACACCACGCTTCACAACATCTTCTACATCCTGCGGGTGCGGCTCGGCGAGCCGGGGCTGATTATCGAATACCGCGGCGCGGAAATCGTGGACAACCTGCCGGTCTACAGCGTGGACATCACCGACGCGGACAACCGCACGGTCACGGTCTACATCCATCAGTCTTCGAAGCTGCCGGCCCGGCAAATCTACTACCGCCGCGATCCCGAGACGCGCGAGCGCAGAGAGGAGCTTACGATCTTCGGGAAGTACCGCGACGTGGGCGGCGGCGTCCAGTGGCCCTACGACGTCGAGCGGCTGCGCGACGGCGAGCGCCTCTTCCAGATGTACGCCGATTCGGTGGAGGTGAACACGAAGCCGCCCGGCAGTCTGTTCGAGCTCCCGTCGGGCATCCGCGTTCTGAAGCAGATGAAGTAGGACCGGTGGCGCGCGCCCTGAGGGTTCACGCGGGCCGCGCCGCGGCAGGTTGCCGGCGCAGACTACGGGCTCTTGCTCTTGTTGCTGTTCATCAACACCACGCCGGCGATCGCGCCCGCCCCCCCGGCGATAGCCACGCCCGCGATCACCGCGCCTGTGTGCTTGGGCTTAGCGGCCGCCGCCGGGACTGGGGCGCGCGTCGGAAGCTCGGCTCCGACTCCCTGCGCGGCCGCCACGCAACCGCCGGGACCGATCTGCTCGAGCGCGCTGACCCGAACGACTTGCGACGCGCCTTCCACCGGCTGGCCCGAGGCATCGACGGCGCCTTGAATCTCGACGCGATTGCCGAGTTGGGCCGACAACTGCGCCGCATCTCCGCGCAGCTCCACCACTACATTGGCGGTCTGCTCAACCAGAATGAATCGGCCGGCCTTGCGCAGCAGGCAACCGGACATCCGGGCGGCGCTCTCGGGTTGCGCCTGCGGTTCGAAACGCAAGCTGGCGCCGGCTGTCACGTTCGCAATGAGCGGGCCGGACGTCTTGAATACTCGCGCCGGTCCGTTCAGTGCCGCGATCAGCACCGTCTTCTCGCCGTCGAGGCGTACGCGCACGATCGACCTTCCCCCGGCGCTCGAGATTCGCAACCCCCGCGCCTCGATTTGGTAACTGGGGGCAGCCTGGAACTCTCCAAACCCCTTCTCGAGCAGTGTGCGATTCTGGAACACCGCGGCCCGGGATCCGGCGGCGAGTTCGACGCGTGTGCCGTCCCGAAGCCGCAGCCGGGATGAGGCTTCGGTGGTCTCGACCCTCGAGCCGTCAAACAGGGTGCTGTTTCCGGAGACCTGGGCATTGTCCACCTGGAACGTTCCGTTCGCGACCGCGATGCCGATGACCGGACCAGTACTCCAGGCCGCCAGCACGCCAGCGAGATTCAGAGCCACGAGGGCCTGCACACGCATCGGTGATGTACCTCCAGTACGCTTCCGTATATTATCAGCAGTGAGCCACGCACGTGCAAGATAAAACAGCGAAGCCGGGCGCCGCAGCGGCGCTGGCGCGCATTGTCTTGACCTCGGCGTGGATGGCCTGCCTGGCGTTTGCGTCGTACTGGTCGATCCGTTTCGCACGGGCGGACCTGCTATACCGCGCGAACACGCCGGGCGCGATCTCCCGGGCCATCGAACTCGATCCGGGCAATGCACGCTACCGTGCCTGGCAGGCGGAGCTGGAAGAGCACGAAGGGCGCGACCCCAGGCCGGCGCTGCTGGCCGCGTCAGTATTGAACGCGCGCGATTCTTCGATCTGGATCCGGCTCGGACTCGAGGCCGAGATCGCGGGTGATTACGCCCGCGCGGAGGAGTGCCTGCTGGAAGCCGCCCGCATCGACCGGCTGAGCGGGCCTCGCATCACCCTGATGCACTACTACTTTCGCCGCGGCGATTGGGCGCAGTTCTGGAAATGGAGCAGGCGCGCCTTGCGGATGAGCTACGGCGACGCGGCTCCGCTGTTCCGCCTCTGCTGGACGGCCAGCCAGGATGCCGGCGTGATTCGCAGCCGCGCAATCCCGGACCGTCCGGCTGTCCTGGTCCAGTATTTGGGATTCCTCCTGTCCGAAGGCCGCCTTGAGGCTGCGGGGCCGGTGTCTTTCGACGTGCTTCGATTTGCCGGCCCGGACGAGGCGCGGCTGCTGATGGACTACTGCGACCGGCTGCTCGAGCGAGGCACGGTTGCTCCCGCCCTGGCGGCATGGAACGCCATGTGCCGCCGGAAGCTAACGCCCTACCCGCCGCTGGCCCCCGAGAGCGGGTCCCTGCTGACGAACGGCGACTTCGCTGCCGTGCCTCTGCTGGGCGGGTTCGATTGGCACATTGTGCAGCTGGCCGACGTTGCCGTCGCGCGGCTGACTTCCCCGGCGGGGCTCCAGTTCTCTCTGTCCGGGAAGCAGGCCGAGCGTTGCGAGCTGCTGTGGCAGCACCTCCCGCTTGTTCCGCACCGGGTGTACCGTTTGCGCTGGTGGTGGCGGACCTCAGGCATGCCGCCCGGCGCCGGCATCCGCTGGCGGGTGCTCGATGCGGCGACGTCAGAAGCGCCGGGCGAGAACTGGCAGTCGGCGGAACTGACGTTCGCGAGCGGAGAGGCGGCGTTGGCTCGCCTCTCCCTGGTCTCGGAACGCCAGACGGGCACGGCGCGGCCGGAGGGTTCGCTCTTCGTGCGGAACGTGGTACTGGAGCCGGCGCGATGACCGCGCTGTCCGCCGCGGCGCTGGCGGGCCTGCTCTTTCTCTCGATCCTGCTGGCCTGGGCGCCCGAGAGATGGGCCGTGAGCCTGCTAGAAACCGGCTCATTCGCGCTGGCGGCGGTCTGGGCAGTTCGCCTGGCGATTCGCCCCCTGCGCCTCCAGCGCAGCCCGGCGATCCTTCCGCTGGCCGGCGCCGTGCTCTGGGGCATCTTGCAGCTCTCGATGGGGGGGAGCATCTACCCGCGCGAGACCTGGAATGCCCTGCTGATGTGGACGACGAACCTGGCGGTCTTCGCCGTTGCCCTACAGGTCTTCTCCAATGCGGGGATTCGGGACCGGTTTCTACGCGCGACTTTGCTGTTCGGTTTTGCCCTGAGCGTGGTTTCGACGCTCGCGATGTTCACTTCCAGGAGCAACGTATTCTGGATCTTCCCGGTGGTTTCCGAGCGAGCGCCGGCGGGGCCCTTCCTCTCGCCGAACCAGTACGCCGCTTTCATCGAACTGGTGCTGCCGCTGGCGCTTGTCCGCGCCGCCAGCGACGCCCGGAGAACGTTGCTGTTCGCGCTGATGGCGGGCACGATGTACGCGTCGGTGATCGCCAGCGCTTCGCGCGCCGGCTTCCTTCTGACTTCCCTGGAGATTGTGGCCGTTCTGGCCCTGACGCTGCGTGCGAAGGGCGCCACCCGGCGCGGCATCGCCCGGATGGTGGCGGTGCTGGCGGCGTCCATCGTGCTGTTTACGGCCGTGGTCGGCTGGGAGGCCTTATGGAACCGGCTGAACCGGGCAGACCCGTACGCGGGCCGGCGCGAGATGCTCGATTCGACGCTCCAGATGATCCGCGATCGTCCCTGGACGGGATTCGGCCTCGGCACCTGGTCCACCGCGTACCCCTCATATGCGCGCTACGACGATGGGCTGTTCGCAAATTACGCTCACAATGACTGGGCGCAATGGACCGCCGAAGGCGGCTTACCATTTCTGGCGCTGCTCGTGGGCATCGCCGTCTGGAGCGTGCGGCCGGCGCTTCGCTCCCGCTGGGGAATTGGAGTGATTGCGGTCTTCCTGCATTGTTTTGTGGACTATCCGCTGCAGAAACCCGCGCTCGCCGCGTTCTTCTTCGCTCTGCTGGCAGTGCTGGCGTGCTCCGCGAAGAAACCCAAAAATGAATCTTGACTCTGTAATCGAAACGTATACAATGGCAGCTTAAGTATTCGCTCTGGCAAGACGGAATTGGGTCTTGCAGCGCGGAAGCTGCGGCCGGATTCAAACCCCCTCCCCCGAGATTGGAAACCATGCTCCCGCCCAGTTCGCGTGCTCCCTGGTACGCGCTCACGGTCAGGCCCCGGCACGAGAGGGCAACCGCGCGCAACCTTCGTTTGAAGGGTTTAGAGGAGTTCTCGCCGGTCTACCGCGCCCGCCGGCGGTGGTGCGACCGCATCAAGGAACTCGAAACGGAGTTGTTCCCCGGATACGTGTTCTGCCGCTTCTCCTACGAGCAGCGGCTGCTGGTGCTGAGCACACCGGGGGTGACGTCGATTGTCGGATTTGGAAAGCGCCCGGTTCCGGTGGATGACCGGGAGATCGAAGCCGTTCGGGCCGTGGTGACCTCCGGCTTGCCGATCCAACCCTGGCCATACCTGCGGGCGGGGCAGAAGGTCCGCATCGAACAGGGCTGCCTCGAAGGAGTGGTTGGCATCGTGCTGCGCGACCGAGATGCGTACCGGGTGCTGATCAACGTCGAGATTCTGCAGCGCACCGTGGCCGTCGAAATCGACCGCGCCCTGCTCACGCCCGTCGAGCAGGTCGCCTGATCCCCATCACTCTCCCATGACATTTCTGAAACGCAGAGACCGCACTGTCATTTTCCGCCTCACGCAGGACGAATACGACAACCTGGAGACCGCCTGCCTGCGGCGGGGCGCCCGCACCCTGTCGGATTATGCCCGCTCGGAGCTGCTGCAGGCCGTGGAACGGGATCAATCCGAAGTGATGCAAGAACTCTCGGATCTGCGGTCCCGGCTGGAGCGAATGGAGGGGCTGCTCTCAAGTCTCTTCGGCCGGCGCCGCAACGCCAAGCGAGGTGTGGCATGAGACTCACGTTGTTCCTGCTCGGTTGTGGATTGGCATTCGCGCAAGGCCGGCCGCCGGGGGTGGTGGACGCCAATGTCGCCGGCGTCCCCAACCTGCCGGCGCAGCGGATCGCGGGCAACGATCTGATCGCCGTCTCAGTCTACGACTCGCCGGAGCTGACCCGGACCGTCCGCGTGGGAGCGGACGGCATGATCCGGTTGCCGATGCTGAAGGAGCGCATCCGGGCCGACGGGTTGCTGCCGGGCGCACTGGAGAACGCCATTGCAGAAGCTCTGAACAGCGAGCAGATCCTGGTGGACCCGATCGTGACCGTGACGATCCTGGAGTACCACAGCCGGCCCATCAGCGTGGTCGGCGCGGTGCGTAAGCCGGTGACGTTCCAGGCTGTCGGCAAGGTGACTCTGCTCGACGCCCTCGTCATGGCGGAAGGGCTGACCAGCGACGCAGGACCGGAGCTGCTCCTGATGCGGCCGCAGCCCGCAGATGCGGACGCGCCCGCTCCGCCCGTCGAGCGCATTCCGATCCAGGCGCTGCTCGGTACGGCCGACCCGGAACTCAACGTAACCCTCACGGGCGGAGAGGAAATCCGCATCCCGGAAGCGCGCAAGATCTACGTGGTGGGGAACGTGAAGAAGCCGGGGGCGTTTCCCGTGCGCGACGGTTCGGAGACGACCGTGCTCAAAGTCCTGGCGCTGGCCGAAGGCCTGGTCCCGTTTACGGGCCGCCGCGCCTACATCTTCCGCGCCGGGGCGGATTCGGCCACGCGGCAGGAAATCCCGATCGAGCTGGAGCGGATCCTGGCGCGCAAGTCGGCTGACGTCGCGCTTCAGGCCGACGACGTGCTCTACATTCCGGACAACAAGGGCCGGCGCACGACCGCGGCGATCATCGACCGGCTTTCCGGCTTCGGCGCATCCACTGCCTCCGGGGTGTTGATCTGGCGCCGCTAGGCTCGCAGGAGAAACGGATCACATGATGGACGAAAAGGTTAACGGGAAGCTTCCGGCGATTCCGGCGATTGCGGAAGTTCGCCGTGTGGCCCTCCCCCTGCCGGCGCCGGCGCGCGAGCTGGAGCCCGCGGAGCCCGCGGTGCCGCTGTCGCAGTATCTGTGGATCCTCAAGCGGCATCGCTGGAAGATCCTGGGCGCGGTAGCTGCGTGCGTGATCGGCACCGCCATCGTCTCCGCCCGGCTGACGCCTATCTACGAGGCCACCGCCACCATCGACATCGACCGGCGCATTCCCACTGGAATCCTAGGCCAGGAGGCCGTCCAGTCGGCGATCAACGACGCGGACCAGTTCATGGCCACCCAGGTGAAGCTGATCCAGTCCGATTCCGTGCTTCGCCCGGTGGCCCGCAAGTACAACCTGCGCAGACGCGAGACGGACGCGACGGATTCGGAGCCGGTGAGGACCGCGGTGGCCGAGGAAGCGCCGGTGGTCCTGAAGAAGCTCAAGGTGACGCGGCCTCCGAACACCTACCTGCTGCTGGTGAACTATCGCTCGCCCGACCGCCAGGAGGCCGCGGACGTCGCCAATGCCACCGTGCGGTCTTACCTGGAGCACACCTATAAGATTCGCTATCAGGCCGCCGCCGGCCTGTCCCAGTTCATGGAGCGGCAACTGGAGGAGCTGAGGGCCAAGATGGAGCGGTCGAGCGCCGCGCTGGCCCAGTTCGAGCGGGAACTCAACGTGATCAACCCGGAGGAGAGGACGAACATCGTTTCCGCCCGCCTCCTGCAGTTGAACACGGAATACACCAGCGCCCAGGCCGAGCGGGTGAGGCGGGAGACCGCCTTCAACTCCGTGAGGGACGGCACGCTGGCGGCGGCCCAGGTCTCCAGCCAGGGCGGGGCTCTGGAGAAGCTGACCGAAGCCCTGAATGAGAGCCGGCGGAGGTTCGTGGACGCTAAAACGCACTACGGCGCCAACCACCCCGAGTACCGGAAGGCGCTGGCGCAGGTCACCGAAGTCGAGCGGGCGCTCGAGGACACGAGGGACAGCATCGCGCAGCGCGTGGAGATCGAGTACCACCAGGCGCTGGAGCGCGAGTCCATGCTGCGGACCGCGGTGGCCGAGACCAAGGCGGAATTCGACCGGCTGAATTCCCGTTCGTTCGAATACCAGACCTTGAAGCGGGAGGCGGAGACGGACAAGAAGCTCTACGAGGAGCTGGTGCGGAAAATCAAGGAAGCCGGCATCAACGCGAGTTTCCAGAACAGCTCGATCCGCATCGCCGACCTCGCGCGGCCCCCGCTGAAGCCGGTGTTCCCGGACATGCCGCTGAACCTCACGCTGGCCTTTCTGTTCTCCACGCTCTTCGCATTCGGCGCGGCGGTGCTCAGCGACGTCCTGGACAACACCATTCGCGATCCCGAGCAGGTGCGGCGGACGCTCAAGACCTCAGTGGTGGGCAGCTTGCCGGTCATAAAGAACTGGCGCGGGCAGCTCCGGCCGGTGTCGATCCAGGGCAACGGCAACGGCAACGGCAACGACAACGGCAACGGCACGGGCCTCGTGCCGGTGAATGGCTCGGCCGAGCGGGACCGGACCACCTTCGACGAGGCCATTCGGACGCTTCGGAATTCGATCCTGCTGACGAACTTCGACCGCCGGCTGCGCTCGCTCCTGCTGACCAGCGCCTCTCCCTCCGAAGGCAAATCGACCGTGGCGGTCCACCTGGCGATGGTGCACGCCGAGCAGCGCCGGCGCACGCTGCTGATTGACGGGGATTTGCGCCGCCCCAGCCTCCACAAGTTCTTCGAGGTCCCGAACAAC
>JBEKLJ010000006.1:0-35392 GCA_050010255.1 Bryobacteraceae bacterium
TCCTGCCTGCCGGGGGTGCGGTCTGACTCCTTGGAGGCCGGCCCCCCCTAAGGCGCCGTCGTGTGCCCTCCAAGACCAACCACCCAGGCATGTCTACGATTGCGGTATGGAGAAGTCATAATTATAAGACGGATCTCACCCGTCGAAATGCAGCCACTACCCCAGCAAGAGGCCCAACCCGGTGCCATCGGAAGCCCAACGGTAGAACTGCCAGGACTAGGTCTAAGCCCCGGAGAAGCCGAACACCGGTTCCGCCCGAATCACGGCCCATCCGGGAACTGGCCCACTACTCGATTTTCGCTCGCCGGGTTCGGCGATTCGGCGCACAATATGACTATGAAGCGGCTGCTGGTCGGCACGGCGGGAATCGCGCTCTTTGCCTGCGCTTGTGGCGCACAGACGATGGTGGAGCACTCTCTCGTTACAGCCGGCGCCGCTTCGGCCGGCGCTGGGATGAAGAAGGCCGGCGACAGTGTCGGCTCCGCCCTCGGCAAGGTCTCTCAGACGCTCGACCAGGCGGGCGCTTCCGCCAAGCCGGGCGCTTCCGCTCAGGCGGGCGCTTCCGCCAGGGCGGGCGGCGCTTCCGCTAAGGCTGGTTCGACGACCATAGTCGTAGTGCCCAAAGGCGCCGCGAGTGCCGCCGAGGGCCCCAACCTGGCGGCGCCAGACCCGGCGGCGGTCAAGACCGGCATGGAAGCCGCCGAACTGGTCAAGCGCTTCGGCCAGCCCGTCATGAAGCTCTCCGACGGCGGCAACGAGACGTGGTGGTACGGAGCTGGCGACGATTCCGTCCGTGTCGAGCTGCGCGACGGCAAGGTGGCCGCGGTGAGCGGCCAACCCAAGAGCGAGCCACAGGCCCCTGAGAAGAAGCCTCCCGCTGATCCGCCCAGACTGGATACGGCGGTCGTCGTGCTGCGCTGAACCCGTTCGAATCGAAAGCCGACTGAGCCCTTCCGTCCGAGAGCGCGGCCGGCCCGATCTTCTCACACGCCTTCGGCTGCGGCTTGCGGGAGGCCGGCATCTTCTCAAGTTGCGCTCGGCCGGCGTCCTCACAAAAACCGGGTACAGACAGCCACTTTTCGCCTACGCGAGTTCGTTGTCTTCAGCAAACTTGGAGCGCGAAAAGTGGTAGTCTGGCCCCGGTTTTTGTACGGACCTGCGGGCTCACCCCGTCGCGCGCCTTGAATCTACCGGCCTCGCGCGGCGCCTCGCTTCGAACGGTGTGAGAAGATCGGGCTGGTGGCCGCGGCTTCCCGCGTTCGTTCCGGCCGCACCAGCCAGGGTCGCTTGCTACAATTGGTAACAAGTCGCGGCGGCATGAGGAGATTGAGTATTTCTATCCTGCCGCTTGACGTTTTGTTTCGGTATTGCCCGCGGCCGGTATGGACCTTGACCAGCTACACACCTTTCTCGAGATTGTCCGGCTGAAGAGCTTCTCCAAGGCCGCCCAGACCTGTTTCCGCACTCAGCCGGCCATCAGCGCGCAGGTCCGCCAGCTCGAGCAGGAGCTGAACACCCAGCTTTTCGAGCGCTTCGGCAGCCGCATCTCGCTGACTACCGCCGGGAAGATCCTGGCTCAGTACGCCGAGCAGATCCTGGACCTGCGCCGGCAGGCTCGGGACTCCATCCACGAGCTCGAGCTGGTACCGCGCGGCGAGCTCGTGATCGCCGCCAACGAAGCCACCTGCATCTACCTTCTGCCGGAGGTCTTCTCCGAATACCGCCGGCGCTTTCCGAACGTGCAGCTCGTGGTCGAGCGGGCTTACAGCAGCAGGATTGCCGAGGCCGTCCTGGAGAACCTCGTCGACTTCGGCTTCGCCCAGATGCCGGTGCAGGACCGCAAACTGCAAGTGGTGAAGGTCCACTCCGACGAGATCCGGCTCATCGTTCCCGCGGGCCATCCGCTGGCCGGCCAGGCCTCGGTCGAGGCTCAGGACCTGCCGTCCTATCCCCTGCTGCTGCCGAAATACGGCACCACGCGGGCCCGTCTGAACGAGTGGCTGGAACTGGTCGAGGACTCGATCCACATCTCGATGGAACTGGACTCGACCGAGATGCTCAAGCGCTTTGTCGCGGCGGGCCTCGGCGTCTCCTTCATGGCGGTGTCGAGCTGCCGCGAGGAAACGGCCTCGGGCCGTTTGCTGGCCATCCCGCTGGCTCCCGAGCCCATGGTCCGGCGGCTGGCGCTGGTGTACCGTAAGGACAAGGCGCTCTCCAAGGCCGCCCTGGGCTTCATCCAGGTTGTGCTGGAGAAGTCCGGCATCGAAGGCCGGACGGCGCGCGTGGAGGAGGCACGAGCCTGATATGGGCGAGCGCGGAAGCCTAAGGACCTCTACGATCCTGATAGCCACTGCCAGGCGCACGCGCGTCTATCGGGCGCTCGAGCAGGTTCCACCCGCTCTGCGCCGGAAGCTGGTCAGGTCCACGTCGGGTTCCAACGCCGGGACGGTGCTGATTGCCGACCGCCGGGGCGCTCGGGAACTGCTGAAGGCCAGTCTGGGGATTGCGCTGGAGCCGCCGGCCGAGCTCCCCGCGGGCCTCTTGCCGCTGGTTCGGGACGATGTCCGGCGGACGGCGCGCTACCTGCAGGCCCACTGGCGGGCATTGCTGGCCACCGGAGCGTTGGCTGCCGCGGCGTCCTGGGTGCTCGCCGGGCTGGTACGCCGGTAGCGGGCGGGCTAGCTGGCTGCCAGGCGCGCAATGCCGTGGCAGACCGACACAAGCAGGGCCGTCAGCAGCGCCACGTATAGCAGCGCCCGGAGTCTTCCGATTCTTCTCCGCGCATCCCAGTGCCGCATGTCTGCACCTGCGCCTCGCCGTCCGCGAGCGGTCTGCGCTCTTGATGTATTGGATGCCGGCGGCAGGCTGTCCGGTTCCCTCAGGTTTGCCCGTAGTCCGTCCGTGAGCCGGTGCGGCGGGTTCGAACTCAGTCGACCGGGGCAGTGCCCCGGAATGCGACCTTCACCCCTCGGGTGGAGCCGGCGCTCGCCGTAGCGCGGGCACTTCTGCCTGCCGCGTCGCCACTCCTGGCGACGCAGGGCGAGTGCGGGGATGCGCCCGGGAAGCGTTCCGCCAGACGTCGGCTGAAGCCGACGCTGCAAGCTGAAGCTCGCGCCACAAAGTGGAGGCCGCGCCGGCCTACGGACGGATTGCGGGTTTGCAGGCAGGGACTGCACCATCTGGCCCCGCGCGATGCTATTGTAACCTCGTATGCCGAACCGGGCAGTTGTTTTCGGGTGCTGGGGGCAGCTCGGCCTGGAACTGGTGGCCGAGCTGGAGCGGCGCGGCTACCAGGTCTTCGCCACCGACCGGGCCGACCTGGACATCACGGACCGCGGGCGCGTCGAGAGCCACCTGGCCGAGGTCGATCCGCAGGTGGTTTTCAACGCGGCCGCTCATAACCAGGTGGACGTGGCCGAGGAGGACCCGCAAGCGGCCTTCGTGGTCAATGCGCTGGCCGTGCGGAACATTGCACTGGGCTGCCGCCAGGTGAACGCCCAGTTGGTCCACTACTCGACCGACTACGTGTTCGATGGCCGCGCCGGCCGGCCCTATGCAGAGGACGACGCGCCGCATCCCCTGGGCGCCTACGCCGTCTCGAAGCTCGCCGGAGAGATCTACGCCCAGGCCTACCTGGAAGCGCCGCTCCTCATCCGCACCTCGGGCGTCTTCGGCCCCGGCGGGCTGAAAACCGCGCGCGGCAACTTCATCGAGCTGATGCTGCGGCTGGCCTCGGGCGGCAAGCCCATCCGCGTGGTCGAGGATCACGTGGCCTCCCCGACTTACGCTCCGGAGCTGGCGGCGCGCTCCGTGGACCTCTACGAGCGGAACTTGCGGGGCATCTTTCACGTTGCGGGCGGCGTCCCGATATCCTGGTTCAACTTCGCGCGGCTGATCTTCGAGGTCGCGGGCTTGCACCCCGAATTGCGCGCCACCAACGAGAGGGAATACCGCACGGTGGCACACCGGCCGAAGTTCTCCGCGCTGTCGAACGCCAAGATGGAGGCCGCCGGTCTGGCGCCCATGCCGCCGCTGGAGGTGTGTGTGCGGGACTACTTCAGGCGGCGCGCGGAGCGCGTGGAGCCGCCAGGCCAGAGCTAACTCGGCTCCGGCGGCACGGCCCAGTAGCCTTTCCGCGCCTGGACCTTCAGATCCCTGTCCCGCGTGCGGATTTCGATGCGCCGGAACGTGCCGTCCTTGGCGGGGTTCGTGGGTATGTAGCCGATGGCGTATTGGCTGCGCATCTCCTGCTGGATCTCCTCGAACGCCTCCGAGAGGGGGTGCCTGCGGTCCACGTGGAAGACACGGCCGCCCGTCTCCTCGGCGAACCGCTTCAGAGCCGACCACTGGCCGCCCAGGCCGCGGCCGAACCCGCCGCCGTAAGCCTGCGGGTCGTAGTACTCGATCCCGTAAATCACCGCGTCGGCCTGGTGAGCCGCCCGCAGC
Source organism: Bryobacteraceae bacterium (assembly GCA_050010255.1). Lineage (GTDB taxonomy): Bacteria > Acidobacteriota > Terriglobia > Bryobacterales > Bryobacteraceae > JBEKLJ01. Next base: position 4,447 of record JBEKLJ010000006.1, read on the forward strand.
GCTTCCTCCAGCTTCACGCGACTGCCCTGGTCGATACCGTCGCTGATCAGGATCATGACCTTCCGCCCGACCTGGCCGCGGAGCCGCTCGTTGGCCGCCAGGTATACCGCGTCGTAGAGAACCGTCCCCCGCGGTGTGTAAATGGTTGGCACGGGACTGTCCATCACCTGCGGCGGCGGGGCATTCACCCTCAAACCATCCAGGCCCTTGCGCAGCAGCCGGGCGGAGCTGGTGTAGTCCTGGAGCAGCTCGGAATCCTGGCCGAAGCTGATCAGGAACGCCAGGTCCTTCTTCCCCAACATCTGAGAGAAGAACTGGTCCGCGGCGTGCCTCTCGGTGTCGATGAGCCGCTCCTGGCTCCGGCTGACGTCCACCAGCAGGCCGATGGTCAGCGGCAAATCGGTCTCCCGGGCGAAGTAGCGAATGGCTTGCGGCTTGCCGTCTTCGGTGACGCTGAAATCCTCCTGGCCGAGGTTGCCCACCAGCCCGCCCTGCCGGTTGCGCACGGAACAGAGGACGTTGACGAACTCGACCTCGATCTTGATGGTGGGTCCAGGTTCCTGGGGGGCGGCAGGCGGCTGTGGAACGGCGGGCGGCTGCGCCAGCGCGCTCCAGGCAAGCGCCAAGCACAGGAACGCGGGCATCCCCCTCAATGGCATGAGCACCAGTGGCATAATGCTAGACGCACGCCGAGCGGTCTCTGTTTCGCCATGCAACCAGCGCTGGCTCACTTGAGGGCTTCCGATCCTGTAATGGCCCGGCTGATCGACGAGATCGGGCCCTACGCCATCGAGTTCCTGGAGCCCGATTTCGCGACCCTCGCCAAGGCCATTGTCCTCCAACAGCTTAGCGGCAAGGTAGCCGAGATCATCTTCAACCGGCTGGTAGCCGCCGCGGGCGACGGGCGGCTGACGCCCCAAGGGGTGCTGAAGCTCCGCACCGAGAAGCTGCGGGCCCTGGGTCTCTCGCGCCAGAAGATCGGCTATCTGCGCGAGCTGGCGCGCCGCACCATCTCCGGCCAGGTGGACTTTGCCATGCTGGCCGCATTGCCGGACGAGGAGGTCCACCAGCGGTTGATGGCGCTGAAGGGCATCGGCCCCTGGACCGTGCATATGTTCCTGATCTTCGCTCTGCGGCGCCTGGACGTGATGCCCTCGGCGGATCTCGGCATTCGCGCGGCGGTGCGCAAGGTCTACGGCCTGGCGCAGTTGCCCACGCCGGCCGAAGTGGACAGACTGGCGCGAAAGTGGCGCCCCTACTCGACCATTGCTTCCTGGTATCTCTGGCGCAGCCTGGAGACGAAGGCGGGACTGTAGGGCGCCGCCGCTAAGGCGCTGCCGCGTGGCTGCACCGCCTCAACGTTGCCGGGTCGAGGGGCTCAGTATCGCAATCGGATCGCGCCGGTTCTTCCTGTACACGCGGAAATCCTCCTCATCCACGGTCACTACGATGTGCCGGGGATTGAGTTCGGCCATGCGGATGAGGCACAAGTCCGCGAAGTCCGGTTGGCGATCGGCGTAGCGCGCGGCGAGCTCGGAGAGCCGTTCCAGATGCCGCGAGGAATCGAACGCCAGGCGCAGCATGCCGTCCCGAACCAGCGCCAGTACGTAGGCGGTGGATTGAAGATGGAAGGCGGCCTCGGCCAGCACGGCGTCGCAGGTCAGCAGCGGCTCCACGATCTGCCCGGCTACGGCGACGGCCCAAGCATGATGGCGGTCGTGGCCGTTTCCGAAAGCGACGATGAAGCCGGTATCGGCGATGGCTTTCATCGCCCCGAGAACCCCTTGCGCGCGGAGAGATCGGCGGGGCCGGCGATCAGCCCGGCGTGGCGCATGAACCGCGCTGCGCCCCCCTCCGTCTTCGCCCGGTCCAACTGCTGGCGCACGATCCGGCCGGCGGGTATCCCCGTTCGCCTGGAAGTCTCCTCGAGCCACTCGGCGAGTTCCTGTGTAAGGCGAATTGTGATTGTATGACTCACAAGGCAGAATTGTAACACACCCCGGGACCGCCGGCGGCGCCGCGCCTCGGCCTATAGGAGTGGCCACCCCGAGCCGATAAGGCGGGCATGGAGCAGGAGCCTAAGCGCGCCCGCGTGACCCTGATTGGCGTCAAGGAGCTGGAGCTTTACGGTGAAGTGCGGAGAATCGAGGGCAGCCGCACCGAGGTCGTCGTGGACACGCCCATCGAGCCGGGGCAAGCCCTCAAGCTCGAGTGGGGTGAAATGCTGCTCCTGGGTGAGGTGAGGGCCTGCCGGCCCGAGGACCGCCGCTACTCGGTCCTGGTGGAGATGGAGCATTCCGTGCGCTGTACGCAGGAGCTGGCACGGCTGGCCCGCGCTCTGCTGGACGCCTAGCCAGCCCCCGGCGGCAGCCTGAGCGTCGTCCGAGCCACGGCTCACCTGCAACACTCCCCCCGAGCCACGGTGGCGAGCTTCGGATCCCAGCGGTAGATGACAGTCCTCCGGTTTGCCGGCGTGCTGGCGGGGCACAGTCGCGTTACGGAAACAGGCGTCCCCTCGAAGCTGCTGCGAACCCCTTCGACGACATGATCGCCAAAGAACAAGATCCCATGGGATGCTTCCGGAAGACCGTCAAAGCAAACCGCATCGACAGGCGAGTGTTGAGCGGCATCCACACTGACGACGCTGCGAACGCGCTCCGCGGCCTGGAGGGCGTTTTCATACACCTGGAGGTTAGATATCGTTCCGGCCAGACTGACTGCGACAAAAAGTGCGCCGACCGCCAGGCGATGTTTGCACGTGCCGATGCAGGCTCCTACGAAAAGCAGGATCCAGACCGCCGGGAAATACAGATAGCGAGTGTGCAGCATCGACGGCCCTATCCACCCCACGAGGCTCGCGACCGGCAGCGCGCTGGCCAAGCCCAGCGCCAGGACCAGCCAACTCTTCCGGGTCACCGCGGCGGGATGAAAGAGGTAGACGAGCAGGGCCACGGCTGCGAAACCCACTAGCGCAGCCCGGCCGAGGGCCGGCACTTGGCTGGCTGTGTTGATGGCACCGGGAAGGACCAGCAGGACGCGCTGGATGAAAGACGCCAGCGTCTTCAGGGAAGCCCCGAAAACCGGTGAGTGCCCCTCCAGGTACGCGTAGCCGCCCAGGCCGTTGTAGATCGCAAATCGTACTGCCAGTCCGATGAGCGCCGGGAGCCATACCGCAACAAGCAGCGGCGCCGTTGCGCTTCTGGGGCGCGGCATGTCCCGGCGGAGCGCGGCGGTCAGAGCGAGAACCACCACCAGGAGTGGCACTGCGTAGGCCGTCTCCTTCGACAAGATACCCATGCTCGTGAGAGCGAAGGCTGCCAGGGCGAGACCCCAGGAGGGCGCCGGACGCCGCAGGTACCGCACCGAGCAAATCATGGCGCCTAGAGCGAACGTGCACGCCAGCAGATCGTAGCGCGCCGCCGGCCAAACGACCGGCTCCACGTTGACGGGCGCGACGGCGAACAGGAGAGCGCTCAACCGGCAGACGAATTTGCCGAAGCCCAGGAGCCGATAGACCGCCATCGCCAGGAAGATATTCGCTGCGTGCAGGCCGATGTTGATGAGATGGTAGCCCCACGCACTCCTTCCGAAGGCCGAATAGTCGAGCCACAGGGACAGGGCCCCGAGGGGGCGATAGGAGCCATCCGGCCGAGGGTCCGTGAACAGCCTCACAAAAGCGTGCAGATCGCGTATGGATGCTCCGATATGGGCCTGCGTCCAGTCGGGGTGCGCGAAGTTGATGGACACCGTGGGCAGGTAAAGCAAGACCGCCAGGGCGGGGATGACGAAGGCTATGCCAGGCAGCCGGTCCAGTTTCTGCCACAGGCGACTGCCGGTTGAGGCTTCGGCGCAAGCTTCCTCGGCACGGCCCGGTGTGCGCCGGCCTATGCTCTTCAGGAACAGCGCGAGCACCAGCGTTCCGACGAGAATCTGCTCCGGCTTGAAGGCGTCATGAGCCACCAGGTGGAGGGGGCCGAACGTGAAATCATAGCCGCCGGCGATCGCCACGACCGCCAGGTTGACCGCGACGGCAAAGACTCCCGCCGCCGCAATCACGGGGAGCATGTCCAGTGCGAAGTTCTTCTGCCTCAGCATTCCGCTCCGGATGCTATGGGTCGAACTTGCCGCCATGCGCGTTGGGGCAGGGTATCGCCCATCGGAGTCCTCTTCGCCGCATTGCGCCCCGGCGCGGCCATTCCGCCGTTCCCGGGTGCGCCTCCGCGGTTCATGACCGTTTCTTGAACACGACCACCGCCAGCGGCGGCAACGTGATGGGGATGCTCTGCTCCCGGCCGTGCGCCGCCACGGGCTCGGATTCGGCTCCCGGCGCGTTGCCCAAACCGCTGCCTCCGTACGCGGCCGCGTCGGTGTTGAAGACCTCCTCGTAAAAGCCCGCCGCTGGAACCCCGACGCGGTAATCCTGCCGCGGCACCGGCGTGAAGTTCGAGCAAAACAGCAGGAAGTCCTCCGGGTCCTGGGCGCGGCGGAGGAAGGCGATGACCGAGTTGTCGGCATCGCGGAAATCGACCCATTCGAAGCCGCTCCAGTGGAAGTCCACCTCGTACATGGCCGGCTGCTCTCGATAGAAGCGGTTCAGCTCGCGCACGAAAGTCTGGAGCCGGCGGTGAGGGTCGAACTGCAGCAGCTCCCAGCGGACGCTCGAGTTGTAGTCCCACTCCTCGTACTGGCCCAGTTCCGAACCCATGAACAGCAGTTTCTTGCCCGGGTGCGCCCACATGTAGCCCAGAAAGGCGCGCGCGTTGGCGAAGCGCTGCCACTCGTCTCCGGGCATCTTTGCAATGAGCGCCTTCTTGCCGTGTACGACCTCGTCGTGCGAGATCGGCAGCACGAAGTTCTCGTGGAAGGCGTAGAGCAGGCTGAAGGTAATGTCCTGGTGGTGGAACTTGCGGTGCACCGGCTCCTGGGAGAAGTAGCGCAGCATGTCGTGCATCCAGCCCATGTTCCACTTCATCGTGAACCCCAGGCCGCCCAGGTACACGGGCTTCGAGACGCCGGGCCAGGCGGTGGATTCCTCGGCCGCGGTGAAGGCCCCCGGCACCTGGTGCGCCAGCTCGTTGAAGCGCCGCAACAAGTCGATCGCCTCCAGGTCCTCGCGCCCGCCGAACTGGTTCGGGATCCACTCGCCCGGCTTGCGCGAGTAATCCAGGTAGAGCATCGACGCCACCGCGTCCACCCGGAGGCCGTCGATGTGGTACTCCTTCAGCCAGAACAGCGCGTTCGAGATGAGGAACCCGCGCACCTCGTTGCGGCCGTAGTTGAAGATCTTCGTGCCCCAGTCATGGTGCTCGCCCTTGCGCGGGTCGGCGTGTTCGTAGAGGCTGGTGCCGTCGAAGTAGGCCAGCCCGTGCGCGTCCTTGGGGAAGTGGCCCGGCACCCAGTCCACGATCACACCCAGGCCCACCTGGTGGCAGCAGTCCACCAGGTGCTTGAAGTCGTCCGGCGTGCCGAAACGCGAAGTCGGCGCGTAATACCCGACCACCTGGTAGCCCCACGAGCCGGAGTACGGATACTCCATGATGGGCAGCAGCTCCAGGTGCGTGTAGCCCATCTTCTTCGCATACCCGACCAGACTCCTGGCGAGCTCGCGATAGCTGAGGAGCTGGCCGCCCGGCCCCCTCAGCCAGGACTCCAGGTGCACCTCGTAGATCGACACCGGGCGCTTGAGCCAGTCCGTCCCTGCGCGCGCTTCCATCCACGCGCCGTCGTTCCACTGGTACGCGGAGAGGTCCCAGACGATCGAGCCCGTCCGCGGCGGCGTCTCGCAGTAGAACGCGTACGGGTCCGTCTTCATCTCCTGGTAGCCCTGCTGGCGCGACTTGACGAAGTACTTATACTTGTCGCCGTGCTCGAGGCCCGGGATGAAGATCTCCCAGATGCCGGCGCTGCGCAGCCGCATGGGGTGCCGCCGCGTGTCCCACTGGTTGAAGTCCCCCACCAGGCTGACCAGCTCGGCGTTGGGCGCCCAGACGGCGAACCGCACGCCGCTCGCGCCTTCGATCGTGACCGGGTGCGCGCCCAGGCTGCGGTAGCTCTCGTAGTTGGCGCCCTCGCTCCAGAGGTGCAGCTCGAAGTCGGTCAGCAGGAGCGGGAAGCGGTACGGATCGTCGAATTCCGAGACCTCTCCCTCAGGGGTCTTGAGACGGATGCGATACGGTGCCGGCCCGCCGGGGAGCGAAGCGAAGAAGAAGCCGGTGGGATGGATCTTCTTCATCGGCGTGGCGGCGCCGTCCCGGATCAGCTCGGCCTCGGCGGCCTGCGGCAGGAACGCCCGGACCTGCCAGCGCGGCGTCTGGCGCCCGGGTGTCGCATGCGGCCCGAGGATGCCGAAAGGATCGGCGTGGTAGCCGCCCACGATGGCTTCGATCTCCTGGCGAGTCATGGATAGTGGTTCGTCGAGCGCTTCGCGCGCGCCCGGGTGCGTCTCTGTCGCTAATATTATGGCAGGATGGCTCCTTCGTATCGCGAACTGCCGAAGGCCGAGCTGCACCTCCACCTGGAGGGCTCCATCGAGCCTGAGACGCTGCACGAGCTCGACGCCTCGGTTTCGGTTGAGGAAGCCCGCGCGCGTTACCAGTACGCCGACTTCCCGGCGTTTATCCAGAGCTACCTCTGGGCGATCCGGCGGCTGAAGGCACCCGCCGACTATGCGCTGGTCGCGCGGCGGCTTTTCGGCCGGCTCGACCTGCAGAACGTGCGCTACGCCGAGGTCACCCTCTCCGCGGGTGTCATTCTGTGGCGGGGCCAGGAATTCGGGCCGGTGTTCGACGCGCTGGAGGCCGAGGCGGGGCGCACGCCGGTCGAAGTGCGGTGGATTTTCGACGCCGTGCGGCAGTGGGGCGCCGGGGAGGCACGCAAGGTGCTGCGGGTGGCAGCCGAGCGCCTGGGCCGGGGCGTGGCCGGCTTCGGCATCGGCGGCGATGAGAGGCTGGGGCCCGTGGGGCCGTTTGCGGAGGTTTTTGCCGAAGCGCGTGAGGCCGGCCTGCACCTCACGGTTCACGCTGGCGAGACGGTCGGACCGGAATCGGTGCGGGAGGCGGTGCGGCTCGGGGCGGAGCGCATCGGCCACGGCATTCGGGCCGCGGACGACCCGGCGCTGCTTGCTTCTCTCCGCGACCGCGAGATTCCCCTGGAGATCTGCCTTTCGAGCAATGTGGCTACCGGCGCCGTCGCAAGCCTGGCCGAGCACCCCATGCGGCGCATTTACGATGCCGGTGTGCCGATCGTGCTGGGCACGGACGACCCGGCCATGTTCCACACCACGCTCGAACGCGAGTACGAGCTGGCCGCGCGCGAGTTCGGCTTCACGGACGAAGAGCTGTCCGGGATTGTAGCGAACGGGTTTCGATACGCGTTTGCGGCGGCGACGCCGGGGTAGCACAGAGGAGACTTCCCAGCAGTCTCCGCCGGCCTGCACCTCCAGTGTCAGTGTTTTGGATTGGGTGCGTTCACTAATTATCTACGTGGCTATCACTTGAGCCAAGACAAGTCGGAAAAGCGCTGCACGAGACCGATCATCACACCCGCCAACGTACTTTCGGGTTCGAGGAACACGACGGGAGAACCGGCTTGGTTGGCTCTCACGCAAAGCTCGATCGCCGGCGGGATCACCCCGAAGATCGTGCAGCCGAGCTGCGAGGTAATGTCGCTGATGGGCAGCGGAGTCAGCGCCATCACCCGGTTGACGATAATGGCTCCGACAACGAGCTGGCTGATACCCCAGGAGTGCAGCACCTGCAGGAACATCCTGGTCGCGTTAACACTCACTGGGTCGCGCTCCAGCACCATGGCAACGAGGTCGCATTGCCGGACCACGGCCTGCGTCATCGGTGACGTCACGGCGGGCAAGTCGATCACGACGCGCTCGGCCATCTGGGAGAGAGTCTTGATAACAGCCTCGGCCGCTCGCGGATCGATCTCCCCGAACTCCTCCGGTTTCTGGGGTCCGAACAGCACCCGGAGTCCCAGCGGGAAACTGCAAAGCGCGCCACCGGCCGCGGCGGCGTCGATTCGCTCCGCGCCCAAAGCGCACAGAGAACTCAGGTTGGCGGCCGGAGTGTGCTTCAACTGAAAAGAGAACGTCCCGTAGTCCGGTTTCAGCTCGATAGCGATCGTGCTGCGGTTCTGCTTGGCCCACGCGGCGGCGGCGTTCAGCGCCACGGTGGTGGTGCCGGTCCCGCCCTTGACGCCGCAGAAGCCCACCACGACCGAGCGGGTGCTCGCGGGTTTGGGCTGCGCCGCCGACTGGCGCCGCTCCACCAAGAGGCGCAGACGGCGGGTCAGCGCGGCCCCGGACACCTCTCCCTTGACCAGGTATTCGTCGGCGCCCGCGCGCAGGGCGGCAAAGGCCACCTCTTCGTCCTCGGTAGCCGTCAAGACGATCAGGACGGCGTTTCCCCTGTGTGCCCGCAACGAGGCCAAGGTCTCAAGTCCCCTGCTGTCCGAGAGATTGAGATCGACCAGGATGGCGTCGAAGGCCGCGGCCTCCAGGCGGGTGAGGCCCTTCGCCAGGGTATTGACCCACTCCAGCCGGATGCTAGCGGCCGGGGGTTCGGCTGTCCCAATCATCCGCTGCACCAGGGCGGCGGTTTCGGGATGGTCTTCGATCAGGAGGACTTCCAAGTCCCCTTGCATACATGCCCCCCTCGCGACGCGCGGCCCCACGAACCCCGGTAAGAGTCCCAGGCGGTGGACCGCTCCCGAGAGACGATCATAGTCCTCCGGCTCATTGATGTAAACCAGGATTTCCGTCTTGCCATCCTGGCCAGCATCGATGTACATCCAACCGCCTGTGTTGGAGCGTTTTTTTCATCCTCTCCGTCCCGAGCGGCTGTGGCGGCCCAGGCAGGGGCCGGGTCTGCCTCCTCCGGGCACGAAAAAACCTGTAAATGCCTCATTTTAAGCTATTTCTCATGTACCTCTCCGTCCTTCTCCTTCCTTCGACCTGTTTGCTTCTCCGCCGCCGCGCCCTATCCGGCCGGCAAGGGCAGCGCAGCGGGCTGAGACCGTGGAACGTGCTCGTGGTATCTTCAAGATCCACGTCCGGGCGCTGGCAGGCGCGGTTGATTCCCAGCCCGGATGTTTCACCATGATCGTAGCGAGGCGCGATGAGAGGGCCGCAGATGCAAGGCGCGCGAAGGCCGGCGCCCGGAGGCGTACTTGAACAGTACGTCGAGGACGCCGGCCGAGCGCAACACAGTAGATGCGGCCCTATCGCGCGCCGCAGCAGATTGCTGGTGAAACATCCGGGCTGGCCTGTCGGTCGCCGGAGGGTTCATCGATGACCAAAGAGAGAAAAGAGTCGAAGTCTAGTCAAGTCCCCGTCATCGCCAGCGGGAAGACGCTGGGGATCGTGGGGGCCGGTGTCATGGGCCAGACGCTCCTTCGGGGCCTGCTGGACAGCGGCCTGATTGCCCCCGGGCAGCTCTGGGCGGGCGACAAGAACGGCTCGACTTGCGAGAGCGTTCGGCGGGCGCTTCAGATCCCCGTCGAGACCGATTACCACCACCGAGTGCCGACGTCCGATCTGATCCTGATCTGCGTCAAGCCCGCAGACGCGGCGGCGGTTCTGCCCGCGTTGAGGAACGCGGGGCTGCGGGAGGAAACGCTGCTGATCTCCATCATGGCCGGCGTCTCAACCGAACGGCTGGAGTCGCTCCTCGGGACGCAGAATCCCGTGGTGCGGGCCATGCCGAACACACCCTGCATCGTGAGGGAAGGCATGACCGTCATCTGCCGCGGCCGGAATGCCACGGCCGGCCACCTGGGGTGCGCGCGGCAGATCTTCGAGGCGGTGGGCAAGTGCCTGCCCGTCGACGAGGTGCACTTCAACGCCATCACCGCGCTGAGCGGCAGCGGTCCGGCCTACCAGTACCTGATTATGGAGGCCCTGGCCGATGCCGGGGTGCGCGTCGGGCTGCCCCGCCAGTTGGCGCTCACGCTGGTGGCGCAAACGGCGTTGGGCGCGGCCAAGATGGTCCAGGCCACGGGCCGCCACCCGGCGGCGCTGCGCGATGATGTGACCACGCCCGCGGGCTGCACCATCGGGGGTCTGCTCATGCTCGAGGATGGGCGGATCCGCTCGGTGCTGGCGCGCTCTGTGGAAGAGGCCGCCAGGATCGCCGGCCACCTGGGGCAGCCTGCGGGCAAGGCCGTGGAAGTCGCGGCCGCTCACCGCACGGGTCACTGAGCTAGCGTTCGGCCGTGAGCGCGCGGAGCTGCTCCTCGAGCTTCTCGACTCGCCCGGCGAGCTCCTCGATGGCCTGCTGCTCGGGGTCGGGCAGCTTGCCGTGCTCGAGTTCGTCGTTGATCTCGACGCCGCCGATGCGCACCACGCGCCCCGGCACGCCTACCACGGTCGAGTGGTCCGGGGCCGGATGGACGACCACCGACCCGGCGCCGATCTTGACGTGGTCGCCGATGCGGATGTTGCCGAGCACCTTGGCCCCGGTGCCGATGACGACGTGGTTGCCGATGGTGGGGTGGCGCTTGCCCTTCTCCTTGCCCGTGCCGCCCAGGGTCACACCCTGGTAGAGCAGTACATCGTCTCCGATCTCGGCGGTCTCGCCGATCACCACGCCCATGCCGTGATCGATGAAGAACCGCCGGCCGATGGTGGCGCCGGGGTGGATCTCGATGCCCGTCAGCGAGCGGCTGAACTGGGAAACCATCCGCGCCAGGGTGGTGAAGCCCGCCTTGTACATGCGGTGCGCCAGGCGGTGCAGCAGAATGGCGTGGAATCCGGGGTAACAGAAGAAGATCTCCAGCACGCCCTTGGCGGCGGGATCTTCGCGGAAGATCGTCTCAATCTGTTCCCGAACGGCGGCAAACATCTTGCCTTAATTATCGCGCAGAATTTCAGAGTCGAGCCGCCTGGAGCGGATGGGAGGAGTTGCCGCGGAGACGGCCGGCTACTGCGCCAGTACGGCCGCCTCGCGCTTGCGCCGCAGCTCCCAGGCCTTGGCGCGATGGTAGGCGGCCTTGCCGAGGTCGCCAGTTTGCCGGCGGTGGATGGCAGCCAGCCAGCGGTGGGCCGCCGCCATGCCCGGGGCCATGGAGAGCGCCATCCCGAAGGCCAGCACGGCGCGATCGAACTGCCCGAGCCGCGCCAGCGCCACCCCGAGGAAGTAGTGCCCCGAAGGGAAGAAGTGCTGCAAGCCGACGGCCTCCAGCGCTTCCGCGGCCGCCTCCTGGTGGCGCCGCTGCCGCAGCCTCACCATGGCCAGGCCAAGGTGGGCGTGGGCGCTGTCCGGGTCGACGCTGAGCGCCTTCAGAAAGGCCCTTTCGGCGTCCCCCACCTGGCGCATCCGCAAGTAGGTCTGGCCCAGGCGCACGTGAAGCGCGGGCCGATGCGGGTCGGCCTCCTCGGCCTTGGCCAGGTGCTCGGCGGCGTCCTCGGGGTTGCGGTCCTGGAGTTCGGCCACTCCCATCAGCCACTCCATCCAGGGGCGTGCCTGGTCCTCCTTCAAGAGCGGCGCGAGGGCCTTGCGGGCTTCCTCCCGCTGGCCGAGCAGCATGTGCGCCACCGCCAGGCCCACCGAGAAGCGGGCGCGCTCCGGCCGCTGGGCCGCCAGCTCCTCGAACAAGGGGAGCGCCAGCCGGGCCCGCCCCGAGGACAGGTACACCTCGCCCAGGTTCAGCTTGGATTCCTCCATCGCCGCAGCCACGGCCTTACCCTGCTGCTCCGAGGGCGGCTCGATGTAGCCCAGGGCCACGAACTGCTGGATGAGCGCCTGCGCGGCCTCCGGGTCCATCCGCAAGTCCGCCGGGTGCATCCCGCACTCGCCCGGCGCCTCTTCCCAACTCGGAATGACTTCGGGCGTCGGCGGCTTCTCGAAGGCCTGCACGAGGACCTTGCCGTCCATGTCGCGCCCGACCGGAAGCCCGAACAGCGTCAGGATGGTCGGCGCGATGTCCAGCACCCCGGCGCCGTAGACCGTGTCATCGCGGCGGAGGCCCGGTCCCATCATGGCCAGGATGCCGTGCCCGCGGTGCCAGACCGCCGGTCCAGCCGGTTCCTTGGGCGTGCGCCTGGGGCGAAGGTGATCGGAATGGAAGCCGTGGTCGGAGCAGATCACCACGGTCGTCTGGGGCCCGGCCAGCTTCAGCAGCCGCTCCAGCATCATGTCGTGGAAGCGGTACGCGCTGGTGACCACTTCCTTGTAGATCTCGAACTCCTTCTCGGGAATGCCCTCCATGCGCGGCGGCAGGAAACGCGCGAAGCCGTGGCAGAAGTGGTCGATGGCGTCGTAGTAGACGGCCGCGAAGTCCCAGGGCTCGTGCTCCAGGATCCAGGTGGCCGCGTTGTGGACGCTGGCAGTTTCGGCCAGGATCCAGGCCAAGCCCGCCAGCGGCTGCATCTTCTTGCTCTTTTCCTGCGGCTCGCTTTCGGCCTCAGCTTCTCGCCAGACCTCCGCGGCACGGGGGACGAACGGCAGCAGCTCGTAGGGGCCCATCTCGCCGGGGTGGACGCGGAACTCCGCCAGCGTGTCCCGCAGCCGCTCGGGATGGATGCAGCCGTCGGGCAGGGGCCAAGGCTTGTCTCGCGGCGCCGTCGGCTGGCCGTAGAGCGGGGAGACCGACACGCCGCTGACCGGCTCGGCCGGGTGGCCGGCGAACCAGTTGACGACATGCGTGCGCAAGCCCTCCTGCATCAGGATGTTCCAGATGGCCTTGACCTTGCGCGAGGTGCTGGTCACCGGGCGCACTCCGCCGCTGACCGGGTCCGGCTCGACGAAGCCCAGAATCCCGTGCTTGTCCGGCCACTTGCCGGTGGCGATGGAGTTCCACACCAGCGGCGAGAGCACCGGCCGCAGCGTCGCCAGGTTGCCGATCACCCCCTGGTTGACCACCTGCTCCAGGGTGGGCATCAGGCCCTGATCGAGCAGCGGGTGAATGAGCTTCCAATCGGCGCCGTCCCAGCCAATGAAAAGCACTTTCCTGGCGAGCCGTTCAGGCATGGCGGTTGCTCCAGTTTACAGGACCGAATCGGGGAACTCAGTACCGGTACGGGCCCCTGGAGATACGAAGCGCGCCGGGTAGGGCCGGCGCGCTCGAGAAGAGACTCCTTGGGATATAGAAACTCGTTACGCCGCCTTCTTCCGGCGGCTGCGCCACAGGCCGAGGCCCGCAGCGCCGAGGGCCAGCAGGCCAAGTGTGGCCGGCTCGGGAACCGCAGTCTCGCCCGCGTTGATCGGGTTGCCCGAGTCTTCGTAGGCCCAGTCCTTCACCTGGTAGGTGATGCTCGGCGCCTGGTGGCCGCTGGTATCCACCGAGACGTCCATGCGCATCCAAGCGTAAACGGGGTTGCCTGCGTCCTGGAACGTGAGGCCGAGGTAGGCGTCGGTGACGTTGTTGAAGGCGCCGTTTACTGATGTCCAAATCCTCTGCCAGCCGATGCCAGAGGAGTACACGCTCCCAAAGCTCGCCTGCACCAGCTTGGCGTTGCCCTGGAGGGACGCGGCGCCCGGGATGGGGGCGCCAGCGCCCAGGTTCTGCGCCATGAACCGACCCCCCGATTTGTAAGCCATCACCCCCGGCGCAGAAACGTTGAGCCTGGCGTTTCCGAACGATCCGTTAAACCCCCCGTAGAAGTTGAGCCCGACGTCGACGAAGCCGTCGTTGTTGAGGTCGAGCGACAGGCCGGCGTTGGTGATCGGCGGGAGGCCAGGGTTGACGTAGACGATCCCGGCCTGAGCGGGCTGGGCGGCGGCGAGCAATCCCGCTCCGGCTGCCAGGGCATAGCCGAAGAGCCGCTTGTCGAGACCCTCGGCGAGGGGCATGGCCGAACCTCGCTGTGGATGATGCGTGCGCATAATCTGCCTCGCAGGCAATCTAAGCACGGAATCCACAGCGCTGCAAGAGCACTAAGGACAGGGTTATCCCTGTCTTTCGTACTGGTACTTTCCTGCCCTCGCCCGCTGGTTCCGGCACCGTGGACCCTGTGGCCGGCTACGCTCCTGCGGGCGAGACCGGTCCCAGGTCCAGGACAAACCGGTCTAGGACTCTGAGGGTGTCGGCGGTGTAGCGGCGCGCCACCCGGGCGGTGTTGCGGTTGTTGTCGGCGAACTCGAAGCGGACGCGCCTGGCGCCGGCGGCGCAGGCGTCCTGAACGGCCTGAGCGAGCAGCAGCGGGCTGGCGTAGGTGTCGCGGTGGCCGGGGGTGACCACCCAGGCGAGGGCATGGGCGACGACTCCCTCCAGAGACCACAGAAGCACTCCCTCGGCGCGGCCGCCCACCATGAGCACGGGGGAGGCATCCACGCGCTGGTTGCTCATCGCGTCGAGGATGAGTTCGGGCTGGAGGGTGGGGTGGCCGGCGATGTGCTCGGCGTAAAGCCGGGCGACCTCCTGCTGGGGCGCCTCAGCGAACTTGAGGATGGAAATCCCTTCCGGCATCCCCCGAGCCGCCAGCAGGCGCTGGCGCAAGGGAATCAGGTGATCGTAGACGCGCTGGGCGTCGGCCTCCACTACCCACAGACGGCCGCGCTGAATGAAGCCGTGCCGGTCGAGGAAGCGCAACGCGTCGGGCTCGGCCTTGGCGTCCACGCGGGTGATCAGAGCGCGCAGGCCGTGCGCCCTGGCCTCGGCCATGACGGCCTCCAGCAGCCGCGTGCCGATTCCCTGTCCGCGATGCGTCCGGATGACCCGCAGCCGAACGGAGTGGAGCGCATTGGCGGCGCCGCGGAAGCAGGCCGCGCCCAGGATGGTCGGCGCGCCCTCCTGAGCGGCCACCAGGAATGTGCGCGCGGCGCCGCCCGGCCGGTCCTCCGGCAGCAGCATGCGGCAAGCGGGGCCTTCGGCGTCGCGCGGCCGGCGGATGGTTATGTGGGGGCCTGTTTCGTGCGGCATGAGCACCGCAGGCCCAGTTTACATCCTCGCGCCGGCCGACAGCCCGCGGCCATCAGCCGGTGGCGGTGGGCTCGCCGTGCACTTCGATCTCCTCCGGCTCGATGCCTTCCAGCTCGGGTTCGGGGAGCCGGCCGGTGAGGTTGAGCAGGCCCCAGGCAATCGCCGTGCTGGAGCTCAGCGCGCCGCTCCAGGCCCCGATGGTACGTGGATCGACGGACGCCGAGGCGATGCCGGCCCCGCCCATGGAGACCAGCATGACGGCCCAGACCAGCGACTCCATGGTGGCGAACACGCGGCCGCGGAACTCGTCGGACACGTGCCGCAGGAGCTGGCTCATGTTCAGCACCGAGCTGACGCCCACGGCGGCGCGCGAGAGCCCGATGAAGAGCAGGGCCAGCGCGTAGCTGGTCATCTGGCTGAAGACGATGTAGGCCCCGCCGTGGACGATGTAGCAGACGGTGATGGCGCGCTTGTAGGCGTGGAAGCCGAAGCGCTTGCCGAACCAGTGGCCGATGGCGCCGCCAATGAGCAGGCCGACGCCGGCCGAGGCCCAGATCTGCGCGATGCCCGCGGCGCCCCGGTGGAAAACGATCTCGCCGAAAATGCTGAACAGGATCTGGGCGGCGCCGCCGCCTGTGGCCCAGCCGATGTTGATGACGGCGATGCCCAGGATCAACGGCGCACCCCACATGTACCGCAGGCCCTCGGCGTACTCGCGAAACGGGCGGACCACGTCGGCCTCGGTCAGCGCGCGGCGCTCGGCTCGGAAGCCGCCAGCGGGCGCTAACCACGCGGCGCCAACGGGCGCTAACCGCGCGGCAGGCTGCCCGCGGTGCCGGGGCAGCGCGTCGCGGACGGAGGCCGCCTTCTCGTGAGCGTTTCTGCGGAGCCGCCAGATGCAGCTCGCCGAGAACAGGAACGAGAACGCGTTCAGCGCGAACGCCCAGGCGTAGCCGAACTGGACTACGCTCGCGCCGGCCAGCAAGGTGCCGACGACTAGAGTGGCCCACTGCGTGGTCTGCGTCACCGAGTTGGCCGTGTGCAGCTCCTCCGGGGTGGTGATGGCGGGGAGGATGGAGGAGCGGCCGCTGGTGAAGAACGGCGAGGCGAACATCAGCAGCCCGCTCAACAGATACAGCAGCCAGGGCGCGGGGCACCACACGGTGAAGATGAAGCCAGCCGCGACCACGGCGCGGACCAGGTCGCTCGCGATCATGATCCGCTTGCGGTCCAGGCGATCGAGCAGCACGCCGGCGAACGGCCCGGCCAGGATGGCGGGCACGGCCCGCGAGAGCATGATGCCCGCCACGACCAGCCCGGAGTGGGTCGTCTGAAGCGCCAGGCTGAAGACGGCGACGTTGTTGAAGTGGTCGCCGATCTCGCTCACCACTTGCCCCATCCAGGTGTAGCGGTAGTTGCGGTTGGCGCGGAGAAGTTGCGAAAACGACGCGCTCAACTCCGTTTCGCTTCCTCCCACAGCGCGTCCATCTCCGCGAGCGTCGCCTGGGCGGTGGTCTTGCCGGCTTCTTTCAACTTGCGCTCGACGTAACCGAAGCGCCTGCGAAACTTGCGGTTGGTTTTGCGGAGCGCCTGCTCGGGGTCCACTTTGAGGAACCGCGCCAGGTTCACGATGACGAACAGCAGGTCGCCCAATTCCTCTTCGATGCGCTCAGGCGGCGCATTCTGCGCCCGCGCCTGGGCCAACTCGGCCAGCTCCTCGTCGAGCTTGTCGAGCACGTGGTCGACGTGATCCCAGTCGAAGCCAACCCCGGAGGCGCGGGAGGTCAGTTGAGTCGCTTCCGCCAGCGCGGGCAGCGCGCGCGGAACCTGTTTGAGGAGACCCGTCTCCGTGAGGCCCGCCTCGGTGAGGCCCGCCTCGGTGAGGCCCGGCTCGGTGAGGCCCTCCTCGGAGGGGCCCGCCTCGCCCTGGCTGGCCGCTTGGCGCTCCCCGGCCTTGATCTCGTCCCAGCGCCGCTTGACCTCATCGGCTGTCTTGGCATCGCCCGTGCCGAAGACGTGCGGGTGGCGCCGGATGAGCTTCGCGCTGATCGCCCCGAGCGAGCCGGTGATGGAGAAAAGGCCCGCCTCTTCGGCCATCTGGGCGAAGAACACGGCCTCCAGGAGAAGGTCGCCTAGTTCTTCCTGGAGCGACTCCCAGTCACGCGCGTCGATGGCGTCCAGGACCTCGTAGGTCTCCTCGACGAGATAGGGCTTGATGCTGTCGAAGGTCTGCTCGCGGTCCCACGGGCAACCCTCGGGCGAGCGGAGCCGCGCCATGATCTGGGTCAAGCGCTGAAACTCGTCACCCGCCGTCGGCTCAGGATCGCTGCTCATTTTTTTGGGGAAACTTCAATGTAGCATGTGGCGCCGCGCCGAGCCGAAGGCGATGCCAGCCGCGAATGAACGTAATCCGTCCGTAAGAACGCGCAGCGGGCACGAACTCAGACGACCGGGGCGGTGCGCTGGAATGCGACCTCCACCCCTCAGGCGCAGCCGGCGCTCGCCGTAGCGCGGGCACTTGTGCCTGCCGCGTCGCCACTCCTGGCGACGCAGGGCGAGTGCGGGGACACGCCCGGGAAGGCTTGTGCCAGACGTCGGCTAAAGCCGACGCTGCAAACTGAAGTTCGCGCCACAAAGTCGAGGCCGCGCCGGCTTGCGGACGGATTGCAGCCGCGAATGATCGCAGAGTATCTGCAGTCCTCTCGTCGCGCCTCGCGACGATCGTGTTGAAACATCCGGGCTAGAATGGTTAGCTGATGAGCGACACGGAAACCCCTAAGACGGAACCGGAGGAGACACCGGCGCAGGAGACGGAAGCTCCCCAGACGGCCGCACCCGAGACGGGGGCGGCTGAGGCCGGGGCTGAGGCTGAGGCGAGCGGGGCCGAGGAGGAAATGCTGGTGCCTCCGCCGACGTTCGAGTTCCTGGTGCTGGACATCGTGACGGCGGCGCGGCTGCACCTCGGCCTGCTGCACTTTGGGGAGGAGAAGGACCGTCCCAAACCCAACCTGCGCGCGGCTCGGCACGCCATCGACATGCTCGGCATGCTGCTAGAGAAGACGCAGGGCAACCTGGAGATGGGCGAGAAGCGGCTGCTCGAAAACTCGCTGACCGAGCTTCGGTTTCGCTACGTGCAGGCGGCGGAGGAGGCCCAGGCGAAGTAGATGCCGGAACCCGGCGGCGTGACCATCACCGTCCTGGGCTCGGGCACCAGCGTGGGCGTGCCGACCATCGGCTGTCACTGCGCGGTGTGCGCCTCGGCGGACCCGCGCGACAAGCGATTGCGGCCCTCGGCGCTGGTGAGCTACGGCGGGCGGAGCGTGGTTATCGACACCACGCCGGATTTCCGGCAGCAGGCGCTGCGCGCGGGCCTGGAGCGGCTGGACGCGGTGCTGCTCACGCACGCGCACGCCGACCACATCCTGGGCCTGGACGACGTGCGGCCGTTCAACTACGGGCAGAAGCAGGGGATTCCGGTTTACGGCTCCGCGGAAACCATGGCCACCGTGCGGCGCGTCTTCGAGTACGTTTTCTCGGGCGGTGAGCACGAGTCTCACGTGCCGCGGCTGGAGACGCACGAGCTGGACGGCGGGCCGTTCGAGCTGTTCGGCCGGATGGTGGTCCCGGTTCCGCTCTGGCACGGCCGAACGCCGGTCTACGGCTTCCGCTTCGGAAGCGCGGCCTACCTGACGGACCACAGCGCCATCCCGAGGGAATCCCTGGAGCTGCTGCGCGGGCTGGACGTGCTGATGCTGGACGCCTTGCGGCGCCGTCCCCACCCGACGCACACCACCCTGGCGCGGGCGCTCGAGCACGTCGAGGAGCTGAAGCCGCGGCGCGCCTACTTCACCCACATCTGCCACGACCTGGCGCACGAGGCCACCGAGCGGGAGCTTCCCCCGCACGTGCGGCTGGCCTACGACGGTTTGGAGATCCAGGTTCCGCTCCCCCACTAACATGCCCGCCCCCCTCCGCCTCTTCCGCAGCCTCGACGACATCGACGACGCCTTCGGCCCGTGCGCCCTTACCATCGGCAACTTCGACGGCGTTCACGCCGGGCACCGGCGGATCCTGCGGCGCGTTGCGGAGCTGGGCCGCGAGCGCGGCTGGAAACCCTCGGCGATGGCCTTCGACCCGC
The DNA here is from genome assembly GCA_050010255.1 of Bryobacteraceae bacterium. Classification (GTDB taxonomy): domain Bacteria; phylum Acidobacteriota; class Terriglobia; order Bryobacterales; family Bryobacteraceae; genus JBEKLJ01. Next base: position 23,453 of record JBEKLJ010000006.1, read on the forward strand.
ACCCCCTGACGGTGGTCGCGCCCCACCGGGCGCCGCGGCTGCTCAGCGCGCCCGAGGAGCGCGCGCTGCTGATGGCCGAGCAGGGCATCGAGCAGTTGCTGATTCTCCCGTTCACGCGGGAGCTGTCGAGGCTTGAGCCGCGGGACTTCGTAGAGCGGATCGTCGCGGGCCGCCTGGGCGCTCGCGCGGTCATCGTCGGGGACAACTTCCGGTTCGGATACAAGCACGCCGGCGACACGCACCTGCTGGCCGAGCTGGGCGCGCAATGCGGGTTCCTGACCGAGACCGTGCCGGCGGTGCGTCTTCGCGGCCGCGTGGTGTCCTCGAGCGAGATCCGCCGGCTGATCGAGCAGGGCAGGGTAGCGCTGGCCGGCCGGCTGCTCGAGCGGCCCTACGCCCTGGAAGGCGAGGTCGTGAGCGGCCAGGGCATCGGCTCCAGGCAAACCGTGCCGACGCTGAACCTGGCGCCGCCCGCCGGCGTCGTGCCCGCCCTGGGCGTCTACGTCACGCGAACGGCCGATCTCGATGCCGGCCGGCACTGGCCCTCGGTCACGAACGTGGGCAGCCGGCCGACTTTCGGCGGGCAGGGCATGATCATAGAGACCCATCTCCTCGGACCGATTCAAGGGACGGGCTCCCCGCGGGCGATCCGGGTGGAGTTCCTCAGGCGTTTGCGCGCGGAGCGCAAGTTCGATTCCCCCGAGGCGCTCAAGGCGCAGATCCTGCGCGACATCGCCCGGGCGAAGCGCCACTTTGCGAGAGTCCAGAGGACGGTCGGAGGAGGCGGAACGTAGGAGGTAGGAGGTAGGAGGCAGGAGAAATGAGGCAGGAGGTAGGAGGGGAGGATGGATACGGGCGAGCGGCCGGCTGCGCGAACGTTTCGGGATTTGATCGTGTGGCGCAAGGCTCACGACTTCGTGTTGGAGGTCTACAATCTGAGCTCGGCTTTCCCCAAGGCGGAGACATACGGTCTCGCGGCCCAGTTGCGCCGCGCGGCCGTTTCGATTCCAGCGAACATCGCGGAGGGCTTCAAGCGCCGCGGCCGCCCAGACAAAGCTCGCTTCATGAACATTGCGCAAGGGTCGGTCGAAGAGTGCCGATATTACCTGCTACTCGCCGAGGATCTTGGGTATTGCCAGACCGCAGGCATCACGGGGCGCCTGGACGAGGTGAGCCGCTTTCTGGGAGCGTATGCCAGATCCCTTGCAAAGCCCGCTCCCAACGTCTAGCTGCCCGCCTCCTCTCTGTTACCTCCTAGCTCCTGTCTCCTGCCTCCTGTCTCCTGCCTCCTACCTCCTGCCTCCTGCCTCCTGTCTCCTGCCTCCTGGCTCCTGCCTCCTGCCTCCTGTCTCCTATCTTCTGCCTCCTACTTCCCGAGTCTGCTACGATCAGATGTTCACTGGTTCGGCGCTCCAACGAGCGCCGTCTGCTCTGATTCAGGGGAAGGAGAAATCGAATGCTGGTAGCGATGCGGCAGCTTCTGGACGAAGCGGCCAAGGGCGGTTATGGCGTTGGCGCGTTCAACGTCAACAACATGGAACAGATCCAGGCCATCATGGAGGCGGCCCGCGAGACCTGCTCGCCGGTCATCGTCCAGGCCAGCCGCGGGGCGCGCAGCTATGCCCAGGATCGTTACCTCTACCACCTGATGCTGGCGGCCGCCGAGCTCTATCCGGATCTCCCGACGGTGCTGCACCAGGACCACGGCAACAGCTACGAGACCTGCAAGTCGGCCATCGACATGGGTTTCACCAGCGTGATGATGGACGGCTCGCTGATGCCGGATGGCAAGACGCCTTCGACGTTTGAATACAACGTCGACGTGACCCAGAAGGTGGTTGCGGCGGCGCACGCCAAGGGCGTCACGGTCGAGGGCGAAATCGGCGTGCTGGGAGGCATCGAGGACGGCCACGGCGCGGGCGGCACGGGCCTGGAGCACGTCACCGATCCGGAGCAGGCGGCGAAGTTCGTCGAGCTGACCGGCGTGGACGCGCTGGCCATTGCCATTGGCACCAGCCACGGCGCCTACAAGTTCTCGCACAAGCCCGACGGCGCGGTGCTCAAGATGGACCGCCTGATCGAGATACACAACCGGCTGCCCAAGGTGCACCTGGTCATGCACGGCTCCTCGAGCGTGCCCAAGGAGCTGCAAGACATCATCAACCAGTACGGCGGCAAGCTGAGGCCCACCTGGGGGGTGCCGGTCGAAGAGATCCAGCTCGGCATCCGCAACGGCGTGCGCAAGGTCAACGTGGACACCGACAACCGCCTGGCGATGACGGGCGCCATCCGCAAGGTGCTCTTCGAGACGCCGGAGAAGTTCGATCCGCGCGACTACCTGAAGCCGGCGCGCGAGGCCATGAAGCAGGTCGTGGCGCAGCGGATGACGCAGTTCGGGCAGGCCGGGCACGCCGCCGACTACCAGCCCATCCCGCTGGCCGTGGTGGCCGCGCGCTACGCCGCGCAGTAGACCTCACCGCAGAGACGCAGAGGCGCAGAGATGATTGCGCCTGTGTTCTCTGCGTCTCCGCGTCTTTGCGGTTGATCTAAGGTTCCTTCCTCCATAGGCCGAAGTAGGGTGTAGGCTACTGGTATGCTGCTACCGCGGCGCGGTGAGTACGCGGTTCTGGGAGTCTGCCTGCCCGGGCAGGCCGAGGCCGGTTACGGCGTCCTGCTGAGGGACCCTGCGTCGGACTCCGTTTACCAGCGCTGCCGGCGGGTCGTGCCCGGTTGTGAAGACCAGGAACTCTTCGAGCTTCTGCCCGAGGATCTGGAAGCCAAGGCGCGGGAGATGGGCGGCGAGAGGCTGCTGGCGCTGCTCGAAGACGCGCTGTCGAACACGCTGCGGATTGCGGACCGGCGCCTGGTCCTGGTCCGGGACTTCGAAGCCGCGCTGGCTCGTCTTTACGAGCGGTACGTCGAGCCGGTGCGGCGCGAGCCGGTGAGAGTCGTCCCCTTCGTCACGCACCTGCCGCTGTACTCGCTGCGCGCGGCCGCGGGACGCTTCGGCGAGGACATGGAAGTGGAGCCCGAGGACTGGGTGGCGGCGCCGGCGGGCGTGCGGCCCGCGCGCGACCTCTACGCGGTGCACGTGGCGGGGCGCTCGATGGAGCCGGAGATCCCCGATGGCGCGGTGGCCGTGTTTCGCTCCGCACCGGCCGGCTCGCGGCAGGGAAAGCGCGTGCTGGTATGGCGCCGCGGGGCCTCGGAAGCCGGCGGCGAGTTCACCCTCAAGGTCTACGAGAGTGAGAAGCGCTCGATCGAGGAGGGATGGGAGCACGCACGCATCCGGCTGAAGCCGCTCAACCCCGACTACCCCGTGCTCGAGCTCGACGAGGAATCCGATCACCGTGTGCTCGGCGAGCTGGTGGGCGTCCTCGCCATCGACGAAGAGTAGAGCTCACCGCAGAGACGCAGAGGCGCAGAGAAAACCAATTTCTGATTCTTCTTTGCGTCTCTGCGTCTCTGCGGTTATTTCATCCCTGCGAGCTGGCGAGCAAAGTACGGCCGTCCTCACTGTGTGCGGCCGTAAACAGAGCGAAACCCAAGCTGCCTCCGGTACGTCATAGCAGCCGGAGCTTGGAGTGTTGACGTGCGCCCTGATTGGGAAGGTGGGCTGATGACTCGCACCGCTGTTCTGCTGCTCTTCGCCCTCGCCGGAGGAGGTCCGCTCGCAGCCGCCGAGGGCGACGTGGTGTTCCACAGCGACGTCTCGCTCGTTCGGGTGGACGCGCAGGTGCTGGACAGCGACAATCGCGCCATCACCGGCCTGCATGCCGAGGATTTCGTGCTCCGCGAGCAGGGCCGGCCGCAACAAATCCGCAACTTTGCCAGCGAGGACATGCCCGTGGACGTGATGCTGCTCCTGGACGTGAGCCGGAGCATGCGGCCGCACATACAGCGCGTCTCCTCCGCGGCTCATCAGGCATTTCGGGTGCTCCGGGATCAGGACCGCGTGGCCATCATGGTCTTCGACCGCTCGACGCGCCTGCGGCTCCCCTTCCGCAACAGCCGGGACGAAGCGGAGCGCGAGCTGACGTCGCTGCTCCACCACGAGTCTTTCGACGGCGGTACGGACATCACCCGCGGGATGCTCGACGCGGCGGACTACGTGGCGCGCCAGGCGCGCCGCGAGGCGCGACGGGCCATCGTCATCGTGACCGACGACCGGACCCAGCGCGACCGCGATGAAGCCGCGGTATCCCGCGCGCTGGCGCGAGCCGACGCGGTATTGTGTGCTCTGATAGCGCCCGACGCCATGCGCAACCGCTCCGGCCGGCCGGGCTCCGGACGCGGGCAAGGGGGCGGCGGTGGGTCGTGGCCCGGCAGTGGCCCGACCATCGGCGGGCCGCTGGGCGGCATCATTCTGGGTCGCCGCGGGCCGTACGGCGGGCGAGGTGGGCCGTCGGGAGGAGGGCGCGGGCCAGGGTCGGGAGGGGCGGGGTCGGAGATGCACTCGGCCGGGACGGCGGAGATCGCCCGCGAGTCCGGGGGCGACAGCGTGGCAGTGGATGACGCCTCGGCGCTCGAAAACACACTGGCTCGAATCCGGCAACGGTACGCGCTGCACTTCCACCTGCCGGAGGGCGTGGCGCCCGGGCAGGAACGCAACATTGAAGTCGATCTGGCGGCCGCCGCACAGGGGCGCTACCCCGGCGCGGAAGTGCGATACCGGCGGGTGTACCTGACTCCAGATGCCCGCGTCCCGGCGGAAGCAGCCGCTCAGCCGCCCCAGAATGCCCAGGGCACTACCGTGAAACGGCGGCCGGCAGTCAACGAGCCTGTAGGACCGCCGGGCGCGAACCCATCCGTTGGGACGCCCAGTCCAACCACCCCGGCGCCGCCACCCGAGGCGAACCAGGCGCCCAGCGAGGGCGGCTGGCGCCGCGTGAAGCCGGGCGAGCAACCGTAGAACGGCCCGCTGCTCACATAAACCACTTGTACTGCCGCTAGACCGCGTCGCCGAATCCGCGCATGAATCCCACCTCGTAAGAGGAAGAGTAGGATTCACCGCAGAGACGCGGAGGCGCAAAGAAGAACCATTTTTTGATTTTTCTCTGCGTCTCAGCGTCTCTGCGGTTATTCCATCCCGGCGAGCTGCCGAACAACGTACGGCAGTATGCCGCCGTTTCGGTAGTACTTGGCTTCCTGCGGTGTATCGACGCGGACTATGACCTCAAAACTGCACCCGCCACCGCCATCCGCGACGGCGCGGACGCGCGCGTGGCGCGATAGACGCGCGATGGCCTCGCGAACGCCCTCAATGTGATAGGTCTCACGGCCGGTGAGGCCGTGCGTGGCCGCGCTCTCATCCGGCAGGAACTCCAGCGGCAGCACGCCCATGCCGACCAGGTTCGAGCGGTGGATGCGCTCGAAGCTCTCGGCCAAAACGGCGCGCACGCCGAGCAGGTTCACGCCCTTGGCCGCCCAGTCGCGCGATGAGCCGGAGCCGTACTCCTTGCCGGCGATGATCAGGAGCGGCCTGCCATCGTGCTGGTAGCGCATGGCGGCGTCGTAGATTGACAGGACCTCGTCCGAGGGGAAGTGCGTGGTCCAGCCGCCCTCGGTTCCGGGCGCGAGCTGGTTGCGCAGCCGGATGTTGGCCAGCGTGCCGCGCACCATCACCTCGTGGTTGCCGCGCCGCGCGCCATAGGAGTTGAAATCCTTGGGCGCGACCCCGAGCGAAATCAGGTACCGGCCCGCGGGGCTGTCGGCGGGAATCGAGCCGGCGGGCGAGATGTGGTCGGTGGTCACCGAGTCGCCGAGCAGGGCCAGCACGCGCAGGCCGCGCAGGTCCTGAACGAAGGTGTCCGGGTCCGCCAGGGCGTCGAAGTACGGCGGCCGCTGGATGTAGGTCGAGCTGGGCTTCCAGGCGAACAGGTCGCCCGCGGGCACCGGCAGCGCGCGCCAGCGGGCGTCGCCCTGGAAAACCTCCGCGTACACCTGCTCGAACATGCGGCCCTGGACCGATGTGCCGGCGAGCTCCCGGACCTCGTCCGGTGACGGCCAGACGTCGCGCAAATATACGGGGCGGCCGTCCCGGCCCGTGCCGAGCGGCTCGCTTTCGAAGTCGATATCCACCGTTCCGGCGAGCGCGTAGGCCACCACCAGCGGCGGCGAGGCCAGGTAGTTGGCGCGCACCAGCGAATTGACGCGGCCCTCGAAGTTGCGATTGCCGCTCAGGACCGCCGCCACCACCAGCTTCTCGCGCTGCACGGCCTCGGCCACCGGCTCCGGCAACGGGCCGCTGTTGCCGATGCAGGTCGTGCAGCCGAAGCCTACCAGGTTGAAGCCGAGCGCCTCCAGGTAGGGCAGGAGGCCCGCCTCCTGGTAGTAGTCCATGACCACCTTGGAGCCGGGCGCCAGACTGGTCTTGACCCAGGGCTTTGACCGGAGGCCGCGCTCGACGGCCTTCTTGGCCAGCAGCCCCGCGCCCAGCATCACCGAGGGATTCGAGGTGTTGGTGCAGCTTGTGATGGCGGCGATCACCACCGTGCCGTCGCCGATCTCCGCTTCCACGCCATCCAGGCGCACGGCCACGCGCCGCGGCTCGGCGCCGAGGAACGCCGCGAAGTTCTTCTTCACATCTGGCAGGTTCAGCCGGTCCTGCGGGCGCTTGGGGCCGGCCAGCGAGGGCCTGACCGTTCCCAGGTCCAGCTCGACCACCTCGGAAAACACCGGCGCGGGCGCCTCGTCGGTGCGGTAGAGGCCCGCCTCCTTGGTGTAGGCTTCGACCAGCTCGATCAGCTCCGGCGGCCTACCGGTCAGACGCAAATACCGGATGGTCTCGGCGTCGACCGGGAAGAAGCCCATCGTGGCGCCGTATTCGGGTGACATGTTGGCGACCGTGGCGCGGTCGGCCAGGGAGAGCACGCTCACGCCCTCTCCGAAGAACTCGACGAACTTGCCCACCACTCTCTTCTTGCGCAGAATCTCGGTGACGGCGAGCACCAGGTCGGTGGCGGTTGTGCCCGCCGGCGGGCTGCCGTGAAGCCTGAAGCCGACCACCGGCGGCAGCAGCATCGAGACGGGTTGGCCGAGCATACAGGCCTCCGCTTCGATGCCGCCCACGCCCCAGCCCAACACGCCCAGGCCGTTGATCATGGTGGTGTGCGAATCCGTGCCCACCAGGCTGTCCGGGCAGGCCAGCCGCCGGCCATCGCGCTCGCCGGTGAACACCACCGGGGCGAGGTACTCGAGATTGATCTGGTGGACGATCCCGGTGCCCGGCGGCACGACGCGGAAGTTGCGGAACGCCGACTGGCCCCAGCGCAGCAGCGCGTAGCGCTCCTGGTTGCGCCCAAACTCCAGCAGCGCGTTGACTGAGAATGCTTGCGCCGTGCCATATTCATCCACCTGCACCGAATGGTCGATCACCAAATCGGCCGGGATGAGCGGGTTGGCGCGCTTGGGGTCGCTGCCCAGGGCCTGGAGCGCGTCCCTCATCGCGGCCAGATCGACCACGCAGGGCACGCCGGTGAAGTCCTGGAGCAGAACGCGCGTGGGCATGAAGCTGATCTCCCGCGTCCCGGCGCCCTCGCCGCGGGCCACGAACTCGATGTCGCCGGCCTTGACGGTGCGGCCGTCCTCGTGCCGCAGCAGGTTCTCCAGCAGCACGCGGATCGAATAGGGCAGGCGCGAGATGTTCGCCACGCCCGCCTTTTCCAGCGCCCCGGGTGAGTAGATGACGAATTCGCGATCGCCCACGCGCAGAGTTGTCATCGCAGAGAAGGAGTTCATGCCTTTATTTAACCGCAGAGACGCCCAGGACGCAGAGAAAAAAAGGCCTTCTTCGCTTTGCGACCTCCGCGTCTCTGCGGTGATTACATGTATTCGGGTAGGGGAATCCCCAGCACCGCCAGCGTGCGCTCGAGCTGCGCCCGCACGTAGCCGGTGAGCCACAGCAGGAAGACCTTGCGCTCGCGCTTCTCCTCGGCGATGACCGGATACAGGTGGTAGAAGTTGTTGAACGTCTGGGCCAGGGTGAAGGCGTACTTGGCGAGGTGTGCCGGCTCGCCGGCGGTCACCGCCTTGGCGATCGCGGCATCGGCCTTCGAGGCCGCCAGCAGGAGTTGCCAGAAATCCTCGCAAGCCAGCTCGCGCCGCATGGTTTCAGCGGAGAGCTCGGCCGAGAAGTCCGGAATCCGCTCCCCGCGCTCCTGGAGCTTGCGCCAGATGCTGCCGGCGCGCACGGCGGCGTACTGGACGTAGGGCCCGGTCTCGCCCTCGAAGCTCAGCGCTTCCTGAAAGTCGAAGGCGATGACGGCGTTGCGCGTGTACTTGAGCAGGAAGTAGCGCAGCGCGCCGATGGCGATCTGGGCGGCGATCTCGTGCTGCTTTTCGGGGCGCTCTTCGGCGTGCCGCGAGGCGACCTCGGCGAGCGCCTCCCGGATGAGCTGGTCGATCAGGTCGTCGGCCTTGACTCCCAGGCCCTTGCGGCCGGACATCTCGACGTAGGGCCGCCGGCGGTCTTCTTCCGAAAGCTCAATGCCGAGCGCGGCGCAGCTTCGCGGCGAGAGCGCCACCATCTCGTAGGCGAAGTGGATGGAGCGCTCGGCCTGTTCGGTGAAGCCGAGCTGGCGCAGGCCGGCGGCGACCACGTCTTGCAGGTAGCTCTGCCGCGAGTCGATGACGTTGTAGACCTCCTCGCCATGGCCGAATCGAGGCGCCGGGCTTCCGGGCTGGGGCGACTCAGCGCTCACCCACGCCTGGTGGCCATTGGGGTAGGTCATCAGCGGCCGGTAGCAGAAATCCTTGCCGAGCAGGCCGAACTTCCAGAGCTGGTAGGCGATGTCTTTGCCCACGTAGGTCACCGTGCCGTTCGAGCGCACGATCACCTTGCTGTCTTCGCTCTCGGCGTCGCCGGAGAAGGCCGCGCCCGGCATTACCCAGCAGCCGGCGTTCTTGCCCTCGGTCTCGAGGTAGATCGCCCGGCGCTCCTTCAGCAGCTCGAACGCCGTGGCCCAGAACTGCAAGTGCAGGATCTCGCTCTCGCGCGGCAGCACGTCGTAGACAATGCCGAGCCGCCACATGGTGGCCAGGTGGCGGCGGACGATCGCGTCGGAAACCGTGTGCGCCAGGCGCGCCAGCTCGCCCTGGCCGGCCTCGATCGCGTGCAGCGTCTCGGCGCGCCAGGCCAGCGCGGGCGGGTTCTCCTGGTAGTGCCTGCCGACGCGCGCGTAGAGGTCCCAGCAAACGTAATCGAAGCGCAGCTCGGGGTCGGCGATCATGCCCTCGACTTCTTCCACGCTCTTGCGCTCCAGGTGGTGAAAGCCCGCCACCACGTCGGCCACCTGAACGCCCGTGTTGTCGATGTAGTTCTGCGCCTCGACGCTCCGGCCGCGCGCCCGCAACATGCGCACGAACGTGTCACCGAGCACCGCGTTGCGCAGGTGGCCGATGTGCGCCGCCTTGTTGGGATTGATGTTGGTGTGCTCGACAATGACCTTGGCGGGAGCCTCCGGCTTTTCCTCCCCGGGGCCGCCGGTGAGCAGCGCGGCGCCGTACGCTCCCCGATCCAGGCGCACATTGATGTAGCCGTTTCCGGCCACCTCCAGGCCCTCCACGCCTTCGAGCCCGCCGAGCGCCGAGGCGATCTCGGCGCCGATCGCCTTGGGCGGCCGGCGCAACTGGCGCGCGAGCTGGAACGCCACCGGCACGGCCATCTCGCCGAAGCGCGTGTCACGCGGCTGCTCGGCGGCGACGGCGATCTCGACGCCATAGAGCGCGCGGACCTGCGCGGCGACACGCTGCTGGAGACGCTTCTCGAGAAGGTGGAACACAGTAAGAAGACGAGTATACCAGCCGCTTCAGCGGCGGCCGCGCTCCGCGAAGACGAACCAGTGGCTGGCGGCGAAGTTGGCGAAAGACAAGGCGGCGATGGCGATCATGTTCGCCGGCAGGTACCGGACGCCGAGCGCGCCCACCAGCAGGCGCATCAGCACCAGGTTCCCGCCGATCGATATCAGGCCGGTGGTCAGATTGAACCGCAGCAGGCGCCCCAGCGCCCCGGCCCTGCTCCGGGTTCGGTCGCGCCAGGTGAATCGCTCGTGCCAGACGAAGTTGTGCAGCACGGCGACCTCGACCGCTAGCGCGGTCCCCCACAGGTAGCCCATTCCAAGGCCGCTGACGAGGAGCGCCAGCGCGGCCAGTTGCACCAGGATCCCGAGCGCACCGACGAAGTTGAACTTCAACCAGCGCAGCAGGAGCGAGCGCCAGCGCGACGGCGTGGAACCGCTACAGGCGCTCGGCACGGTAGAGAGTAACTGTATTGCGGGCGGTCGCGACAATCAGCATGGCGGCCATGCCGGCGATGCCGCAGACGCCGCCCACGTCAAAGAGCAGGAACTGATGTCCCGCCAGTCTGGCCAGCGGGCCGCGCAGAAACAGCGCCGTGTTGCCGGCGATCAGCAGCACCCGCAGCTCGGTCGGGCTGAACTTCCAGAACGAGATGTGGAACGTGCCCAGCGCGTACGTGGCCAGGTAGGACTGGATGGACAGCAGCAAGATGAGGATCAGCAGGCTGATGGCCACCCAGGCCGTCATGCAGGGCGACAGGGCTAGGCCGGTCAGCAGGAAGGACGTGCCGAAGGCGTCCAGGATGTGGTCGATATAGAAGCCGTAGCGCGGCCGGAGGCGGTTGCGCACCCGCGCCAGCGTGCCGTCCAAACTGTCGCCGAACCAGTTGAGGAAGATGCAGAAACTCGCGCCCGCCAGAGCCCAGCGGTTCCAGTGCGAGAGCCAGTAGCAGAGGCCCGTGAGGAACATGCCCAGGAGCCCGAGCGCCGTCAGATGGTCCGAGTTCACGCAAGCCGGCATCCGCTCGGCCATCCACACCAGAGCCCGCCGTTCCAACGGGGCGAGCAAGCTCGACTGGTCGCGCTGGGCGTCCTGGAACTCCCCTGGCGGCTGTTTGCCGGGAGGCATATCAGGCGAACGATACCACACCGCTACAATGGGTTGCTGATGCCTCGCGTGACCTTCCTGCCGATGAACCGGACGGTGGAGTTCGAGCCGGGCAAACTGCCATTCCAGGACCACGGGCGGCCGGAGTCGCTCCTGGATGTGGCCTTGAACTTCGGCGTTCCGCTCGAGCACGCCTGCGGCGGGAACTGCGCTTGCACGACCTGTCACGTGATCGTGCGCCAGGGCGAGGAGAACCTTTCGGAGATGGAGGACCTCGAAGCGGACGGGTTGGAGCTAACCCCCGGTCTCACGCTGCACTCGCGGCTGGGCTGCCAGGCCGTGGTGCGGGGCGACGTGGTGGTGGAGATGGCCCCGACCCGGTAGGATCTTAACCGACGGCTACCGCCTCCCGGCGGAGAGTCTGTCGAGGTCCGCTTCCGAAAGCGCGACGGTCAGCTTCACCTGCTGCTGCAGCCGTTCGACCTTGATGCCCTCGAAGGCCCGGCGTGCCTCTGCCTGGTCGCTCGGCACGGCCAGCCGCGCCAGGCTGACGAATGCCTGCAGGGCGTCTGCGATGTCCGTGGCGTCCCGCTCACTGACGCAGGTCAAGGTGATAACGGCGTCCACGCCGTGCTGAAGGTCGGCGGCGGCGACGATGCTGCGGCTTCTGGAAAGCGCGCGCCCGATGTTCGAGCCGGCGCTGCCCGGCGTGGTTTGCGCCAGGCGGTCCAGGCCGCCGGTTCCTACCGCCCAAAGCTGGCTGGCCTTGGGGACGGAAGCAAGCTGCTCTTCGAGGGCCGGCGGAATGCCGCCCGGCTTGCCGCGCTGGTCGATGATCGACCGCACCGAATCCGGCGTCCCGGCCACCGCCACGCTCGTGTTCATCAACGCCACGGCCTGGTTGCCGGAGGTGATCAGCGTGCATCCCTTGTATGTGCTGCGGGAGGAAGCCCGCGCGCTGGTGGGCGGCGGGGCGGCCTCCGGTGAGAACTTGCCGCGGAGCAGGGCGGCGGTGTGGTTGCCGTCGGAAGCCAC
>JBEKLJ010000007.1:0-33526 GCA_050010255.1 Bryobacteraceae bacterium
CGCTCGGCCGGCGTCCTCGACGTACTGTTCAAGTACGCCTCCGGGCGCCGGCCGTCGCGCGCCTTGTATCTGCGGCCCTCTCATCGCGCCTCGCCACGGTCGTGGTGAGAAAAGCGGGCTAGCGCGAGTGCGCGGCCGGGTCCAGGTGCGGCTTGAACGAGAAGAAGCCGCTGACGTTCTCCCAGAGGAGTTGCGGGAAGGTCTTGTCGAGGTATGACCGGATCGAGACGTAGCACTGGTCGCAGGTGTTCGTGCGAGTGAACTCGGCCACCATGCGATCCTGCTCGTCGAGTCCGTACCGCGTGAACTGCATCGAGCAGGGCTGGAGCATGCCGTCGCTGGTCACCACCAGGAACCGCAGGCCGGCCTTGCACCCCGGGCTCCCGCCGTTGTCGAAATAGCGGCGCGTGCCCTCGAGCGTCGTAGTGGAATTGAGGATCCAGTTCGTAGCGTCGCGGCGCTGCTCGATCCCATCGAGCTGCTGGTGCAGCGTGGCGAGCTGCTCGGGAGTGTTGAGGAAGTAGTCGCGGCAGCCCGTGCGCCGCGGCGAATAGGCGCTCAAGCAGAGGTTGACGCCCCAGCGCCGGGCCACGTTCGCCAGCGCGCTGACCTCGGCGACATTCTCGCTCGTGATGCAGCTATTCAGGACGATATCGTCGGCGCCCAGCGCCGCCAGCTCCGGCACGATGCGGCTCAGGTGGTCGAACAGCCCGGGATGACGGCGGAAGACGTCGTGCCGGTGGTCGGGGAAGTCCAAGCTCACCGAGAACTGGTCGATGCCGGCGGCGCGCAGGGCCAGGTACTTCTCCCCGGTCATCTCCGACCAGTTCGAGACCAGGATCGTATAAGGGATGCCCGAATCGCCCTTGATGGCGCGGACGATCTCGACGACGTCGCTGCGCAGCAGCGGCTCGCCGCCCGAGACCTGGACGACGCAGGGCCGCAGGACTTGCATGTAGCGGCGGTAGTCGGCCGGCCGCAGGTTGCGCGATTCGTCGCGAGGCCCGCCGTGGTCGCAGTGCTTGCAGTCGCAGGTGCAGGCGTCGGTGACCTCGAAAGACACCACCACCGGGCGTTCCGCAATCCAGTTCAGCGATCCGCGTCCGATGATCCTGAGCGAATCGACGAGGGGCACTTTGCGCATACTCTGGGCCGCGCCGGGGTTGGGCCTAACCCCTTATTGAACCATGGCATAGGGGCCGCGGCCGAAGGGAATGGGACTCTTTGGGGCAAATTCGCCGCTCAACGGGAGAATCCGCGGGTCGGATGGCTAGCCCGGATGTCTCACCACGATCATGGCGAGGCGTGACGAGAGGGCCACAGCAGATTGCTGGTGAAACATCCGGGTTAGCGCTTGACGATCACTTCCCGCAGCGAGTCGCGCGTCAGGAAGAACTTCACCGACTCGAAGGCCTGAAACACCCGCTCGATGGCGCGGTTGTTGAAGAACTGCGCTGGCCGCCGCAGGCCGCGTGGCGCCAGCAGCAGGGCGTCCGCGCTGGAGATCCGGTAGAAACAGGTGGGCACGGCGCCGGCGCGCTCCTCGGAGTGGAAGATCGCCAGCAGGTAGCTGCCCGGCTTGATGATGTAATGCAGCCGGTCCACCGCCGCCTTCAGCAGCGAGGGGGTGAGGAACTCCAGGACGTCCCAGACCAGCGCGCCGTCGAAATGGTTCTCCGGAAAATCGAGGCTCTGTTCGAGAAAGGCATCGGCGCGCTCCTGGTCGGCCTGGTTTTCGTAGAAATCGCCGTCGCCAAAGGCGAGGTCCAGACTCCGCAGCAGGTCCTCGGAATACAGCCGGTGGCCCAGGTTGGTGATGAAGCCGATGTTGGCCTGCGAAGCGCCAGACAGATCGAGCAGACGCAAGGCCGGCTCTCGCTGGATGTGGCCGAAGAACTGCTCCAGACCGTTGCTATGGCGCGGCTGAAACTGTGCGGGTCCGCCGGAGCGTGAGCCCTGGTCGCGAGGGGAGGCCTGGACGGCAGGCCGCGAAGCGGGATGCACGGGACCGCCCGGCCCGCGCTCGGCCCCGCGCGTCAACGTCTTCCACCGGTCGCCGAACAAGGCTCCTCGCGATACTCAGCGTTTGTCGTAGGCCACAACCGGAATGACGGGGAGCGCCGGCTGCGGTTGCGGCTGCGGCTGCGGGCGGGGTATCTGCTTGGCGGCCTCCGTCGGCCGGACGATGTCGATGCTGCCCTTGAAGTAGGCGCCGTCCTCGATCACGATGCCGCCGGTTTTGATGTCGCCAATCAGCTTGGCGTCCTTGCGGATATCGATCTTGTCAATCGCCTCGACGTCGCCATTGACGCTGCCCAGCACCACCACCTCGCGAGCGCGGATGGAGGCTTGCAGCCTGGCGTGCGGGCCGATGGTCAGCCGGTGCTCGGGCACCTCGACGGTGCCTTCCATCTCACCGTCCAGATAAAGGTCTTCGCGGCTCAGGATCTCGCCTTTGATCATCACGGATTTGCCGATTGCCGCGACGCCGCGGGCCAAGTCGGCGGCCGCTGGTTTCGGCGCGGCGGAGGCCGAAGCCGACTCCCGGCTGGCTTCCATCGGAGGGGCCGCGGGGGTCGCCTGTGGCCTGGGGGCGGCGTCATCGTCCCTGCGTTTGTTCCACATTAAGTATGTCTCCCTCTCGCTGCTGAGACCCGAGCAGGACGTCCTGAGACGCCTGCGGCTCTCTTCCTCGGATCTCTCTATACTATATGCCAGCCCGCTGCGATGCAATGGTTTAGCGGCAGGGATGCCGCGGGTGCACGGCCGCCGGGTAGCGGCGTGCTAGAATCGGCGCCATGTCCACCACCGGCCCGCATGAGCTGGCCGCGCACCTGCCCGCCGACGAGATCCGACGGTTCCACGAAGTGCTGGCGCGCGGCGGCTACAACGAGGAAGGCCTGGTCGGGACGCTCGGGCCGATCCAGCTCCCGACGCTGCTGCGGCGCGACCGCGCCCACTTCCAGCATCTGACCCGCCGCGGCCGCCCGCTGGATCTCCAGATCCGCCTGTTCCTGCTGGGTATACCTCTCACGCTTGAGGAGGCGCGGGCGGCGCTCGAGCCGGTCGGGTTGGAGGAATGGGCGCGCGCCGGGCTGGTCGGTGTTCAGGGTGGGGAGGTCCGGGGGCTGGTGCGGATCATGGCCTTCCGCAAGCTGCTGCTGGCCTCCGATCAGCTCGAGGCGCCGGGAACGATCGGCCGGCCCGACCTGGTGATGGGCATCACCTCCAGCACATCCACGCTGGCCGATTCCGCCATCCCGCGGCCCTCGCGCTCGACGCTCGACCTCGGCACCGGCAGCGGCGTTCAGGCCTTCGTCGCGGCCGCCTGGAGCGAGCGCGTGTGGGCGGTGGACCGCTCGGCGCGCTCCATCAACTTCGCCCGCTTCAATGCCGCGCTGAACGGCGTCGCCGCGCCGATCGAGTTCCTGGAAGGCGACGGCTTCGAGCCGGTGCGCGGCCGGACGTTCGACCGGATCCTCTCGAACCCGCCTTTTGCCGTGAGCCCGTCGTTTCGCTACCTCTACCGGGACAGCGGGATGGAGGGCGACGCCTTTGCGCGCGGTGTCATCGAGAACGCGGCGCGGTGTCTCAACGAAGGCGGCTACTGCCAGATCGTCTGCGACTGGGCGCACGTGGCCGGCGAGGACTGGAAGGAGCGGTTGAGGGCGTGGTTCGACGGAAGCGGGTGCGACGCCTGGGTCATGCGCACCGATACGCAGGAGGCCGCCGCGTACGCCCACGTCTGGATCCGCGACACCGAGCACGTCGGCGAAGAGGAGACCGACCGGCTGTATGCAGAGTGGCTCGCCTACTACGCCCGCCAGCGCATCGAGGCCATCAGCACCGGCCTGATCGCCATCCGCAAGGCGGGCGAAAAGCCCAACTGGGTGCGGATCGAAGACGGACCGGGGAGCACCTCGGGAGAGTTCGGCGAATACGTCGCGCGGGGATTCGAGCTGGGCGACTTTCTCCAGCGGGTGGCCTCGGACGAGGCGCTGCTCGAAGTCAGGCTGAAGGTGGAGCCCTCAGCCCGGCTGGACCACGTGTGCGAGTGGGAGGACGCCTCCTGGCGCATCCGCTCGGCCAAGATCCGGCTGGCCGGCGGCCTGCAATACGAAGCCAACGTCGACCTGCGGCTGGCGGGCATGGTGGCGCTGTGCGACGGCTTGCGCACAATGCGCGAGGTGTTGGCGCACACGGCCCAGGCGCTCGGCGCCGACCTCGACCGCATCACGCCCAACTGCCTGGCCCTGACGCGCCAGCTCATCGAGCGCGGCTTCCTGCTGCCAGTTGCGGGCTGACGGTCCGAATCCCGGGCGCAGGCAAACGGCGCTCGGCGGGCGGGATGAGGCCTACGCCGCCCGCGGTGGGGCTGCATTCCGTGCCCGCACGGAGACCTCTTCCACCGGCACCTCGCACTCGCAGCAATCGCTGCACCGCAGGCACTTCCGGCAGATGTGGTTCGGGCAGGCGTCCTTGGTGCACCAGACGCAGATCCGCCAGGAGGGCTCGCCGCAGATGGTGCAGGTGAACGCGCGCGGCTCGCTCACCGGCGCACCTCCTTCCCCGGCGGGTTGGTGGCGGGGGCGCCGGGCTGGCGCGAGAGGAAGGCGCGGCATCGCTGCGCCTCCTGATCCACGATCTTGAACTGCTGCTCGCGGTCGGCGGCCAGCTCGATGAGATACTGGCGCAACCGGTCGCGGTCGGCCGTGGTGTCGTTGATCAGGCCCTGGAGGAGGTCCGCCACGGCGGGGTTCTGATACTTGCGCACGGCCGCGGTAATCGAGCCCAGCAGCACTTCCACCGACTGCATGCGCAGGAAGGCATCCAGGGCCGCCGTGAGCTTCTCGGGCTGCTCCGCCAGCGCCTGGGCCGAGCCGGTCAAGTAGCCGATCTCGGCGCTCGCGCGCCGCCACTGCTCCACGTAGGCGGCGGACGCTCCGTGTTCGACCCAGTCGGCGGGCTTGAGCTGTTCGAGCACCGGTTGGATGCGCTGAAGGTGGCCGGCCAGCGCGGCCATCTGCTTTCGCACCTCCCACTCCGGCGGAATGCCGCCGGGCTGCGCCAGGGCGGCGGAGACACTCAGCCAGAGCGTGGAGGCGCAGAGAATCCGGGAGCGCATAACCAACCACTCTCAGTTTCGCACGCCCGAACGCTGGCGAGCTATGGTGCGGGGGGCGGCGGAGCGCCGGCCCCGGCGTCGCTCGGCGGACTGTTGGACGGCGGAGCGCTGGGCGGAGGTGCTGGGGCTGGCTTGGTGCCGCCGCGGTCACCGGGCAGAGTGGTACCGCCGCCTCCGGACGGCGCCGGCCCTGGGGACCCGCGTGGGGTACGGTAGACCGCCGTGTATACCGCGTCAGCCGCGGAGCGCAGCGCGGCGTTGATGACCGACCCCTTGTCCACCCTCTTCTGCGCCAGCGGAACGTTCCGATAGACCCGGATCCATTCACCCGGATTCAACAGCCGCGCCTCGCCGGCCTGCACAGCGTGCTGCACCGCGACCTGCCCCTCTTCGACCAGCACCAGCGTGGCGTCCTCTTCTTCGATGGAGACGTCGAAGACCGTGCCGCGCACCGAGATGATCGCCGTGGGCGTGCGCACGCGGTTGTGGTTCGGCTGGCCGTTGAATTTCTGGATCTGGACCTTCACCCGGCCGAGCCACATCTCCAGCAGGTCCCTCCAATCGCCGGGACGGCTGCGGAACGTCACTCTGGAATTGGGGAAGACCTCGAAGGTGCTGCCGTCGGAGATGCGGAAGAGCGCGTAACCGTCGGGGCCGGTGAGGATCACCTGTTGCGGGTTGACCTGCGAGCCAACCTCGAGCGCCCAAGGCTGCGAATCGCGGAGCACCGAGACCTGGCCGGTCAGGGTGACGACGCTGGCGGCGGCATTGGTGGAATCGGTCTGGAGAAGCTGGGCGGGGCACACTCCGACTGTGGCTGCCACCAGCAGCCCTAACGCCGACAGTGACCGCAGGCGAACCATCACCTCACCCACGGCTGCTCAGACAACTCCAGCCGTTACTCAGACAATCATACAACAGGGTCGCCTCCGCCGGACCACAGAAATGTGCTCCGCGGCCCGCCAGTCGCGACAGCCTGCTCTACCTCACCCCTAATTGCATAGCAATAAAGCGACCGTGCCGGAAATTTTGGGAAAAGTGTTCTTTTGGAACAACTTCCCGAGTGCCTGGGTTCCCGGAGAGGCCGCCCAGGCGATAGAATGGACTCAAGCGATGTGTCAGAGTGTCACACGCGTCCCCGGGAGGAGCCTCTTGCGGCTCATGGGCCTGGGGGCGGCTGGACTGCTGGCGGCCGTTTCGCCGCGGGCCTGGGCGCAAGACCCCGCTAGCATCCGGCTTGACTGGCGGCACATCGGCAACTCCGCCATCGAGCTGGCCCTGCCCTCGCCCGCCTCCGGTCCCATCGAGCGCGTCTGGTACTCCTCGGACGGCGGCCGGCTGCACGCGCGCACGCCCGATGGCCGGGTGTTCGAGACCAGCGACTTTGAAAGCTGGTTGCCGAGCACGGCCGTGCCCCCGGCGGGCGCGTCCGGCCCGGCGGCGGAAAGCGGCGGCCCCGGCGTCCGCACGAGCGCGCTCGACCCGTCGCGGCTGTATGTTTTTGGCGCCCAGGTGCTCCGCTCGGATGACGGCGGCCTGACGTGGCAGAACCTCACCGGTCTGGGGCGGCGTTCGATCCTCGGCGGCGCGGCTAGCGACCTGGCCGTCTCGCCGCGGGCGTCCGAGGAGATCGTGGTGGCCAACGACCGCGGCATCTGGCGGTCGCTCGACGGCGGCACGTCCTGGGCGGGCCTGAACGAGACCCTGCCTAACCTGCCGGGCACGCGGATCGACGCGCTGCCGCGGGGCACCGGCGGCGTCCGGCTCCTGGCGGGCGACTTGGGCGTCCTGGAGTGGGCGCCCGGCGAGAAACAGGCCTGGCGGCCTGTTACCGATCCGGCTGCCGCGGAAGAGGAGGCCGCCCGCGGGCGGCTCTCCAGCACGCTCGGGGTTCAGGTGACGGTCGTGGCCGCCGCTGAAGAGGTACAATACGCCGGCTCTTCGGACGGCCGCCTGTGGGTGTCGATCGACCGGGGGCGGAGCTGGGTTGGCTCGCAGCCGGCCGCGCGCGGCCCGGTGGCGGCGATCTGGGTGGACGCCCAGGAGCCTCGAATTGCCGTGGCGGCGCTGGGCCGCGACTCGCGCGGCCCCTCCGGCCCGCGCGTGCTGCGCACCATGAACACGGGGCAGTTCTGGGACGACGTCACCGCGGACCTGCCGGAGGGCTCGGCGCACGGCATTGCCGCGGATCGCGCCACCGGCACGGTGTACGTGGCCACCGACCGCGGCATCTTCCTGACGCGCTCCGAGCTCGGCGCCGCGGGGCCAGCCACGCCCTGGTCGGCGCTGTCGGGGCTTCCGGCAGCGCGGGCGTTGGACCTGCGGCTCGACGCCGCCGGCAACCAGCTCTTTGTGGCCGTGGAGGGCTACGGAGTCTACGCGGTGCTGGCGCCCCACCGCGGGGCCAGCCTGCGCCTGGTCAACGCGGCCGACCTGAGCCAGCGGCCCGCCGCGCCGGGATCGCTGCTCAGTGTGCTGGGCGGCCGCGTGCTCGCCGCGCGGGCCGGCGACCTGGCGTTCCCCGTGCTGGCGGCTTCCGAGGCGGAATCGCAAATCCAGGTGCCCTTCTCCGCGCGCGGCCCTTTGCTGTCGCTGGCGCTGGAGACGGGCGCCGGCAGCCGCAGTCTGGCTGTGCCCGTCGAGGAGGTCTCGCCGGCGATCTTTGTCGATCGCGACGGCACGCCGCTGCTGCTGGACGCCGACAGCGGCCTGCTGCTGGACGCCATGAACACGGCGCACTCCAACGCGCGGGTTCAGATCCTGGTGACCGGCCTTGGCCGGGTGCGTCCGGATTGGCCGGCGGGCGTCGCGGGCCCGCTGGAGAGACCGCCGCAAGTTATCGCGCCGGTGCGCGCCTACCTGGACCGCGCGCCGGTGGAGGTCACCCGCGCCATTCTGGCGCCCGGATACGTCGGGTTGTACCTGGTCGAAGTCCAGTTGCCCGCGCTCGTCAATGCCGGTCCGGCCGAACTCTACATCGCGCAGGAGAACCAGCAGAGCAATCGCGTGCGGATCTGGATCGAGCCGTGAGGCGCCCGTCTGGCTGCGCGGCTCGCCGCGCCTGAGGTACACTGCTAAGCCGGAGGTTCGGGTATGACGCGACGCCTGGCGCTCATCTTTCTGCTCGGGATTGCGGCTGCCGCGCAAGAGACCGAGAAACTGGCGCCCTACTACCCGACGCCCGAGACGATCGTTCGGAAAATGCTCGAGTTCGGCGGCCTGAAGCCCGGCGAGAGGATGTTCGACCTGGGCAGCGGCGACGGTCGGATCGTGATCATGGCGGCGCAGGCGTTCGGCGCCGACGCGACCGGCGTGGAGTTCGACAAGGACCTGTGGGAGCGCAGCAGCGCGCGGATCAAGAAGCTCGGCCTGAGCAAGCGCGCCCGAATCATCCTGGGCGACTTGATGCAACAGGACTACCGGTCGGCCGATCTGATCACGGTTTACCTGCTGCCGCCGTCGAACGACAAGCTCCGCCCGCTGCTGGAGCGGCAGCTCAGGAAAGGCGTGCGAGTCGTCTCGCACGACTTCGAGTTCGCCGGCTGGACGCCGGAGCGGACCGAGCACATCGAGGATGACGGCGAGGGCCGGGCGCACACGCTGTATCTCTACCGCGCGCCCGGGCCCGGGGATCCGGCGGCGCAGGCTCCGTAGTACAAGAGCCGGGCGGGCCGCCCAGGGTGTGAGCTGATGCCTACCGACCCCGTGGTGCTCATGCGGGACTGGCGGCGCATGCGGAACGTGCTCCGCGCCACCATCGCCCTGGCCTGCCTGTGGGCGCAACTCATCCCACTCAAGGAACCGGCGGCGTTGCCGGCGCTAGCGGCCGTCTTCGCCGTCTACAGCGTGGTGGCCCTGCTGTGGAAAAAGCTGGATCGCATCCAGGACTCGCTTGCGGCCCTGTTCTTCGAGGCCGTGTGCTTTACGGTGTTCGCGGCTTACGGTTCGGACCGAAGCGGCTGGATCGGGTCGTTCTTCTTCCTCTACCTGATGATGGCCGCGGCTGTGAACCACGACTGGGGCGATGTGTTCATCATCGTGGGCGCCTCGCTGGGCTTTTTCGGCTTCGTGCGCTCGCCGGATGCGGAGGTGCTGCGCCGGGTGGTCCTGATCGCCGGCCTGCTGGCCTGTGCGATGGCCTACCAGAAGCGCAAGCTTCAGGAGTGGCTCGTCGAGAGCGCGCGGCGCGAGCAGGCGCTGCGCAGCGAGTCCGAGGCGGCCCGCGATCTGGAGCGGCAGCGCATCGCCGGGGACTTTCACGACGGCCCGCTCCAGAGTTTCATCGGTCTGCAGGTGCGGCTGGACATCCTCGGCACGCTGCTGAGGCGGGACCCGGCGGCCGGCATGCAGGACCTGAAGGAGCTCCAGCAAGTGGCCAAGTCCGCGGTGACCGATGTGCGCTCATTCCTGCGCGGCATGCGGCCCGCCGACGTGGACGCCAGCAACCTGGTGATTTCGGCCCGGCGCATTGTCGAATACTTCCAGAAGGACACGGGGATCGCGGCGCGGTTCGTGTGCTCGGACACAGCGGTGAAAGCCGCGCCGGAGTGCGGCCAGGAGCTCCTGCAAGTCCTGCGCGAGGCCCTGCACAACGTGCAGAAGCACGCCAAGGCCAGCCGCGTCGCGATCTCGCTGGAGCAGGCCGGCAAGGCCGTCGAGCTGGCGGTGGACGACGACGGCGCCGGGTTCCCCTTCAGCGGTTCGTTCAACCTCGACGAGCTCGACCTGCTGCGGCTCGGGCCGGCCAGCATCAAACGGCGGGTGCGCAGCCTGAGCGGCGAGCTGACCATCGAGTCGCGCCCGGGCCACGGCGCCGGACTCAAGATCCGGATTCCGGGCTGAGGGGCGCCGTCGCCTCTGTGCGGGCCTGCTAGCCTGGTAGCATGCGGGTCGGCATCACCTGTTATCCCACTTACGGCGGCAGCGGCATCGTGGCCACCGAGCTCGGGCTGGAACTGGCCAACCGGGGACACGAGGTCCATTTCATCTCCTATGCCAACCCGATCCGGCTGGACCCGGGCATTCCGCGGATCCACTACCACGAGGTCGAGGTCAGCACCTACCCGCTGTTTCAATACCCGCCCTACTCGCTGGCGCTGGCCTCGCGCATGGCCGAGGTCGCGCTGCGGCACTCGCTGGACCTGCTGCATGTGCACTACGCCATCCCGCACTCGATCTCGGCGCTGCTGGCGCGGGAGATGCTGGCGCGCCAGGGACGCCGGCTGCCGTTCATCACCACGCTGCACGGCACCGATATCACGCTGGTCGGCAGCGACCGGTCCTATCTTCCGATCACGCAGTTCTCCATCCAGGAGTCCGACGGCGTCACCGCCGTCAGCGACTACCTGAGGGCCAGGACGGTGGAGTTCTTCGGCATCGATAGCGAGATCCGGGTGATCACGAACTTCGTCAACTGCGACATGTACCAGCCCGACCCGGAGCGGCGGCGCACCTCCGGCCTGGCGCCCGAGGGCGAGAAGGTGCTCATTCACATCTCGAACTTCCGCCCGGTCAAGCGGGTGCTGGATTGCATCCGCATCCTCCAGGAGGTGCGGCGCCAGGTCCCGGCGCACTTGCTGATGGTGGGTGACGGCCCGGATCGCCCCCCGGCCGAGGACCTGGTGCGGGAGCTGGACCTGGATGAGCACGTGACCTTCATGGGCAAGCAGCAGCACATTGAGCGGCTCATCCCGCTGGCGCACGTACTGCTGTTGCCGAGCGAGCTGGAGTCCTTCGGGCTGGCGGCGCTGGAGGGCATGGCCTGCGGCGTGCCGCCAGTGGCCACCAATGTGGGCGGGCTGCCCGAGCTGGTGACGCCCGGCGCGGACGGATTCCTCGAGCCGGTGGGCGACATCGCCGCCCAGGCGGCGCGTGTGGTCGAGCTGAGCACCGACGAGGGCTTCTACCGACAACTCTCCGGCGCCGCTCGCCAGACGGCCCACACCCGCTTCTGCGCCTCCCTTCTCATTCCCCACTACGAGCAGTACTACGAGGAAGTCTGCGGGAGGGCGGGTGCGGCTCGCGGGTAGGGCGCCGGGCCAGCCCGCTGCCGGTTCCGGGCAACACATTGGTGGCGCAGGGGATCCGGTGGCGCGCCCCGCGGGGCGGTCACCGCGGAGTCGGCTGGGTGGCCGCGGCCCGACGCCAGTGGGGCTCTTGGATGGAACCTTTCCGGCCCAAGGGGTGTCTATCTAATTGCGGGGAGATGGGATCCCTGGTAAGTTGAAGGTGGATTTGCCATCGAGGCAGTACCGTGGCGGATGCAAGCCTTCATCTCGGCGCCCCCGTCGAGGTCGAACCGCTCGAGGTCCCGCGTGACCGCTGGGATGCGTGTGAGGATTCTTGGCTGGTGGAGGGGCTTCGCGATGGCGTCGAAGCCGCCTACGAAGCTCTCATCGCCGAGTACCAGCAGCCTGTCTACAACCTGGTTTCCCGGCTGCTGAACGACTCCGCCGACGCCTGTGACGTTGTCCAGGAGGTCTTCATAAAGGTCTTCCGCAAGATCGGCGCTTTTCGCGGCGACAGCAGCCTGAAGACATGGGTTTACCGCATTGCGGTCAACGAGGCCCACAATCACCACCGGTGGTTCAGCCGCCACCGCCGGCGGGAGATCGGGCTGGAGAGCGAGGACGAAAACGGGCTGAGCTGCCTTGACAGACTCTCCGACCCCGGGGAGTCCCCGTTTGACTGCGCGGCCGAGAGGGAACAACATGCGCTCGTGGAAGCGGCGCTGTCTCACCTGAGCCCCAGCTTCCGGGAAGCGGTGACTCTGCGGGACATCGACGAGCTGAGTTACGAGGAGATCGCCCAGGTCCTTCAGGTGGCTCTGGGGACGGTCAAGTCGCGAATCCTGCGCGGGCGCGAGGCATTACGCAAGGAACTGGCGGGCCGGCTGGAGCCGGAACCGGCCCTGACAGTGGACGCCACAACCGGTGGAGTGAACGTATGAGTTGCACTAGTGTTAGCGAATCACTCTCCGCTCATCTGGATGGCATGCTTTCCGTGGAGGAAAGGCGAGCCCTGCTGATTCACCTCAGGCAGTGCCGCGACTGCGAAGCGCGGCTGGAGCAACTGGCTCACGTTCGCGCGGCCCTGCGGGCTCTGCCCGTGAAGGCCGCGCCGGTCAGCCTGGTCAGCATGCTGCGCGAGGCGGCTTCCAGGGAGCGCGAGCGGGTGCTGGCCCGCCAGGCCCGGTTCGAGGGCTTGATGACGAGCTTTCGCCTGCGGATGGACAACCTGATGCGGCCCATGGCCTTGCCGGTCGCCGGCGGGCTGATTTCGGCGGTGCTGCTTTTCAGCATGCTGATCCCGGGCTTCGCGTTCCAGCCCATTTCGGCGGCCAACGACGTGCCCGTGGCGCTGATCACCGAGCCGACGATCAAGGCGTCGATGCCTTTTGGGTTCGACAGCGACGCCGAGGTCGAGGCCATTATCGACGACCAGGGCCGCATGGTCGATTACACCATCACCCGGGGGCCGAAGACTCCCGAGATGCGCCGGGCCATCGAGAACAACCTCCTGTTTACCGAGTTCACCCCGGCGACCATGTTCGGTCTGCCGACCTTCGGCAAGATCAACATCTCGTTCCAGCGCCGCACGATCGACATCCGAAGCTGACCGCGCCTGTCGTTCATCAGCGAGAGCAGAAGCCGGCTGGACCGACTACCGGCCGCCAGAGTTGTGTGGACTCGGGTTTGAGGTAGCCTGAGAGGGCGTGGCCGCACAGCGACTTGGACAGCACTTCCTGACTTCACACCCTGCTCTCCAGCGCCTGGCGGAAGCGGCGTGTCCGGCGCGCGAGCCGCTGGTCATTGAGATTGGCCCGGGCCGCGGCGAGCTGACGCGCTTTCTGGCGGAGCGCGCCGACCGCGTCGTGGCGATCGAGATCGACTCCGTGCTGGCCGCGCGGCTCCGCCTCGGCTTCCCCGGGGTCGAGGTGATCGAGGCCGACGTGCTGGCTACCGGCCTGGGGCAGTGGGGGCCGGCGGTGGTGGCCGGCAACCTGCCCTACTACATCAGCTCCCCGATCCTAAAGCGCATCTTTGCCATGGGTGAGCTGCTGCGCCGCGCTGTCGTGCTGGTGCAGCTCGAGGTCGCCGAGCGGCTGACGGCGCGCCCGGGCACGCGCGACTACGGGTTCCTGACAGTGGAGACCAACCTGTACACCGGGCCCGAGATGCTCTTTCGCGTGCCGGCGGCGGCGTTCTCCCCGCCGCCCAAGGTGGATTCAGCCGCGGTGCTGCTGACGCCGCGGGCGACCGGCGCGTGGGGAATCGAGGACCGCGCGGGGTTTCTCCAGTTCGCCGGGCGCTGCTTCCGCCACAAGCGCAAGACGCTGCGCAACAACTTGCTGCCTTTCTACGGCCGGCAGGTGGAGGCTTGGCCGGAAGCGGGGCTAAGGGCGGAGCAGTTGCCGCTGGAGAAGCTGGCGGAGCTGTATGGGCGTATCCGGGAAGCCGATAGCCGATAGCGGATACTCGTACGCACTCCTCTTTCACAGGAGGCGGAGCCGCGGCGCGAGCCAGACGCGCGCGTCGCAGCAGGCCAGCCGCAGCCGGCGCTTGACCGGCGCCCTGAGAATCGCATAGGCTTACGCAGATCGTACCGTCGTCCAGGAGGCAGACATGGAGGAGTTGGCTGCACCAATCCGGTTCGCCGAGCGGATCGGCGTGGGCCCCAGCGGCTTTCGGTTCGGGCGTGTCCTGGCGTTCTTCATGGCGCTGGCGGTGGCCGACCTGCTGACGAGCGGGGTGTGGACGGCGGTGGCGGGGGAGCCCGGGTCCCTGCTGTCCACCTTCTACAGGAGCGTTACGCTCGCGCTCACGCTCACCGTTGCTGCGGCGACCTGCTTCGGCCTCATCCGCAACGGTGTCGGCGCCACGTTCGCCGCCGGAGCACTTTACCTGGCCCTTTGCATTCCGTTCTCCTGGGTATCATTTGACTACTCTTCCTCCGGCCCACCGGTGGTGCGGCTCGACGTGGAGCTGTTGAGCGGCAGGGGGGCGTTGCTGGTGCTCCTCTGGGGCCTCCTGCACCTTGGCGCGCTTGAGGTGGGGTTCGCCTCCAGACGGCGCCCGTGGCTGGTCGCGAGTCTGGGGTGGGCCCTCGCCAGCGCCATCTTCCTTGGATTCCTGGTTGCGCCAAGTTTTTCGCTCCGTGAAGCCGGAACGCTGCTGAGCTTCAGGCTGAGCCAGCTCGGCGGGGTCGTGGCCAACGCCGTGGCCACCATGGTCCTGCTGTGGGCGGGGCTGCAGGTCGTGGATGCCGCCCGAGGCCGGCTGCCGCGATGGATGGGTGGGGCGATCATCTGGGGCGACGGAATCGGCCTGACCCTGCTGGCAATGTCCGGATTCTACAGCAGGCCGTTTTTCCAAATCGACCTCCGGTCGGACAGCGTGAATTACTCGGCGCTCGCCCTTGGCCTCGTGCTGTTCCTGTTCGCCATGGTCTGCATGTTCCTGCTGGTCTATAAGATGTGGGCGGCGATCCAGGATGGCTACGCCCGGGCGACGCCCGAGAAGGCCTTCGCTTTTCTGTTCATCCCCCTGTTCAACTTCTACTGGCGGTTTCAGGTCTTCTGGGGATTTGCGAAGGACTTCAACGCTTACGTGGATCGCTACTCCCTCAGAGTGCGCAAGCTGCCCGCGGGCCTGCTACTGGCGTATCCCATCGTGGTGATTGCGTCGTACCCGTTCATGTTCACGCGCTACGCAACCGTTGGGCTAGCACTGCCCTGGCTGTTGTTGGCGCTCTGCACCGCGGCGATTATCGGCCGGGTGAACGCCCTGGCGGCGTGCGCTCCCGGCGCCGTGGTATGTGCGGGCTGCCAGGCGCAGGTGGCGGTCACGAGCGCGTTCTGCCCGTTCTGCGGGCGGCAGCTTGCGGCGGCGGGGAGCACGCCACTGCCAGCCCCATCGGCCGGCTGAGCCGCGCGCAGGGGGCTGCGCGAGACGCTCCGTTATACTAAATCTCATGGTCCGCGTGCGCTTCGCGCCCTCTCCGACCGGCTTTCTGCATATCGGCAGCGCGCGCACGTTCATCTTCAACTGGCTCTATGCCCGCCACCACCGGGGCACGATGATCCTGCGCCTGGACGACACCGACGTCGAGCGCAACACCCAGGAGTCCGAGACCTCGATCTTCGACGGCCTGCGCTGGCTGGAGCTGGATTGGGACGAGGAGTACCGGCAATCCGAGCGCCTCGCGTTGCACTGCCAGCTCGCCGAGGCGATCCTCGCCAAGGGCCTGGCCTACCGCGATTTCACGCCCGCGGGCGCCGAGGAGGAGACCTCGCGCCAGGGCGCGGCGTGGCTGTTCAACGCCGGCATGCGCGAGCTGAGCCGCCAGGAGAGCGACCGCCGCGCCGCAGCCGGCGAGCCATTCGTTATTCGCTTCCGGGTGCCGCGCGAGACCGAGCCTGCGGTGAGCTTCCGCGACGCCGTCTACGGCGAGCAGGCGAAATCCACGGCGGATATCGAAGACTTCGCCCTGCTGCGCTCCAACGGGCTGCCAACCTACCACATGGCCTCCTGCGCCGACGACATCGACCTCAGGATCAGCCACATCGTGCGCGGCCAGGACCACCTGACGAACACCTTCAAGCACCTGCTGATCTTCGACGCGGCCGGCCGGCCGGCGCCGGAGTTTGCGCACCTGCCGCTGCTGATGGCCCCCGACGGAGCCAAGCTCTCCAAGCGCCGGCACGGGCCGGTGGTGAGCGTCACCACGTACCGTGACGCCGGCTTCCTGCCGCATGCCTTCGTCAACTTCCTGTGCTTGCTGGGCTGGTCGCCCAAGGACGACCGCGAGCGGATGACGCGCGCGGAGCTGATCGAGGCCTTTTCCTTCGAGGGCATCAACAAATCGAACGCGGTGGTGAACTTCCAGGAGGACGACCCGTTCGACCCCAAAGCCGTCTGGCTAAACGCCGAGCACCTCAGAGCGATGCCCGTCGAAGACTTGGCCGAGCGATTGTCGCCGTACGTGCGTGCGGCCGGCTTCGAGGTCGAGCGCGCCAAGCTGCTCGCGATCACGCCGTTGATCCAGGAGCGCATCAAGATGTTGACGGATGTGGCGACAGTTGCAGATTTCTTCCTCGTTGGCGAGCTGCCGCCCTACGACAGGGCCGAACTCATCCCGCAGAAAGGCGATGCGGCCATGGCCCTGGTGGCGCTCCAGCACGCTCGCCAGATCCTGGCGACGGCCGAGTTTACGCACCAGGCCTTGGACGCCGTGCTGCGAGCGGAGGCGGGCGGCCTGGGTTTCAAAGCCGGCCAGATGTTCCAACCTATCCGTGTGGCCGTATGCGGCCGCAAGGTGGCGCCGCCGCTGTTTGAGACGCTGGAGGTGCTGGGGCGGGAGACCTGTCTGAAGCGGATTGACAACGCGATAGGAATGCTCGTAGGCCACGCCGCCTAGCAAGGAATGAAGGCGATGCCGCCTAAGGCCAAGGAATGAAGGCGATGAATCCTGACGCACGCGACAAGAGGACTGACGCGGCGGGTGCCGCGCCTGCGGCGCCCTCCAACTTCGTCCGCGACATCATTTTGGACGACCTGAAGACCAACAAGTTTGGCGGGCGGGTGCATACGCGCTTTCCTCCGGAGCCGAACGGTTACCTGCACATCGGGCACGCCAAGTCCATCTGCCTCAACTTCGGACTGGCGGCGGAGTTCGGCGGTAAGTGCAACCTACGTTTTGACGATACGAACCCGAGCAAGGAAGAAACCGAGTACGTCGAATCGATCATGGAAGATGTTCACTGGCTCGGTTTCGATTGGGAGGACCGGCTCTTCTACGCCTCGGATTACTTTGACCAGTTATACGAGTGGGCCGTTCAATTGACTAAGGCCGGCAAGGCCTACGCCTGCGATTTGACCGCGGACCAAGTCAGGGAGTACCGGGGGACCTTGACCGAGCCGGGCAAAGAGAGCCCGTATCGGAACCGCTTGGTGGAAGAGAACCTGGAGCTGTTCGAGCGGATGCGGGCGGGCGAGTTCCCGGACGGTGTCCGGACCCTGCGCGCCAAGATCGACATGGCCTCGCCTAACCTGAACATGCGGGACCCCGTTCTATACCGGATTGTCCACGCCGAGCACCATCGCACGGGCGATAAGTGGTGCATCTATCCGATGTACGACTATACGCACGGCCAGTCCGATTCCATCGAGCGGGTCACGCACTCGATCTGCACGCTGGAATTCGAGGATCACCGGCCGCTATACGACTGGTTCATAGAGCAGTTGGGCATCTATCATCCCCAGCAGATAGAGTTCGCTCGGCTCAACCTCACTTACACCGTCATGAGCAAGCGCAAGCTGCTCACGCTGGTGCAGAAGGGGCACGTCAGCGGCTGGGACGATCCCCGCATGCCGACCATCTGCGGGATGCGGCGGCGCGGCTACACCCCGGAGGCGATCCGCAGTTTCTGCGAACGGATCGGCGTGGCGAAGGCGAACAGCACCAACGAGCTTTCGCTGCTCGAGCACTTCGTCCGGGAGGATTTGAACCAACGCGCGCCGCGGGTAATGGCCGTGTTGCGGCCGCTGCGGGTGGTCATCGATAACTTCCCGGAGGATCTGGTGGAAGAGGTGGAGGCAGTCAACAACCCCGAGGACGCCAGCATGGGCACGCGCAGAGTGCCTTTCTCCCGGGTGCTCTACATTGAGCGGGATGATTTCCGCGAGGACCCGCCGAAGCAATATTTCCGGCTGGCCCCCGGCCGCGAAGTCCGGCTGCGCTATGCTTACTTCGTTACTTGTACCGGCGTGGTCAAGGATGAAAAGACGGGTGAGATTGTCGAGCTCCACTGCACTTACGATCCGGCCACCCGGGGCGGTAATGCGCCGGATGGGCGGAGAGTGAAGTCCACCATCCACTGGGTCTCGGCCGCTCATGCCATCGACGCAGAGGTGCGCTTGTACGATACCCTCTTTACGCGGGAGAACCCGGGAGAAGAGGAGGGACGCGACTTCGCCGCGGACTTGAACCCGCACTCGCTCGAGGCGCTCACGGGCTGCAAGCTCGAACCCGGTTTGGCCGCGGCAACGCCTGGCAGCCGCTGTCAGTTCGAGCGGCTGGGCTATTTTTGCGTGGACCCGGACTCGGCGCCGGGGAAGCTGATGTTCAACCGGACGGTGGCGCTGCGGGACACCTGGGCCAAGATCGAGAAGTCTTTGCAGTCGAAGGGCACCCAGAAGTGACCCGGTCCGCCGCCACCGCGCGCTGCATCTGGTAGCTGGAAGCTGATAGCTGGCAGCTATTGACTGGAGTCTTAATGCTGATTCTAGGAATTGGCGGAATCCTGAGCGACGCCGCGGCCGCGGTACTGAAAGACGGCGCGCTGGTGGGCGCGGTGGAGCAGCGCAAGCTGGCGCGGAGCCTGCGCCCGGGCGAGCTGCCCGAGGAAGCGGTTGCGATGTGCTTGGGGCTGGCCGGCGCCAAGGCTGAGGAAGTGGATTGCGTGGCGATCGTCCGTCCGCTGGCGGTCGGTCCGGAAGCGGCACAGCACCTGGCGCTGCGCGCGAGGTTTCCGAACAGCCGCGTGGTGCTAGTGGACCACCACACGGCGCACGCGGCCTCCGCATTCTATCCCTCGCCCTTCCAGGAAGCGACGGTTCTGACGCTGGACCGCGCCGGCGATTTCCGCTGCGGCGCCCGCTGGCGCGCGCGAGGCAACCAGCTCACGCTCGAAGAGGAGCAGTACTACCCGGATTCGCTGGGCGACCTCTACCGCCGCGTCACCGAGCTGGCCGGTTTCGATCCGTCCGCCGACCCGCACAAGTTGCAGTGGCTTTCGGCCGCCGGCGGTGAGGAGCTGGCGGCTCTCTTCTGCGAGGTCCTGCGGATCTCCCCAGCGGGCTGGCCG
The DNA here is from genome assembly GCA_050010255.1 of Bryobacteraceae bacterium. GTDB lineage: Bacteria > Acidobacteriota > Terriglobia > Bryobacterales > Bryobacteraceae > JBEKLJ01. The sequence continues at coordinate 18,993 of JBEKLJ010000007.1, forward strand.
CGCATCGACCGCAGCTTCTTCGACGCCGACCGGCCGAGCCATGGCGGCTTCAGCGCGAAGTTCTACGAGCGGCTGGGACTGGAGGACGGCGCGCCGGTGCCCGCGTCCCTGCGCGCGACGCTGGCCGCGGGCGTGCAGCGCGCCATCGAGCAGGCCGTGGTGGCGATGGCCGGCTCGGGCGAAAACCTCTGCCTGGCGGGCGGGCTGATGCTGAACGCGCTGCTGGTCTCGCGCCTGGAACGCGCGCCCGGCTGGCGCAACGTGTTCGTACAGCCCGCGGCGGGCAACGCGGGCACCGCGCTCGGTGCGGTGTTCTACGCGTGGCACACCGTCTACCAGCGCAGCGAGCGCGTGGGCATGGGCAACCTCTGCCTGGGCCCGGAGTACGGGCCCGAAGAGATCAAGCAGGTGCTGGAGAACTGCAAGCTGCGGTTCCGCTACCTGCTGACTTCGGGCGAACTGATGGACACGGCCGTCGGGGAGCTCAACGACCACAAGATCGTGGCCTGGATGCAGGGGCGGATGGAGTTCGGCCCGCGCGCGCTGGGGAACCGCTCGATTCTGGCCTCGCCACTCAACCCGTACTCGAGCGAGAACCTGAACACCTACATCAAGCACCGCGAGCCGTTCCGCAAGTTCGCCGCCTCGGTGCCCGCCGAGTTGTGCTCGAACTACTTCGAGGCGGGGCAAAACGCGCGGTTTCTGGCCAGCGTGGGTCGGGTGCGGCCGGAGCACCGGAAGACCTTCGAGAGCGCGATTCTCTCCGGCGACCTGGTGCGCGTGCACACCGTGCGCGAGGACGACAACCCGCTCTACTGGCGCCTGCTCCACGCCGCCGGCAAGGCGACCGGGCTGCCGGTGCTCTACAACACTTCCTTCAACCTCTTCGGCGACCCGCTGGTGTGCACGCCGCGGGACGCGGTGCGGAGCTTCTACTCCTCCGGCATCGACGCCATGTTCGTCGGGAACTTTCTGTTGCAGAAGTAAGGGCCGGGTCTGCGGCTCCTGGGGCGAAGAGCGGGCGAGGCGCTTCAGGCGCGCGCCGGGTCGATGCGCTCCGGATCGATGCCCAGGTCCCGGATGGCGTTGCGCGCCTCCGCAGCGTCGAACTGGCCCTGGCGCGCCAGGCGCGCCAGCACGGCGGCGGCGATGTGATTGGCGCCCACCTCGAAGAACTGGCGCAGATGCTCGCGGTTGTCGCTGCGGCCGAAGCCGTCGGTGCCGAGTGAAACCAGCCGGCCCGCCAGCCACGGCGCAATCTGGTCCGCGACCGCCTTCATGTAATCGGTCGAGGCGACGATGGGGCCCTCCGCGCCCGCGAGCGCTTCCTCCAGATAGGAGCGCCGGGGCGCTTCGGCCGGATGCAGCCGGTTCCAGCGCTCAATCGCCAGCGCCTGGCGCCGCAGCTCGTTGTAGCTGGTGACGCTCCATACGTCGGCGGCCAGGTTATACTTCTCGGCCAGGATCTGCTGGGCCTTGAGCGCTTCGTTCACCAGCGCGCCGCTGCCGAACAGTTGCGCCACCGCCTTGCCGTTCGGCGCGGCCTTGTACCTGTAGAGGCCGCGCAGAATGCCTTCGCGCGCGCCCTCGGGCATCGGCGGCTGCGCGTAGTTCTCGTTCGAGACCGTGAAGTAGTAGAACAGGTCCTCGTTCTGCTGGTACATGCGGCGCAAGCCGTCCTGGACGATGCCCGCGATCTCGTAGGCGAAGGCCGGGTCGTAGCAGGCGCAGGTCGGGATGACGGTCATCAGCAGTTGGCTGTGACCGTCCTGATGTTGCAGCCCCTCTCCGGCCAGCGTGGTCCGGCCCGCGGTGGCCCCGACCAGGAATCCTTTGCCGCGCGCGTCGGCGAATGCCCAGATCAGGTCCCCCATCCGCTGCAATCCGAACATCGAGTAGTAGGTGAAGATGGGGATCATGGGCACGCCGCAGGTGGCGTAAGAGGCGCCCGCGGCGGTGAAGGAGGCCATCGAGCCGGCCTCGGTGATGCCCTCCTCCAGGATCTGCCCGCTCGTCGATTCCCGGTAGTAGAGAAACATCTCCTGGTCCACCGGATGATAGAGCTGCCCCTGGCTCGCATAGATGCCGATCTGGCGAAACAGCGACTCCATCCCAAACGTGCGCGCCTCGTCGGGGACGATCGGAACGATGTGCGGGCCGAGCTGGGGGTGCCGCAGCAGGAGCGTGAGCACGCGGACAAAGGCCATGGTGGTGGACACCTCGCGGCCCTTCGAGCCGGTGATCGTCTCCTCAAAGTAGTCGAGCGGCGGCGCCTCGAGCGCGATCGGGCGCGGCTTGCGCTGGGGAAGGTAACCCCCGAGCTCGCGCCGCCGCGCCTGTAGATACTGGATCTCCGGACTGTCATCCGGCGGGCGGTAGAAGGAAACCTCGTGCAGCCGTTCCGCGGTGATGGGGATGTCGAAGCGGCGGCAGAAGGAGGCCATCTCCTCTTCATTCAGCTTCTTCTGCTGATGGGTGACGTTGCGGCCCTCGCCCGCCTCGCCGAGTCCGTATCCCTTGACGGTCTTGGCCAGGATCAGGGTGGGCGTGCCGGTGTGCTCGACGGCGCGCTGGTAAGCGTTGAAGACCTTCTCGGGATCGTGCCCGCCGCGAGGGAGCTTGGCAAGCTGTTCATCGGTCAGGTCCGCCACCAGCTCGAGCAGCTCGGGGTACTTGCCGAAGAACTCCTTGCGAATGTAGGCGCCGCCGCGCACGATAAAGGCCTGGTATTCGCCGTCTACGCACTCGTTCATCCGCTGGACCAGGAGGCCGCTCGTGTCCTTGGCTAGCAGCGGGTCCCAGCCCGAGCCCCAGATCACCTTGATGACGTTCCAGCCCGCGCCGGCGAAGAGGGCCTCGAGCTCCTGGATGATCTTGCCGTTGCCGCGCACCGGCCCGTCCAGCCGCTGCAGGTTGCAGTTGACGACGAAGATCAGGTTGTCCAGCTTCTCGTTGGCGGCGATGCGGATGGAGCCGGTCGATTCCGGCTCGTCCATCTCACCGTCGCCCAGGAACGCCCAGACCTTGCGCGGGCTGGGCTGAAGCAGCCCGCGGTGCTCCAGGTACTTCAGGAACCGCGCCTGGTAGATGGCATTGATCGGCCCCAGGCCCATGGAGACGGTCGGGAACTGCCAGAAGTCCGGCATCAGCCAGGGGTGCGGATAGGAGGAGAGACCAGGGGTCTCGCGCAACTCGTGGCGGAAGTTGCGCAGGTGCTCATCGGTGAGCCGGCCCTCGAGATACGCGCGCGCGTAATAGCCCGGCGACGAATGCCCTTGCAGATAGACCAGGTCGCCCGGCTCCTGGCCGTAAGACGCCCGGAAGAAATGATTGAAGCCGATTTCGACCAGCGTGGCCAGCGAAGCGTAGCTGGAGATGTGCCCGCCGATGCCGGGGTCGTACTTGTTGGCGCGCACCACCATGGCCAGCGCGTTCCAGCGAATCAGGCTCTTCAGCCGCCGCTCTAGCGCCCGGTCGCCCGGAAACGGCGTCTGGTCCTCAACCGGAATGGTGTTGACGTAGGGCGTGTTGACGCGGTACTGCGGCGCGGCGCCCAGCGCTTGCGCGCGGTTCGCCAGCCGCTCCAGCAGGAACGCGGCGCGGTCCGCTCCGGCCTCGTCAATGAGCTGATCCAGCGCCTCGATCCACTCCCGGGTCTCCTGCGGGTTGAGATCTTCGGCGGCGGGGCGTTTGATTTCCGGCATATTCCGACGGCGCGCTAAGCACCCAGAATAACGCGCCGGCCGCGTTCGGTGAATGGCAGTGAGTGAGGAACACCCGAGCGCGAAATGCGAGAATGGAACAATATCCGATGTTCTCCGACCGGCATTCCGAACTCTGGCATTCGCTCGCCGATGGCGGCCCGTCCGAGGCGGAGGCTCTGGCCACCGTGAACTCCGCTGCGCCGCAGGACCGCCGCCTCGCCGGCGTGCTCGGCGCCGCCGAGCTCGGCCGGGGGGGCGCGCTCGACCGAGCCATTCTGGAGCGTTCCCGGCGGGTGCGCGGGGAGCTGTTCGCCAATCGCGTCTATGCCATCGTGCCCGTGTACGTAACCAGCATCTGCGGCGAGGACTGCCTCTACTGCAACTACCGCTCCGGAAACAAGGGCCTCGAAGTCGAGCGGCTGCGACTGACGGACGGGGAGCTGGCGCGCGAGGCCGAGCACCTGATCGAAGAGAAGGGCCTGCGGGTCCTGGAGCTGGTCTATGCGACCGACCCTCGCGTTCGCGTGGACTCGATGTGCCGTCAGGTGGAGCTGGTCCGGCGAATCCTCGAGCAGCGCGGAGGCGGCGCCGTCGGAATCAGCACGGAGGCGCTGGAGGAAGCCGAGTACCGCAGGCTGCTCGCTGCGGGCCTGTCCTTCTCCGTGCTCTGGCAGGAGACCTACGACCGGGAGCGCTACGGCCAGCTTCACCCGGGCGCCACCAAGAAGACGAACTTCGCATACCGGCTGGATGCGTGCGAGCGCGCGCTGTCGGCGGGAGTCCGCTGGTTGGGCATGGGCGTGCTGTCCGGCCTGGCGGACTGGAGGCGCGACTGGACGATGCTCCTGCTGCACGAGGACTACTTGCGGCGGACCTGCGGGCGGGAAGCGGGCATTCTCGGAATACCGAGGCTGAAGCCCGCCCCGGGAGCGAAGCTGCCGGGCCCAGCGCTCGGCCCTACAACCCAGGAGTTCATCGCCACGGTCGCCCTTCACGGCATCTACTCGCCCTCCACGCTGCCGTTCGTGAGCACCCGGGAGAGCTGGGAGACTTGCGTGGCGCTGGCGCAGGGAGGCGGCTGCCTGTTCACTTTCAACTGCTCCACCATCCCGGGCGGTTACTCGCTCGGCCACCGCGGCGCGCAGTTCCAGACCGCCTCCTATGACGCTCCCGTCTTCCGCGGCAAGCTGGAGCAGGCGGGCGTCGAGCCGGAGTTTGCGTGGTCGTTCGACGGAACCCCCGCGCTCCGCGGAGGGCGCCCCGCCGTCCCTCAAGCCGGTTTCACCGCCTCCGCGCCGCCATTCGAGAACCAGTGCAGTTGGCCGTGAGCGGCCGCCGGACGAGGCTGGGTTGAAAACCCGCACGCTTCTTCTCGACAACTACGACTCGTTCACTTTCAACCTGAAGCACCTGCTTACGTCCGTCAACGGACGGGAACCCATCGTGGTCCGCAACGACGAGCTCGGCTGGGAAGAACTCGTTGGCCTGGGCTTCGACAACGTGGTGATCTCGCCGGGCCCCGGCCGCCCCGAGAGGGCGCGGGACTTCGGCATCTGCCGGCGCGTGGTGCTCGAGCTGGAAGTCCCGATCCTGGGGGTCTGTCTGGGACACCAGGGCATTGCCCACTTCGCGGGAGCGGAAGTGGTGGTTGCGCCGGAGCCCGTCCACGGCCGCCTGAGCAGGATCTTCCATCAGGGCGCGGACTTGTTCGCCGGCCTGCCGCAGGGCTTCGAGGCCGTCCGCTATCACTCGCTGATGGTGGCTTCCTCCTTGCCGCGCTGTCTCGATCGGCTGGCCTGGGGTATCTGGGGTTGGACCGCTCGGCGGATCTCAATATCGTGATCCGGATCGCGGTGTTCACATCCGGCGAGGTCGCGGTGGGAACCGGCGGCGCGATCGTCGCTCTCTCGGACCCCGAAGCGGAGTTCGACGAAGCCATGCTGAAAGCGCGCGCCGTCGTGGAGGCAGTCGCGGCCGCCGGGCGCGGGTTGCCGCGTCCGCGTGCGGACCGCCGAGCCGGTGCGCTACGCTGATTCATCATGCTGGAAGCGCTGCGGGAAGAAGTCTTCGAGGCCAACCGGGAACTGGTGCGGCGCGGCCTGGTGATCTACACCTTCGGCAACGCCAGCGGCATCGCCCGCCAGGAGGGCCTGGTGGTGATCAAGCCCAGCGGCGTGCCGTACGAGACGCTGCGGCCCGCCGACCTGGTGGTGACGGACCTGGACGGCCACGTGGTGGAGGGCGCGCTGCGGCCGTCCTCGGATCTGCCGACGCACCTGGTCTTGTACCGCGAGTTCCGCGCCATCGGGGGCGTCGCTCACACGCACTCGCGGTGCGCCACTGCCTGGGCGCAGGCCTGCCGCGAGATTCCCTGCTTCGGCACGACGCATGCCGACTACTTCCACGGCCCGGTGCCCGTGACCAGAGGCATCGAGCCGCAGGAGCTCGAGGCGGGCTACGAAGAGAGCACCGGCCAGCTCATCGTTGAGCGCTTCCGCGGGCTGGATGCGCTGGACGTTCCGGCCGTGCTGGTGGCCTGCCACGGACCGTTCACCTGGGGCGCATCGGCGGCCCAGGCGGCGCACAACGCGGCGGTCCTGGAAGAGATCGCCGCGATGGCCTTTCAAACCGTAACGCTCGACCAGGCGGCGCGCCCGATCTCCTCTGCCCTGCTCGAGAAGCACTTCCGGCGCAAGCACGGCCCCGGAGCCTACTACGGGCAGCGGCGAGACTGACACTAGCCCGATCTTCTCATAGCGCGGCATAGCCGCAACCAAACCGCCTGTGATCCGTCTGAAAGCCGGCGCGGCTCCTGTCGTGGCGCGAGCTTCAGCTTGCAGCGTCGGCTTCAGCCGACGCCCGGCGCCTCGCTTCGAAGGCGTGTGAGAAGATCGGGCTGGCGTCAGTGCAGGAAGACCCGCAGCCCTTGCTGGAGGGCGGCGGCGCCTGCGGCGCCCGTTAGCGCGGGCACGAACGCAGGCCTCCCGCGCCGGCGCCATTCGCCGTGAACGGCGTGGAAGCCCAGGTAGAGGAAACTGCCGCCAGCCAGCGCCAGGGCGTACGCCACCCAGGCAACCCCGAAGCGGTCCGTGACGGCCGACTCCAGCACGGCTCCCACGAAGGTGATGGTCTCGACGACCACCGAGAGACCCAGCGCTTGCAGCCGTGAAGTGAGGGCGGCACGCAGCATGATGCCCAGCGCGATGCCCTCGGGAATCTTGTGGAGCGTCACGCCCAGCAACACGACCGTCCCCAGGCCGCCCGCGTGGTCCTGCTGCGAGGCGGAGATCGCCACCCCGTCCAGGAACGCGTGCAGCGACGCGGCCACGGCCAGCGGCAGCGCGAACCCGTGCAGCGCGCGGGCGCACTGTTCGTGATCATGCCGGGGCGAGCAGGAAGGGCAGACCGGATATACATAGCGGCCAAACGCCCAGAGCACTCCAAGGCCCGCGGCCAGCACCGCCACGCCGCCGAGCCACCCGTAGCTTTCGGCAAGCTCCGGAAAGACCCCGAAGAGCGCAATCCCAATCAACAGCCCGCCGCTGAAGGGGACAATCTTCCGCGGTGCGCTGCCGAGGGAATAGACGCCCAGCACCGCGCCAGCGACGCCGATCGAGGTCGAGATGAGCGACAGCATCGCACTGGGAGGCACGGGGTTCACGGCAGGTCTTTTCTACTCTAGCATCCGCGTGCCGGAGCGAAGAGGGGCGGGGATCAGCAACACGGGAACAACGTGCCAGCAGACGCCGGACGCCGAACAGATCAGATCGGGCTACGCGAGGGCGGGCCCCGGCCCGCCCCGACTCACGGCAAGAAGTTGATATCCACCTGCGTCTCAGCCTCGATCGTCTCGCCGTTCAGCATCGCCGGGGTGTAAACCCAGCGCTGCACGGCCTGGACTGCGGCCGAGCGCAGCAGCGGCGGCCCACTGACCGCGGTCGCCCTCCTCACCCTCCCGTCCTTGCCGATCACGGCCTGGACACGCACGATCCCGGAGACACGCGTCTGACGCGCCAACGGCGGATAGGTCGGCGCGATGCGCTGCACCAAGCGCGCCTCCTGGACCTGGCCGCCGGTCCTCACCGCCGGCGCGGCGGGCGCCTGGGGCGCCGGAGTCTGCGCCTGCTGTGCTGGCTGTTGTTGTTGTGTCGGCGCCTGTGCCGGTGCAGAAACGGGAGCTGGCGCTGCCGCGGGCGGAGTCTGAGCCGGTAACGCCGGGCGGGACGGCACTCCTCCGCCGGAGCTGATGGTCGGCGGAGCTGGCATCTCCTGCTGTTCCGGTGCGCGGAGGCGCTCGGCCAGGGAGCCCTGCCTGGGCACCTGGGCCGTCACGGCAGGGCCAGCCAGAACCTTAGGTGCGGGCGGGGGAGGCGCTGCCGGTTGCTGGGCCGCGGGCGGCTGCGCGGTCGCCACCGTTGACAGCGGCGCCGCCGGTCTCTGCTCAGCCGGGTTGGGCCCAGGCTTTGCCGCGGAAGGTGCAGCAGCGACCACCCCAGGTGACGGACGGCCCGCCAGTACGCGCACGGACTCACTGACGCTCTTGCGGCTCTTCAGGTCCGTGACTTCGAGACGGAAGTTGACGTCGGTGCTGATCGGAGAGTAGATGATGCTGCCCTTGCGGAGCAGCGCGAGGTCCAGATCCACGTCCTCCCTGTGGTCTCCGTCAGTGATCGACAGCGTGGCACGCGTGGCCGTCGCGATCAGCTTGGCGCTGCCGTTCCAGCTCAGTTGCAACTGACCGGCGTTGCGCTCAACCTTGAGACCCAGGGTGTTATCCGACGGTGAGCCGGCCTGCTGGGGGGGCGCGACGGTGGAGCGGTAGTAGAAGTAACCGCCGCCCGCGGCCAGAAGCACGACGGCGGCCATGACCCACCTCAGGCGCTTGAACAGACCGGGCTTCCCCTCAACCGGCTCGGCGAGCACTGCGGCTGCCGGCTGAACCTTCACGGGCGCCGGCTCTTCCTTCCTGGCTGGCGCTCCGACTTCAGCCGGCTTCACGGCGGCCGGCTGCACAGGCGGCCGCGCCTCGACCTCGGCGGGCGGCTCTTCGCGCTTCAGAGCGATCGGCGCCACAACCGGCTTCTCTTCCTTCTTGACCGTAACGGCCGGCTTCTCCTCCCGCTTCGGGGGAACGGGTACAACCGGCGGCGCCTGCGGCCGCTCCTCTTTCCTGACCATGACCGGAGGCGCAGGCGGCTCCTTCACTGGCTCCTTCGGAATAGCGGCCGGGCCGGCCGCGCGCTCTTCGCGGTGCGGCGGCACCGGAACGATGGGCGGCCGCTCCTCGCGTTTCAAACCGAGGGGAGCGCCCAACCGCTCTTCCCGTTTGGGCGGGGCAACCACCGGCGCCTGGCGTTCCTCCTGCTTCAGAATGGGCGGCGGGGGCGGAGGCGGCGCGGGCTCCTCGCGCTTGGGGGCAACCACCGGCGGCTTGGTCTCCTCCCGCCTCAGCACTGGAGGCGGTGGCGGTGGCGCTGGCTGTCCACGCATCGGCGGCGGCGCCACAGGCGGCTTCGGCTGCTCGCGAACCAACGGCGGCGGCGCTGGCTGTTCCCGAGGTGGCGGGATGATGGGGGCCGGCTTGGGCTCCTCCCGCTTGAAGGACACCGGGGCACTGACCGGAGCACGCTCCTCGCGCTTAGGCATGACCAGCGGCTCCTTGGGAGCAGCCGGGGCCTCGACGGGCTTCTCCGGGGCGGAGACGATGGAGTTCGCGAAGCTTTTCAGCAGTTCGGCCCGCTTGAACGGGAACTGGAGATAGGACGCCTCGGCCTCGATACGGCCGCCCTCCCAGAAGAAGAACGCGCCCAGGCTGGGCTTCATCGAGAATGGCCTGACCAGCAGAAAGACCTGGCTAGGGTCGGAGAAGAACTGCTGCGCCAAAGCCAAGTCCTCTTCGTCCAGGGCGATGGAGCTGCGTGTGTTACTGCGGAAGCAGCCCACCAGGGCCTGCCCACCGCTCTTCACCCTCTCGATCGCCTCCCTAAGGCGCAGCTTGTCGGCATCCGCGAGCATGTAGAGAGGACCGCGCGAGTACTCACATTCGACAGGCTCATAGCGCTCGAGGTAGATGCCCTGCGGGGCGCCTGCAACCACACGGCCCCCAAAAACACCGCCTATCTCCGAGCCGCGCTTGGTCACCGCCTTGAAGCTCTCGAGGGCCTCACGCTCCAGGCGATCAACCAGGTCGAGGCTGATGTGGATCACAACCGGCTTGTCGGGAACCTCCCAACGATAAAACGCGGCACCCGCAGACTGGGCGCCTAGGGATTCGGCTGGAGTGGTTGTGTTGGTCATCGGCACGTCCTCCCCACGGTATCTTCAGGGGTATCGTCGGTTCCCGATTGTACACCGAATGACCGCCGTTCACCACAGTGTTTCTAACATTTTCGCGTGGGAGGAAATGGTCAGAATCGGCCTTGCAACGGGTCACGGAGGCGCAGATATAGCAAGAAAGTAATCACCCGAACACGGTGCTGCAATGCTAACTACAGTTATCATTTGGATAGTAGCTCTGGATACTGTCCCCGCCCAAGCTGAGACGGCCACTCGGTGGCGCCACCCTGCCCCGCCGGGTCAGAAGCCAGGACACGCAGCTGCGGCCCGCGCGACCCGAAACGACCGTTTGCCTTAGTACCAGTACCGGTCCATAGTACGGCTACGCCGTGGCGTTCCTCGGGAAGCCGACCCATCCGAGCGCAAACCGCCCGGCAAAGCGCCTGCGGCGCCTCGCGTCGAACGGTGTGAGAAGATCGCGCCTACTCCGTGCCGTAGTTGATCTCCGTCTTGCGGACCCGCAGGCTCGCGTAGACCAGCACGGCCGCTGTCAGCAACAGCAGTCCGGGCACCGCCAGGTAGGCCGGCGTCGGGTCGGCCGGGATGGCGAACAACTGGCCGGCGTTGTCAAAGGGCACGCGCACCGGGCACAGCGACTCAAGATAAAAGATCACGCTGATCTTCTTGAGCACGGGCGGGTAGAAGACGATGAACAGCTCCCAGACGAGCACCGAGATGGCGGGGACGATCGGATTGCGGAAGAGCATTCCCAGAGCCAGGAACACGGCGCCGTAGCCCAGGCAGGCGAGCACGGTGACGCCCACATACGCCGCGGTCTGGCCCAGCGCCCAGGGGACCACGGCGCGATTCTCGGTCAGCGCCAGGTGCTGGCACAGGATCAGGTAGGACAGAAGCGTGCTTGCGCCGAACACCGCCACGGTGGTCACGACGCCCGCCAGGTACTTCCCCACGACGACCACTTCGCGGCGCACGGGAGCGAGAAAGTAGTAGTGCAGCGTCTTCTCGAGCACCTCGCCGCGGAACAGATTCAGAAAGACCACCACGCAGCCGAAGAAGACCGCCAGCCGCAGGGAGAAGATCTGGAACACGGTGGCGTAAGCCATCAGATCCTCCCGGCCGCTGCAGCGCCTCCAACCCTCAAGGTGCGCGACGGCGTGGAGCGCGAAGATGAACACCGGCATCGACGCCAGCAGGTAGACGGCGATGGCCCGGCGGGAGGCCAGGCTGCGCTTCACCTCCAGCCGCAGAATGGCGGCGATCTGCGCGCCCCAAAGCCGCCATGGGTATCGCGAGATCATGCGGCGCCTCCCCCGTCTCCGATCAGATATTCGTAAACCGAGTTGACGTCGTCGTCGGCCGGCGCGACCGAGTCCAGCTCGATGGCGCCCTCGACCACTAACTCCTGGAGCAGCCGGTAGAACAGCTCGGGGGCGCGCGTCAGAACCAGCAGACCCTGGCGGTCGTGGTGGACGCGGACCTCGGCGACGTGGTCCTGGGAGAACAGCCGCGAGGCCAGCAGGGCCGGCTGCTTGGTGCGAACGAGGATTTGCAGAGGGTGCTCCTGGTGCATCTCCCCGCGCACGGCCTGGATCTGGCCCTCGGCCACCACGTACCCGTTGCTCAAGAGCACCACCTGGTCGGAGATGCGGTCCACCTCGTGCAGGATGTGGCTGGAGATGACAACGTAAAGCCCCTCCGAGGCCAGCGCCCGGAAGAGTGTGATCGCCTCGGCCCGCGCCATGGGGTCGAGTCCGTTCAGCGGCTCGTCGAGCACCAACACCGTGGGCTGGTGCGCGATCGACTGCGCCAGCTTGATGCGCTGCCGCATGCCCTTGCTGTAAGAGGCGACGCGGCGGTGCGCCGCCTCGGCCAGGTTGACGCGCTCCAGCGCCTTCACGGTCAACTGCTCGGCCTGGGCGCGCGACATGCCGTGCAGCCGCAGGTAGGAGTGAATGAACTCGAAGCCGGTCAGCGCGCGCGGGAACGCGTCGAACTGCGTGCAGTAGCCGGTGAAGCGAAACAGCTTCTCGGAGTCGGCCGGCGGAATGCCCAGCACGCGGATGCGGCCGGAGGAGGGTTGCACCAGCCCCGTCATCAGGTTCATGAGGGTGGTCTTGCCGGAGCCGTTGGGGCCGACCAGCGTGGTGATGCCGGGCGGGATCGAGAGGCTCACGCGGTTGACGCCCAGCACCTCGCCGTAGAACTTCGAGACGTCCTCGAAGACGATCCCGTCCTGGCCGTTCATGCGCGCTCCACGTGGTAGGCGCGCAGCTTGCGCGCCAGCAGCCAGTAGCAGGCCCCGCAGCCGGCCGTCAGCGCCAGCAGAGCGGCCCCGGGCGAAAGGCCGGTGTCCGGCGGGACGCCGAACAGCCAGTGCCAGATGGTCCCGATTATCGCGGCGATGTTGACCAGGTTGCCGGCGCGAGTGTGCAGGTTGTGGTTGATGGCCTCGCCGAATCCGGCGACGACGAAGAACAGGCCGAAGATCAGCGCGCCGGCGGCGATCCGCCAGCGCACCCAGGCCGAGGTCGCCATGGCCAGCAGGCACAGCGCGACGATCCAGATCCAGGAGGCCGCCAGCAGCGCCGGAACCATCCACAGGTTGGCCGCCAGCCAGGCCCCGCCTTCGAGATACGCCGCGAAGCCGAACAGCAGCAGCCCCGGGGCCCAGGTGATGGCCGAGATCAGGATGGCCAGCACGGCCGCCTTCCCCAGAACGTATTCGGCGCGCGAGAACGGCCGCGAGAAGTACAGCGGCAGGGCGTTGTTCGCCAGGTCCGGCGCCACCAGGCCGGGGCCGAGAAAGCCGGCGAGCATGAACGCCAGCGTGCCCTGCCAGGAGAGGAACTTGAGAAACGCCCCGGCGTCCGGCGACAGGACCCTCCTGCCTTGGAGCAGGGCGGCCGCGCCGGCGTTGTGCGGCAAGTACAGCAGTATGGCCATGACCACCGGATAGATGAAGGCGACGACGAAGAACGTGATCATGAACTTGGAGTCGAACACGTGGCGGCAGGAGCTGCGCGCGATGAGCAGAAAGCGCGACCACTGGGGCGTCAGCGTGCCCGCATAGGGCTCGTAGCCTCGCTTATAGACCGCCATGGGCGCAGCTCCTCTCACGACGTAGGGACAAGAACGCAGGCCCCGGTTGCCACGCGCCGCTTCTGCGCCGCAGGCGCCCTGCCGCGCGGTTAACGCTCCTCTCACGACGCAGGGACAAGAACGCAGGCCCCGGTTGCCACGCGCCGCTTCTGCGCCGCAGGCGCCCTGCCGCGCGGTTAGCGCCCATTGCCGTTCTCCATGGCCTTCAGGAAGATGTCCTCCAGGCTGTCGCGCTTGTAACTGAGTCGCCGAATGGTGAGGCCGCGCTCGGAGGCGACGCGGTACAGGTCGCGGATCTCGACGCCCTCGGTGAGCACCATCTTCACGCGGCGGTCGCCGGTGACGGCGCACTCGCAGCCCAGGCGGCGCAGCCCGTCGGCGAACGGCCCGCCCTCGCCGTCGGTCTCCAGCTCGAGAAACCGGCGGTTGAGCTTCCGTTCTTCCTCGAGGTTCGCATAGTGGACAATGCGGCCCTGCTTCAGGATGAGGACCTCCTCGCAGGTCTCCTCGACGTCCCTGAGCAGGTGCGAACAGAGCAGGAGGTACAGGTTGCCGCGCTCGCGGACGTCGCGGATCAGGCGGATCATGCGCTGGCGCGCCGGGGGATCCAGACCGTTGGTCGGCTCGTCCAGGAACAGCAGCCGCGGGCCGTGCACGATGGCCTGGGCGAGCTTGGCCAGTTGCCTCATGCCGAGAGAGTACTCGCGCAGCTTGCGATAGCGCGCCTCGCCCAAGCCCACGTAAAACAGCGCCTCGTGCGCGCGCTCGATCGCCGCGCCCGGAGGCAAACCGGAGAGCTCGGCCATGTAGCGAACGAACTCCACCGCGCTCATCTCGCCAATGTAGGAATCGTTCTCCGGCATGTAGCCGATCAGGCTGCGCACCTGCCGCAAGCCCGTCCGGATGTCGTGGCCGAAAACGCGCGCGGTGCCGCGCGCGGGGCGGTAGAAGCCCAGCAGCGTGTTGATGAGCGTGGATTTCCCCGCCCCATTGGGACCTAACAGCCCGATGGCTCGCCCGGTGAGCGAGCCATTGAGGCTGTCCAGGATCGTCCGCTGGCCGAAGCGGACCACCAGGCCGTCGAGTTCGATGACGGGTTTGCCGTCTTCCATTCCCATCAGCTCCCGTGGCCGGGGCGGTGCTGGCCGGCGGGCGCAACGTGGTGGCGCCCGCCGGCGGCGCCCAAGCTCAGCAGTTGTTCCAGGCGCAGCCCGAAGAACGTCCCGACGCTGGCCACTTCGACGCGGTCCGGCCCGCCGTAGGCGACCACGGCCGAGGGCGCCGCGGCGGCCTCCAGGGTCTGGCGCTGCTCGGGCGTGAGGTTCTGAGCCAGCGTCGAGAGCAGCGTCCCCAGGCTTTGGTACACAACCGCCGAGAAGTTCGTGCGGCCATCGCGCGGCAGCAACGCGAGGAACTTCTCCGAGCGCGCCAGCG